>JBEKPZ010000149.1:0-23984 GCA_049520215.1 Bryobacteraceae bacterium | reverse complement strand
TTCGCCGCCGCCGGGTACATCGCCGTCGCGCCGGACCTGCTTTCGGGCATGGGGCCGGATGGCAAGGGCACCAAGGGTTTCCAGTCGAACGAGGTGATGCCGGCGATCGGGCATCTCAGCCCCGACCAGATCACCGCGGACCTCAACGCGGTGGCCGATTACGGCCTGAAACTGCCGGCCGCCACCAGGAAACTTTTCGTGGCGGGTTTCTGTTGGGGAGGCGGGCAAACGTTCCGCTTCGCGACGAACCGCCAGGACATTGCCGCGGCCCTGGTGTTCTACGGACCGGGGCCCGATAAGGACGCGATGAGCCGGATCAAAGCGCCCGTGTATGGGTTTTATGCGGGCCTGGATGCGCGCATTGGCGCAACCGCGCCGGATACCATTGAAAAGATGAAGCAGTTGAGCAAGACGTATGAGCCGGTGACTTATGAGGGCGCCGGCCACGGTTTCATGCGCGCGGGCGAGGCTCCGGACGCCAGCGAGGGGAATGCCAAGGCGCGCACGGAGGCGTGGGTTCGGGTGAAGGAGATTCTGGCGAGGAAGTGACAGCCGCAATGGACGCTGAATCCGCGAGGCGCATCCTGGAGTTCCGAATCGACCCCGCAGTGCAGGCGAGACTCGACCTCCTTGGGGAGAAGGCCAACGAGGGAACGCTCAGCGGCGACGAGCGCGCGGAATATGAGGACGCCATCAACGCGGCGGATGATATCGCCATCTTGAAGCTCAAGGCCCGGCGGCAAATGGAATCTTACGGAATTTAGATCGCGTGCCCGTTGCCGACGGTTGCCTTCATTTCATCGAGCAGCGACTCGATCCGCTTGGTGCTCGCGGGATAGTACTCGGAAGGTCCAAGCACTTCGCCAGCCGGGCCAAACGTGTGAGAGATCTGTTCGCGCAGAACCGAAAGACGAGTGGCTGCCTGCTCGTGTTTCCTCGCCCGGCCCGCAAGCCAGAACACGTAGATGCCTGCGAGGGCAGTCACAATGCCAAGTGGCACCACGAGCGGGTGCATAGTTAAGGCTGACAGCACGGTGCAGACGGACGCCGCGACCATTCCCCACTGAAACGCATGGCTCGCCTTCAGGCTCTGTGCCGCGGTGTGCTCATACCGATGAGTCACCTTGGAGAGCCTCTCATACATCTGAACGTATTCGTTCGTGCTGGTCGTGGCGGGTTCACACAGATCCTCGTTGGGAAGATGAAACGCGAACAGCCGAAGATCGTTGAGAACGAGTTCCCTGCTTAGCTCGCCGACGCGTTGTTCGTAGGCTGCGAAAGCGCCGGTCCGCCGGATACCCTCCGGTAAGCCGTTGAGGTAATTCAATAGATCCCGAAGTTCCTCTCTTGTGACTGACGGGTCCCTCAGGCCTGCTTCGACAGTCATATGCGTCCCTCGCCCGTGGTTGCCCACACGCGCCCCTTCGGGGCACCTGTCCGGCTGCGGCCAAACCACTTCGTCCAGTATTCGATCGCCCGGACCGTAACGGAAGCGTAAAGCGGATCGCTCTTCGGCAAGGCGTAAATCGGGTAGGCGTCGCACGAGAAGACCGGCTTCATTAGCGGCCCCATTAGAAGTTTCACAATCGGATGGTCGGGCGCCAGCGTTCCGAGCACTCCACCGTCGGGCAGCGGCACTTCAACGGCGATGTCAATATCTCCTGGAGCGGGCTTGGCAGTGGTATAGCTCCCGTCGAGTAACTGACGTGCCGACCCTGGGTTCCCAGCGCGAACTAACTCGTCACGATGTGCGTTCCATCCCCGGTAAATAGCCGCTCGCTGCACACGATCGCCAGTGTCCACGAATCTCGTCTCGAACTCCAGTTGAGAGGGCAGGAAATCGCCGGGCGGAAGGCATCCCTCGGCCGTGAACAGCGGCATCGTTCCGTCAAAATACGCTGGAAAATCGCTCAGCGAAACCGGTGGCACAAGTGTGTACCCGAATCCAGTTTACCAAGGAGTACCTGCCCCATGAGCAATCTGGCCAGCGCCCGCTTGCCGGTTGGCGCGCCACGCCTACATAATCGCCGTAGGCGGCGCGGGCTCGTCCGGATGGCCCGCATTCCGCAGCGGGATCTGGACCATATAGATTGCCAACAGCGCCAGCACGGCGAAACCCAGCAGCACCGGCGGGTTGTCCTGGAATATCTGCGGAAGGTGAATATCCCGCAGCACGAACAACGCGATCAGCAGCCCCGTGAGCGCTTCGCCGGCGATCAGGCCCGAGGCCACCAGCACTCCGGCATTCTCCACGCGCGCCTTCTGCGCATCGTTGAAGCCGCGGCGGTCGCGCAGTTTGTCCGTGATCCAGCGAATCACGCCGCCGACAAAAATGGCGAAAGTTGTTTCGAGCGGCAGATACATGCCGACGGCGAAGAGCATGGGACTCTTGACCTGCACCATGATGAGCGCGAGGCCCATGAAAATCCCGACGATGACCAGCGGCCAGGCCATGTGGCCGCCCACGATGCCCTGGGCCAGCGCGGCCATCAGGCCCGCTTGCGGGGCCGACAGCTTGGGATCGCCGAAACCGATGCCGCCGCTCTTGATATTGGCCATGTGCAGCCACAGCAAGGGAAAATACAGCACCGCGCTGGCCACGATGATGCCCAGGACGTCGCCGATCTGCATCAGCTTGGGCGTGCCACCCAGGATGTGGCCGACTTTCAGGTCCTGTAGCATCTCGCCCGCGACGGCAGAGGAGACGCATACCACCGCTGCCACGCCCAGGACCGCAGCCACGCCGGAGACGCCGGAGACGCCGATCGCGACCATCAGCAGGGCGGCGACAATCAGGGTGCAAAGAGTCAGCCCCGAGATGGGGTTATTCGACGAGCCGATCATGCCCACCAGGTTGCCGGAGACGGCCGCGAAAAAGAATCCCAAAATGAGCATCACCACGGCCGACACGACCGCGCCGGACAGCACACCGGTGAAGTAATAGTAGAGCGCGATCATGCAGAGGAACGTTACGCCGAGTCCCGGGAACACTACTTTGGCGCTCAAGTCGCGCTCGGTGCGCAGCGTGGACTCGGTCTGGCTGCTGGACTTCTTCAGATCGGAGATCGCGCGCCGTATGCCGATCCCCAGGCTGGTGCGCATACGGAACAGCGTGTAGCAAGCGCCCACCAGCATGCCGCCGACGGCAATCGGGCGCACGATGAATCTCCACAGCGCTCCCGCCACACCGCCTATGCCCCACGCCGCATCCGTGGCGCCCGGCGGCAGCGTGGCCTTGAGTTGAGGCCCCAGGAAATAGGTGAGCAGCGGCACCAGCAGTCCCCAGGCGATCACGCCGCCCGAGAAGTTCAGCGCCGCAAGGCGCGGTCCGATGATGAAGCCGACTCCCAGGTAAGCCGGGCTCACGGCCGGTCCCGCAACGCTGGTGATGCCGCCCGCCCCCAGCGCAGTGGCCGTGTCGGCGGCGCCCAGCCGCACTTTCGTCTGGCCGATGGTGCCTATGCGCAGGATGAACTCGCGGCTTTGCGAGTAGAGGTTCATGGCGCCCAGGAAATACAGGCCGGCGCCGAAGCCCATCGCCTTGAACAGCAGTCCGGCGGCCTTGCTGCCCTGCTGGCCCGCCTTATGAATCTCGGAGGCGGCCACCGATTCGGGGAACGGCAGTTCGGGGTCCTCCACCATCACGCGGCGCAGCAGCGTCACGAAAAGGATGCCGAGGATGCCGCCCACGAACATCAGCACGGCCGATTTCCAGTAGGCTTCCGGCGAGTCGAATGTTTTCCATGCGCCGGACAGCACAAACGCCGGGAGGGTGAAGACCGCGCCGGCCGCCACGGATTCGCCGATGGACCCGATGGTTCGCGCGATGTTCTCTTCGAGCAGCGATCCCTTCATCAGCTTCAGCAGCGCCATGCCGATCACCGCGGCCGGATAGGTGGCGGCGATAGTCATGCCCGACTTCAAGCCCAGGTAGGCGTTGGCTGCGCCCAGAACGGCTGTCAGCACCAGGCCCAAAAGCACGGCGCGGAAGGTGAACTCGCGCATGTTGGTCTTATCCGGCACGTAGGACCGGTGTTTCTTTTCCGTCGGGGGGGGCGTCATTGGAGTCGCGACCTCACTTTTTCGCTCAGGGCTTTTCCATCCACGGTCTTGCCGGCCAGCTTGGCCTGCGCGGCCTTCATTACGATACCCATTTGCTTCAAAGAAATCACGCCGGTCTCGGCCAGAGCGGCAGCGATAGCAGCTTCGATCTCGGCTTCGCCGGCGGCGGCTGGAAGGTAGGATTCTATCAGCTTTCGCTCGCTCTCTTCTTTGACGGCCAATTCCTCGCGCCCGCCTTTGCGGAACATGTCGGCGGACTCGGTGCGCTGCTTCACCAGCGACTTGAGGATTTGCATTTCGGCCGCCTCGTCCAGCGGCTTCATAGCGTCCACTTCGTGTTTCTTCAGCGCGGTCTTCATCATCCGCAGCGTGCTCAGGCGGGCTTCGTCGCGGGCTTTCATGGCGTCTACCATGTCTTTCTGTACTCGATCGAGTAAGGGCATTGTGTCTGCTATTCTAAACGACTAACCGGTCCTCCTGCACCCATGATGCAGCATGATGCGGCACATCCACCGCTGAAAGCTGCTGGCCTTTCACAAGACCTTTACATGTTGTTCACAACTGCTCCTGGATCCTCCTGCTACCCTTGTGTCTGTTGCGCGAGCGTCTCGGCGCGATTCGTGGAGAAAGCATGAAGTCCGGATTCTGCTCTTGTATTCCAGCTCTGGTAGCGCTCTGGGGCGTCTGCCCCGCCAACGCGCAGTCCGCCTGCACGGGACCGAATGGAAGCCGGTTCAATCTCGAACCTCGTCCCAATGCGGTGGTGCAGGCCGCGAGGTCGGTTGCTTTTCTGCCTGGCCGGGCGGGTCCAGATCTCGATCTGGTAGTGGCCACGGCAACCGATGAGCGCGGTTTGGCGGGCAGTCCGGATGGTTTCTACGTGCAACGCTCGAACGCCAACTGTGCGCCCGATCTGGAAGGTGGGCTGCCGGACATATCCAACGCTTCCGATCTTTTTGTGCCGGACGGGACGCCCACGGTTATAGCGGACCCCGCACGCGAGGCGTTCTTCATCGTGGACTTGCGATTTGGCCTGACGCACGACGAGAACGGCGTTGGAATCGTGAGGGCCACCGCGGCGAATCTTCTCAGTTCGACGGCCTGCCCAAGCGGCACCGAATCCGGCGGGAGCGCCTCATGCTGGACGATTGGCGCGGTTACGAACATCACGGAATTGAATGCGTTCCTGGATTCGCCACACATTGCGGTGGACCCTCGAACAAGCGGCACCGGCGCGGGCGATATTTACACGGTAGTTGCCCAACGAACGGCGAATGGTTCGAGTACCAGCATTTCCCTCACGGCCTGCACCAATGCGAAGCTGGCCTGTGGGAAGTCGATCGCCGTCAGCGGCGCGGACGGGGAAGCGGATTTTCCGTTCGTCCAGGTGCGCCCCGACGGTGGCGTCACCGTCTCGTATCGCAATACTACTTTTCCGAATGTCAATCCGGAAGAGATCAAGTTCGTCACTTGCACGCCCAACGGAGCACCCGCGGCGCCCACCTGCTCCGCGGCGGTGCTGGTGACCACGGAGAACGATCCGGTCTTCGCCACGCTCCTCGGGGATGTGCCGATGGAGGACCAACTCTATCCCCGGCATGCGCACCGCCTGGAGAGCGATGGAAAGACGGTCACCACCTTTCTGGTGTACGACCGCTGCGATGTTGCGGTGACTCAACAAAATGGCTTGGGATCGCCGTTCTGTCCGAAGTCCGACGTGGCCCTAACCAGTTCCAGCGATGGCGGCGCGAGTTGGTCGCCTATCGCCAAGGTGAGTGCCAGCCCAGGGCAACAGTTTTTTGGGGCGGTGGCGACGGATGTCTCGACAGAGACGGTCAGCATCGCGTACTACTCTACCGAAAACGATTTCTTTCAGCAGCGGCCGCAGGTCTTTCTGGCGCAGGTTGCCGCAGGTTCAACGGCGGTGGGCGCTCCTCAACTATTGACATCGGACTTCGGAGACGTGCAGGCCTCTCCGCCGATCGCCGTATTGGACCAGCCTACAGGTTTCGGCGACCGCCTGGGCCTGGCCGCAAGCGGAACCGGAACCGTGGGTGAGAGCCATGCCTACGTTGCGTTCACCTGGAACAGCGTGTTCGGCACTTATGGCGGCGTGCCAAGTGCGGACGTCAACAATCATTTAACGGCGGTCTCGTATTAGAGCGCGGAGCGATAATCGTGAAAACTGTAATCGTATTCAGCATCGTCGCGGCAGGGGCGCTAACCGGTCAATCGCACCAGCAGCCCATTCCGAAAGCGTTCCGGCAATTCCGCATCCCACCGTCTGGGCCTCTTCGGTTTCTGGCTTCCGAGGAGGGCCGCAGTTTTCTCAAAGCGACGGGGCATCCCCTGGCAAATGCGGCGATCCGGGCATTCGGCGAACCTGCCAAGGGCGCTGCCGTACCGGAATCCTGGCTCGAGCGAGCCGGCCTCGAGGAAGCGTCCGCGATGGCGGAGCCGGCGGCGAGTGGGTGCGGTGGGCCTGCCGGAGCGCGGTTCAATCTGGAACCAAGACCGAATGCCGTGCCGCAAAATCAGGCCACAGCGGATTTTTTGCTCAATCGCGTGGGGCCGAACGAGGACCTGATCGTGCAAGCGGCGAATGACTGGCGCGGCAATCTAAGTCCACCGGTGAATTGGGACCAGAGTGTCAGCGGCTATTATGTGCACCGTTCCGCCGCAGCCGATTGCAGCGTTCAATTCGAGGGCGGCCTGCCAAGCTTTACGGCCCAAGGGAACACTGAGATGGGAATTGGAAATGTAGTCGTGGCGGCCGATCCGCACCGCGACGCATTCTACATGGCCGACGTGCGGTTCGGGTCGGCGAGCACCGGCGGAGTGGCGCTTTTCCGGACGTCGGCATCTGCGCTGTTGAATCCTTCCACCTGCCCGAGCGGCACGCACACCGCCGCGCAGGCAGCCTCCTGCTGGACGGCCACTCCGCCCGTGCTCCTCTTTGCGCAGCCTGTTTTCGATTCCGTAAACGACCTGCCGCGCATCGCCGTGGATCAGCGCGCGGCGGGAACCGGCGCGGGCAACGTTTATGTGGCAGTCGAGCAGTTCGATTTCACCACCTACTCGAGCAGCATCGCCCTGGTGGCGTGCACTCCCGCGCTGAGCTGCAGTGCGGCGGCTACGATTAGCGGGGCGGCGAACACCGCCGCGGCCTTTCCTTACGTGCAGGTGCGGCCCGATGGCCTGGTCACCGTCTCATTCGTGAACGCGAATACGGACGGGAGTGACAGCATCCTGTTTACGACCTGCACCGCCAGCGGCGCGCCGCAGGCACCGGTTTGTAGCGCGCCATCGCTGGTGACGCAAGTAACTCAACCGATCGTGCCGAATTCCAACTTGAATTCGATGGTGAATATCAATCTGCTGGCGTGGACTTATCCAAAGCACGCCAGCCGGGCAGAGACAGGCGGTACGTTCACCAGTTTTCTGGCCTACGAGGATTGCAAGAATCCGTTCCAGCAAGGGAATCCGCCGATCACGGTGTGTCTGAATGCCGAAGTCCTGATAACGGCGTCTACCGACAACGGCCGGACGTGGTCGAGTCCGGTTTCCGTGGATATTTCGACCGGCCATCATTTTTATCCCGCGATGGCTGTGGACGCTTCCACCGGCATCGTGCACCTGACTTACTACAGCGCCGCTGGAGACAAGTTCAATCACGAAGTACGAGTGCTCCGCAATCAGATTGCCCCAGGGGGCACAACGCTCGGCGTTTCGCAATTGGTGACCCAGGTGCTCGATCCGATCGACGGCGACCCGCAGTCTTTGGGTTCCTTTCAGTCGGATCTGTTCATGGGCGCGATTGCCCGCGGGACTGGGCAAGCCGGGCAAAGCCGGCTGTACACGTCGTTCGACTCAACGGTTGTCCCTGGGACTTATCAAGGGCGCCCTAACGCGGAGCAGAATAATCACATTGGCGTGGTCGTGTATTAAGGGCCCGCGCTATTCAGCCCGCGGACCCGCTCTCTAGCGGGTCCAGCCGCCTGAAAAGGCGGCTGCGGCCAGGATTGGCCGCCCCACATGGGCCTCTGAATACTCTCCGGAGGAATCTTTCATCCGCGCCATACTAACATGGAGCTATGTCGAAGATCTATCAAGACAATTCTCTGAGCATTGGCAAGACGCCATTGGTGCGGCTCAATCGCATGGCGGCGGGACTGAAGGCCACCGTGCTGGCGAAAATCGAAGGGCGGAATCCATCGTATTCCGTCAAGTGCCGCATCGGAGCATCCATGATCTGGGACGCCGAAAAAAGAGGCGTTCTGAAACCTGGCGTCGAAATCGTGGAGCCCACCAGCGGGAACACCGGGATCGCTCTGGCGTTTGTGGCGGCCTCGCGAGGCTACGCGCTGACGCTCACCATGCCTGAAACGATGTCCATCGAGCGCCGGCGCGTCCTGGCGGCCTTTGGCGCGAAGCTGGTTCTGACGCCCGGTTCTGGAGGGATGGCCGGAGCCATACGGAGGGCCATCGAGATTGCCGAATCGGACCCGCAGCACTACTTTCTTCCGCAACAGTTTGAGAACCCGGCCAACCCCGCCATCCACGAGGCGACCACCGGCCCGGAAATTTGGGAGGACACCGATGGCGCTATCGACGTGCTGGTGGCGGGGGTCGGCACGGGCGGAACCATCACCGGCGTCTCCCGGTTCATCAAGAAGACCAAGGGCAAGCCTATCGTCTCGGTAGCCGTGGAGCCCGCCGCCAGCCCGGTGTTGACGCAGCAGCGCGCAGGTTTGCCGCTGCAGCCGGCAAGCCACAAGATTCAGGGGATCGGCGCGGGTTTTGTGCCGAAGATACTGGATCTGTCGCTGGTGGACAGGATTGAGCGGGTGAGCAACGAGGAAGCCATCGAATTTGGACGGCGGCTGGCGCTGGAGGAAGGCATCCTGTCGGGGATCTCGTGCGGAGCCGCGGCGGCGGTTGCTATCCGCCTGGCGAGCGAAGAGGAATTTGCGGGCAAGACTATCGTGACTATACTGCCCGATTCCGGCGAACGGTACCTCTCCACGGCGCTGTTTGAGAATCTGGCGCAGTAGGACAGGCCGCCGGCCTGTCCTAGCGGGGCTCAAGCCCCGCGCGGGCTGAAGCCCGCCCCCCAGTTTTCATTGAAGGTGCAGGTATGGATTTGCAAAAAATGAACACGCTGTCCCTGACGTTTGGCAAGGCGCTTGAGGCCAACCTCAGAGGTGGGGATAAGAGCTTCGAACTCCCCAGCCGGATCGTGGTGGCGGAGATCTGCAACCGCTACGCCGACGCCTTGTTCCCGCTTTTCTACCACAGCGATCGCGGGAGCAACTTTCCCCGGCAGGCGCGCGTGTACCTCAGGGACATCGAGAGGCTTCTGACCGGCCAGATCTGCCGCGCCATCCATCTGGAGAGCCACTGTCGGGGCTGTAGGGTGCCGCCTGGGGTTAGGAAAACGGCACGGGAACGCGTGGATCTGGCGCTCGAGAGTTTGCCGGAACTCGCCCGTATGCTGGCCTCCGACGTCGACGCGGCGTACAGCAACGACCCCGCCGCCGCGGGCCTCGAGCAGGTGCTGCTCAGCTATCCGTGCATTCAGGCCATCACCGTGCAGCGCCTGGCGCATCGGCTTTATCATCTGGAAATCCCTTACATTCCGCGCATGATGACGGAAACGGCGCACAGTCACACCGGCATCGACATTCACCCCGGTGCCGCGATCGGCGAATCGTTTTTCATCGATCATGGTACGGGTGTGGTGATCGGAGAAACGGCCACTATCGGGAACCGGGTGACGCTCTATCACGGTGTCACGCTGGGAGCCTTTAATCCGCTGGTGAAGGACGATCTGGGCCAGTTGCGCCGCGGCCAATCCAACAAGCGGCACCCCGACCTGGAAGATCACGTTACCGTGTATCCGAACGCGACCATTCTGGGCGGCCAGACGCGCGTGGGGCATCATAGCGTGATCGGAGGCAACGTCTGGCTGACGCACTCGGTGGTGCCCTACAGCAAGGTCGTCGAGAAGGATCCCGAACTCCTCATTCACGACGGCAGCCCGGAGTCGTTAAGCGAGTATAATTCCGCCGGTGCGGGCATCTGACCATCCCGGGGCCGGGTATGGCGTCTGCTATTCTAAAGAACTAAGGTCCCGCCATGCACATTCGAAAGCAAAGATTACTCACGCCTGGCCCTACGCCTCTCTATCCGCCCGCCCTGCACGCCATGATGGCGGCGGATATCCACCACCGCACGGAGGACTTCCGCAAAGTGTACCGGTCCGCGCTCGCGGACCTGAAAGAGGTGATGGGCACAGCGCACGATGTTCTGATGTTTGCCGCCTCGGGCACCGGGGCGATGGATGCGGCCGTATCGAACCTGTTCTCGCGCGGCGACAAAGTGATCGTCTGCGTGGCAGGCAAGTTCGGTGAACGCTGGGCCGAGATCGCCAAAGCCTACGGGCTGGACGCGACGGTCCTATCGGCGCCTTACGGCGAAGTGGTCGCGCCCGAGCGGGTGGAAGCCGCGCTGGAGGCCGAACCGGCTACCCGTGGCGTGTTCGTACAAGCTTCGGAAACCTCTACCGGCGCAGCGCACGATGTGCAAGCTATGGGTCGCGCGGTCGCCAAGACCGGCGCCATCTTCGTGGTGGACGCCATCACCGGGCTGGGCACCATGCCTCTGGATATCGACGGCTGGGGCCTGGACGTGACCATCGGCGGCTCGCAGAAGGCTTTCATGATCCCGCCCGGGCTGGCCTTCATGTCGATCAGCCCGAAAGCCTGGAGCTTCGCCGACAGCGCGACGTTGCCGCACTATTACTTCAATCTGAAAAAGGAAAAAAAGAGCGGCGACGCGGGCGAATCGAGTTGGACGCCATCGACGGCGCTGATTCTGGCGCTGGCGGAAGCGCTGAAATACGTGAAGCAGCTCGGCATGCCGCATCTGATCGAGAACGCGCAACTACTGGCCCGCGCTACGCGCGCCGCGGTCGAGAAGCTGGGCCTGGAGTTGTTCGCGCCGCATTCGCCGGGGTCGTCAGTGACCGCCGTGAAAGCGCCGCACGGTCTGGATTCGGGCGTGATCGTGAAAGAGTTTCGCAGCCGCTTCGGCGCCGTGATCGCCAACGGCCAGGGCAGCATGAAGGGACAGATCTTTCGCATCGCGCACTTGGGCTACTTCGATTTCGCGGATCTGTTTGCGGTGATTGCGGAACTGGAGATCATCTTGCGCGCCAACGGCTTTCCGGTGGAATTTGGAACGGGCGTGGCCGCGGTCGAGAACGTTTATAGCGAGGTTGCGGTAACGCCGCAGGCTGTACACGCATGACCATCCTGGTTGCGGAGCCGCTCGCCGAGGCTGCAGTTGCCCTTCTGAAGTCTCAGCCCGGCTGGAACGTGATCGTTTCCAGTCCCAAGGAATACGCGAATCACCTCGCAGAAGCGGATGCGCTGATCGTGCGCAGCGCCGTGCAGGTGAACCAATCGGTGCTCGACCAAGCGCCCAAGCTGCGGGTGATTGGCCGCGCGGGCGTAGGGGTCGACAACGTGGATCTGGAAGCCGCGACGGCGGCCGGCGTCCTGGTGATGAACACGCCCGGAGGCAACGCCATTTCGGTGGCGGAGCACACCCTGGCGCTCATGCTGGCCATGGCGCGGCGGATTCCGGAGGCGACGCAATCCACCACCGGCGGCAAGTGGGAAAAGAAGAAGTTCATGGGCAGCGAACTGCGCGGCAAGTCGCTGGGCATCATCGGGCTGGGCAGCATCGGCCGGGAAGTGGTGAAGCGCGCGCGAGCGTTCGAGATGCGCGTGGAGGCGTACGATCCGTATGTCACCGCGCAGATCGCCAAGGATCTGGGCGTCGCACTGGTGGATCTGGCGACGCTCTACGCGCACAGCGATTACATCACGCTGCACGTGGCCATAACGCCCGAGACCGAGGGCATGCTCTCGCACGAGGCATTCGCGCAGATGAAGACGGGCGTGCGCATCGTGAATTGCGCGCGCGGCGAGCTGATCGACGATGAGGCGCTGCGGCAGGCGATCGATGCCGGCAAAGTCGCGTCGGCCGCGCTGGACGTGTTTCGGGTGGAACCGCCGCCGCCGGGTTACGCGCTGTTCGCGGAAAGCAAGGTGCTGGCGACGCCGCACATCGGCGGCTCGACCGAAGAAGCACAGGAGATCGTGGGCGTGCGGATCGCCGAGCAGGTGGTCGAGTATCTGAAGCACGGCGTGGCGCTGAACGCGGTGAACATGCCGGCGCTTTCGCCCGAGCAATATCGCACGCTGGGGCCGTATATCAATGTCGCCGAACGGCTGGGAAGTTTCGCGGCCTACATCGCCGCCGGGCACATCAAGACCGTGCGCCTCGCGTACTTCGGGCGCATCGGCGAAAACAATACCAGCCTGTTGCGCAATGCCGGCCTGGCCGGCGTGCTGAAGCGGTCCGTTTCTGAGCGCGCGAATTTGATCAACGCGATGCAGATCGCCGGGCAACGCGGCTGGAATCTGGCCGAGCGCCACGAGGCGCGCTCTGGCCCTACCGATTCGATCCGGCTGGAACTCGAAACCGATTGCGGTGTGACCGTGGTGGAAGGCGCGGTGCTGCTGGGCAAGCCGCGGCTGATCCAGGTAGACGGCATCTATTGCGAAGCGCAACTCTCCGGCCATCTGGTCTACATGAAGAACCTGGATGTGCCCGGCGTGATCGGGCATGTGGGCATGGTGCTGGGCCGCAATCGGATCAACATCGCGAATTTCTCGCTGGGCCGCGGCGAGGTGCCCACTGCGCCAGGCGAGCCGCTGGAAGCCGTGGCCGTGGTCTCGACCGACGACGTGGTGCCGGAGCGGGTGCTGCAGCAGCTTCGGGAGAATCCGGCGGTGAAGCTGGCGCGTTCGGTAGAATTCGGGTAAGTGGGGCAGGCCCTCGGCCTGCTGCGGCCTCTCAGGCCACCCTCCCGGACCTACTATAGGACGATGCCTGCGCAGCAGACGGACAACGTCGAGCAACGGCTCGAACGTCTTGAGTGCGGGTTCCGTGAGTACCTGCATGCATTTAATACCGAGCCGCCGTTCACTCGCAGCCAGCTCGAGCACCATCTTCTGACGATAGAATTGCTACGCCGCTTCGCAACGGCCTCCGACGCCGCGCGCGATGAAGGGTTTGCGGACTCGCTAGCCGCGACTCTCAAGTCATGGGACGTCGGAGTCGAACGTCACGGCCAAACCCTCTTGCGACCGCCGGAATTCAGAGGACAACTAAGGAGCATCTCAATGGCAGTTGCGGAGCTCGAAGACCTGCGCATCGACGGCCCGTCCATCGACGTGGAACGCGCAGGCCATCGGATTTGGCTCATCGTTGGCGATCTAGACATCGTTCGTTACAAGAGTGAGCCCGTCAAACGCAAAGTCGTAAGTGGGACGAAAGCCCTTCATCATCTCTTGCCAAATCTCGTATTCCCCATGGACAATGAATACACAGCCACATTCTTTGGATGGCACGACTTCGGGACAGACCCGGAACATCGCTTCAAGTTTCGACAAGTCGCCGCGATTGCCAGGACCGTCTCCCCTCAAAGCTACGTCGGGGAAGGATGGAACACCTCTGTCTCAAAAGTACTTGACAACGCCATCGTGGGCTTTTGCCGCTCCCAAGGCATAATGTCACGGAACAAATGCAATAGACGTAAGAAGCAAGCGGTCCTCAATCTTTTGAAAGAGGCGGGGCTCGCGGATCCCTTGGAATTCGCCAGGCGGTTGAAGGAAGTTGCGGGCACGAAACTACCACCCCAGAGCTGAAATCTGCATGCCGGCCCTCAGCCGCCCTGACCTTTAAGTTTCCGCCTGACTGTTCCGGAGTACGTCTAGCCCCCGCGTGCCTTCCTAACGACCGCCGGGCATCGCCAAGTCTTCGGGCCGCAACGTCGCGCATGCGCCGCGGCGAATCTGCAGAATCCAAACCGCGTTTCGTTCTTCGTCTATCTCGAAGAAGATCCGGTACACGTTTCCACGTTTCCCGTATAGCAGGTTGCGGATCTCGCGGTGCGAGCTTTGCGCTTCCGGCGCGAGCGGACCCGGTTGGGGCTGCAATGGCGCTCTTTCAGTGTCCCATTGATAGAGATTCTCGGCGTCGGCCTTTGCGGAATCACCGAGAACGACGCGGTATTGCGTGCCTCTTCCGGAAGTCTTTCTCGAACTTCTCCAGGGGTGTCACTCTCCCGGCCTCCACGTCCGCCAAGCCCTCCTTGATCCCTTCGAGAGCCTCCATTTGGTCTATGTAGTTCAGCAGCTTCTGGTAGGATGCAGCATCCTGCACAACCACTTCCGCCTTGCCGTTGATGGTGAGGACCACCGGATTGCCCGTTTCGCGCATCTGTTCCAGGAACTCCCGGCTGTTCCGTTTGAAATCGCTCAGGGAGCGGATATCGTTCGCGATGTCGAGCGTACGACCTTGAATTTGCATTTAATTTGATGCTAGCACGTCCGGCCGTCCGCAGCGCGCATACTGGCCTGCCATTTGATGTAAAGGAAAAGCTATTATATCCTAAAGAAAATGGCGCGGCCCTCCAAAACCATCGACGCGGGCTTGCAGCAGTATTCCATCGGACCGAAACTGCGGCGTCTGCGGCTGCGCAAGAGCATGGGGTTGGTGCAACTGGCCAAGCACACCGGCCTGTCACCGGCTATGCTTTCCAAACTGGAGCGCGGCGTGATGCATCCGACGCTGCCCACCCTTCTGCGCATCGCGATGGTCTTCAGCGTGGGCCTGGACTACTTCTTCAACCCCGAGCCGAAGCCCATGTTCGAAATCGTCCGCCGCCGCGATCGCCTGCGGTTCCCGGAAGCGCCCGACGTTCCGGACGCCGCCTATTTCTTCGAGAATCTCGGTTTTCCGGTGGCGAACCGCCGCTTCGACGCTTACTATGCTCAGTTCTTGCCGGTGCCCGTCTCGAGCGCCCGGCCGCATGCCCACCCCGGCATCGAATTCCTGTACGTGATCGCGGGGAAACTGGTGCTGCAAATGAGCGACGAGCCACACATCCTGGCCACCGGCGATGCCGTCTATTTCGATTCCACGGTCATGCACAGCTACCGCAGCGGGACTCCCAGGACTTCCACGGCTTTGGTGGTGACCGCCGGGACGCCGTAGATTTCGCGGTGGGCGGCGCCGGAATAAATCTCAAAGAAATTCGGACGTTTGTAACCTATAGCACTGTATATAGATAAAATTCTTGACGAAACACTATATATTGGGGCATCATTACGAATGCGCGACAACTAACGGAGGGAAACCCATGGGACAGCTTACCGTAGACCTGAGTGCCAAAATGGAAATGTTGAAAACAAAAGACCAAAAGGCCAATAGCACAGGGGTTGCCTTCCCCCGCTACTTCACGGCTCGCCAGGAGGCCGGCAGAACGCCTTACGATGCGGTCCAGTGGGAGACCCGCACGGCCTCCATCGGCAACGATAAGGGCGCCGTCATCTTCGAGCAGCGGGATATCGAAGTGCCCGTGGATTGGTCGC
The DNA here is from genome assembly GCA_049520215.1 of Bryobacteraceae bacterium. Taxonomy (GTDB): domain Bacteria; phylum Acidobacteriota; class Terriglobia; order Bryobacterales; family Bryobacteraceae; genus Bog-159. Next base: position 8,412 of record JBEKPZ010000149.1, on the reverse strand, counting down.
AGACGGCCACCAACATCGTGGCCAGCAAATATTTCCATGGCAAGCTGGGCTCGCCGGATCGCGAAACCAGTGTCGCGCAACTTGTGCAGCGCGTGGTCGACACCATCGCCGGCTGGGGGCACAAGGACGGCTATTTCTCGACCGCGCAGGACAACCAGAACTTCCGCGACGAACTGGCGCACCTGATGCTGACGCAGAAAGCCTGTTTCAACTCGCCGGTGTGGTTCAACGTGGGCGTGAAGGAAGCGCGCGGCTACGGCTGGGTCTACGACCAGGAGTCGGGCGCCATCGCCAAGCTGGAATCAGGCACGACACGGCCGCAATGCTCGGCCTGCTTCATCGTATCGGTGAAGGATTCGCTCGAATCCATCCTGGACTTGGCCAAGACCGAGGGCATGCTGTTCAAGTGGGGCTCCGGCACCGGCAGCAACCTGTCGACGCTGCGCGAGGAGGACGCCATCCTCTCGGGCGGCGGGCGCGCCTCCGGGCCGCTGTCGTTTATGAAAGGCTTCGACGCGTTTGCGGGCGTGATCAAGTCCGGCGGCAAGACGCGCCGCGCGGCCAAGATGGTGATTTTGAATTGCGATCACCCCGATATCGAGGCCTTCGTCTGGTGCAAAGCCAAAGAGGAGAAGAAGGCCCACACGCTGGTGGAGGCGGGCTACGATTCCTCTCTCGACGGCGAAGCCTACAGCTCCATCTTCTTCCAGAACGCCAATAATTCCGTGCGCGTGACCGAGGAATTCATGGAGGCGGTCACCCAGGACCGCGACTGGTGGACCAAATCCGTCACCGCCGGCCAGCCCGTAAAACGCCTCAAGGCGCGCGACCTGATGCACCAGATCGCCGAAGCCACGCACCAGTGCGGCGACCCCGGCATGCAGTTCGACACCACCGTGAACCGTTGGCATCCGTGCAAGAACACGGCGCGCATCAACGCCTCGAACCCCTGCTCGGAATACATGTTCCTGGACGATTCGGCGTGCAACCTGTCGTCGCTGAACCTGATGAAGTTCGTGGGGCCGGGCGGACAGTTCGACGTGGAGGCTTTCCGGCATGCCGTGGACACGCTGATCATGGCGCAGGAGATCATCGTCGATAACGCCAGCTATCCCACCGAGAAGATCGCCGGCAACTCGCACAACTACCGGCCGCTGGGGCTGGGTTTCGCCAACCTGGGCGCGCTGCTGATGTCGTTCGGCATTCCCTACGACAGCGATCAGGGCCGCGACTACGCCGGCGCGATTACGGCCATCATGTGCGGACAGGCGTACCTGACCAGCTCGCGCATCGCCGAATCGACCGGCCCGTTCCCCGGCTACGCGCGCAATACCGAGCCGTTCCTGGAGGTGATCCGCATGCATCGCGACGCGGCGCATCGCTTGGACGGCCGCCAGATTTCGCAGGACCTTTATAAGGGCGCGGTGGAATGCTGGGACCAGGCGCTGGAGATGGGCCGCCGCAACGGGTATCGCAATGCGCAGGTGACCGTGATCGCGCCCACCGGCACCATCGGTTTCATGATGGATTGCGACACCACTGGCGTGGAGCCGGACCTGGCCTTGGTGAAGTACAAGAAACTGGTGGGCGGCGGCGTGATTAAGATCGTCAACAACACCGTGCCGCAGGCGCTCATCAAGATGGGCTACACGCCGGCGCAGACGGATCAGATCGTCAGCCACATCGATGCCACGGGCACTATCGAAGGCGCGCCGCACCTGAAGCCCGAGCACCTGGCCGTTTTCGATTGCAGCTTCCGGCCGGCCAACGGCACGCGGTCGATCCACTATATGGGCCACCTGAAGATGATGGGGGCGGTGCAGCCGTTTATTTCGGGTGCGATCTCGAAGACCATCAACATGCCGGAAGAGGCCACGGTGGACGAGGTGATGAACGCCTACATCGAGAGCTGGAAGCTGGGCTTGAAGGCGGTGGCCATCTATCGCGACAATTCCAAGCGCGTGCAGCCGCTCAGCTCGGGCACGGGGGGCAAGGCGGAGAAGGCCGCCGCTAATGCTGCCGCGGCGGCGCCCGCGCAGCAGACTGTGGAGAAGGTGGTGTACCGGCCCGTGCGGCGCAAGCTGCCGGACGAGCGGCGCGCCATCACGCACAAGTTTTCGATCGGCGGCCACGAAGGCTACATCACGGTGGGCATGTACGACGATGGCGCGCCGGGCGAGATCTTCATCACCATGGCGAAGGAAGGCTCGACCATTTCCGGCCTGATGGACGCGTTCGCCACGGCCATCAGCTTCAACCTGCAGTATGGCGTGCCGGCGAAGTTCCTGGTGGACAAGTTCGCGCACGTGCGCTTCGAGCCCAGCTCGATCATGGATTACATTTTCCGATGGCTGGGCGCGCGGTTCCTGGGACCGGAGTACGCGATAACGGAAGCGGGGGAAACGTCCACGCTGCGGCCTACAGAGCCCACCAGCCCGCAGCAGGAGCTGCCGTTCGCGCCGATGACCGCCGATGCGCCGCTATGCGCGGAGTGCGGGTCGATCATGACGCGGAATGGGAGTTGCTATAAGTGCGGGAATTGCGGCGGGACTAGCGGGTGTAGCTAACGTCAGCACCGGATTCAACTTTGGAATCAATCCATTAACGGTTGGGCTTTGGCTATACTTGGTAAAGTAACGTGACAGGGTTTCTAAGAGCGGCGGATCAGGTCCTGCGAAATCGTAATGAACCGCTGAGCGCGCGCGAGATAACAGAAATCGCGATGCGCGACGAATTGCTGCGCACCGCTGGCCTGACGCCCTGGCATACGATGAAGTCCAAACTTTCTACGGATATTCTTCGCAGGCAAGACCGCTCATCTTTCATGCGCACTGGGAGGGGGCGTTTCGCCCTCCGCGAGTGGAAAGGGCGACTCGACGAGCATGTGGCCGACCGATACCAAAAGGCCCTGATAGACGAAGATATCGTCGTCTTTCCGGCCTCATCTCTGTCTCGCTACGTCCCAGGTGTTGGGATACACCGAAGAGATTGTGATCAAGAGGGCCTCTTGGACGAGTGTAGGCCGATGCGCAGGCGAGAAGCGGAGGAAGATACCTCCGTCATTCAGCTTGTCTCCGTTTTCATCGTCCGCCATAACGACCGCTATCTGACATACAAACGCACGCGCCGGCTCCCTGAGGCAAGGCTGCACGGCTGTTATTCGATCTCGTTCGGCGGTCACCTCAATCCAAAGGACATAAGTCCCCTGCTGAACATTTCCGACCCGACGCTTGGGGGCCCGCTACTGACACGTGAGCTTGGGGAGGAGCTCCGGCTCAGAACAGGTGAACTGGCGGACATGTCATACAGGGGCCTGCTATACGATAACTCACGCCCAGTAAGCCAGCAACATCTTGGGATAGCATACGACGTTATCCTGCGGACGGGAGAATTCGAGATCGGGGAACGGGGCTTTTTGATGGACCCTAAGTTCGAGACCCTTCAGCAGATTTCGGATCGTATCGGGGATTTTGAGAATTGGTCCCAAATGATCTTCAGGGCCGAGCAGGCCGGCAAGGCGAATGTCCAATCAGGCGATTGACGGCTTTTGGATCAACATCGTCGCAGACGTCGTCGTGCTGGGGTTGACCGCCCTGCTGAAATGGGTGCACGGCAAGCTGGCCCTTGCGAATCCTGCAGATCGAGTCTGGCGCGTGGCGGCTGTCGGGATATTTTGGATCGTAATCAATACCGCATACGCCTACTTTTTCGCACGCAGCGCCGCGCTTATCATTTTCCTCTCGTCCGTATTGATTGGCTGGATCGTCCGGTCGGAGCTCAACCAATTCTGGAGGATAGGCCTCGTCGGAGCGGATGACCAGATCCAAGCCGGAATCAATTTCAAGAGAGCGCTTGGGATGGTGTCGAACTCCATGGATTTCCTCGGTATCGGCGCCGCCAAACTTACAGACGAGAAAACGGAGTTCGAGGCTGCCGTGGGCCGATGCCAGCGCCCGGCGAGACCGGTCCGGTTCCTCCTTTGCCGGCCGGATAGCGACAAGCTCATCGAAATGGCGCAAAGTGCCGAGAAGGACCGTGCCCTTTACCAGAAGAAAGTGCTGGACTCCCTCCGAGCGATCGCGGACCTCCGGATCAAGCGAGCGTGGAACGTCCAAGTCAGGTTCTATCCGGAGTTTCCTACTTTCAGGCTCATGTTCATTGACGACGCGATATGCCTTGCAAGCCACTACGTTTTGGGCAAGGGGTCCGGGGCAGAACTGCCCCAGTTGCACGTCGTAAGGCCGACGGGATCGCGCGACGTGGACTCGCTCTATTACGGCTTCAGCTCTTACTACGATCGTTTCTGGGCTACTGCTGACGATTGGGACTTCAAACAGTACTTGGAGGAACCATGAGAGTCGCCGCCGGGTCCGTCCACGGCAGATTTCAGCCCTTTCACAACGAGCATCTCGAATACGTGCTCGCAGCCAAGGACCGGTGCGACTCTTTGTGGATCGGCATTACCAAGTATGACATTACTCCATCTGAGTTCACACCCCTCGGCCGTCCGAGGGAGCGGCCGGAGAACAACCCCTTGACGTACTTTGAGCGGATCAGCATCATTGCCGAGGCACTTGTCGATGCTGGCATCGCAAAGGGATCATTCGCTTTTGTTCCATTTCCGATTGAGACGCCTCAGCGGCTTCCCGAGTTCATGCCCACCTCGGTCCCTTGTTTCACCACGGTCTGCGAGGACTGGAACAAGGAAAAGATACGCATCCTCAGGGGCTACGGCTACACCGTCAATGTCCTGTGGGAACGCACCAAGAAACTCGTCAGCGGAGGAGAAATCCGTGAAGACATCATCAAAGGCGGAACGGCCTGGCGGTCCATGGTACCTGCGGCAACCGCAAGGGCGCTGGACACCCTGAACATCCACGACCGGCTGATTAAGCTTCGCTCATTTGCCGCTAGCGGTGAAAGCGGGCCACTGAATATCATGCGAGACCAGTGAAAAACCAAGAGCCAGCATTGCCCTTTCTGAAGTGGCCCGGCGGTAAGCGTTGGGCAAGTGGCGTGATCGTAGATGTTCTTCGCAGCAGGTTGCGAAACATTTACTACGAGCCGTTTCTTGGAGGCGGCTCAGTTTTCTTTGCATTGCAACCTCGGCTTGCGGTGCTTTCGGACATTAATGCGGACCTCATCAACACCTACCGCCTCGTCCGCGATCGTCCGGCTGAACTTATTCGGCGACTAAAACGCCTGCCCGTCGATAAGTCGACCTATGATCGGCTGCGGGCAAGCGATCCCGAACCACCCATCGAGCGCGCTGTACGTTTTCTTTACCTCAACCGTACCGCTTTCGGCGGCATCTATCGGCTGAATTTGGCTGGCCAGTTCAACGTCCCCTACGGCGGTGGTGAACGAACGCCAGAAGTCCTGTGGCGCAGGGACTTGTTGGCCAGCGCCTCTCGAGTCCTTGCGGACGCGGACGTCCGTCACGCAGACTTCGAGCTCGTCGTGGAATCGGCGCGGCGTGGTGACGCAGTCTACTGCGATCCAACCTACACTGTCGCGCACGAGAACAATGGCTTCGTCCGATACAACCAGAGAAATTTTTCTTGGCAAGACCAGGAACGATTGGCCTGCGTGGCTCGACGCGCCGGCGAGCGAGGCGCGGCAGTAGTCATCAGCAACGCGAACCATGCTTCAATTCGACGCCTTTATAAAGGCGCCAAATTTCAGGTTTTGGAACGATATAGCTCAGTTAGCACTGACGTATCCAAACGCCGCCAGGTCCGGGAGTCGCTCGTCGTTATTGGTCCAGGCGTCGTTTGATCATCGGCCCCACAGTCGACGTCAAGCAACCGTAACAATAATCCTTGCCACTCGCCGCGACCGTGGTTTGCTGCGAATGACAATCTCCACATCCCGGCCGAGCGCATTCAAGAAGTGCATCAGTCGCTCGACGGAGAAGCCTTCCAGCCGGTAATTGGCAAGCGCGGAGACCTTGGGCTGGTTGATGCCCAAGTGGCGGGCAGCTTCGGCCTGGGGGAGACGCCGCCGCTCCAGAATCTGGTTTATTGCAAACGCGAGGCGAACCTTAGTCTTGCGCTCTTCGGCGTCGGCGAACCCCAGGTCGGCAAAGACGTTCCCGGAACTCGGGGCGACGATCGGGTCCTTTTCATTCTTGGGCATAACGCTCCTGGTAATCCTTGTGGGCTTGCTTCAGGCGCGCCGAAACCAAATCCACGTCCCGGCGGGATCCCTTCCTGGGATTTCCTCGTCCCAAGACGATTCTATCCCAAAACTAGGATAGTGGTGATTCGCGCCCGTTTTAGTGGTCCTAAAGTTGCCAGCGAGGCCTTTGTGTCCGCGCGATCCCGCGGCGTCAATACATAATGTAAATATGGCGCCATGAGATCGCCTGGGATCCGGCAAAAGACCGGCGCAACATTACCCGTCACGGAGTTGCGTTCGAAGATGCAGCCAGGATCTTCGATGGGCCGACGCTTGAGCGGGCGGATGATCGATATGAGTATGGCGAGATCCGGGTCTACGCCATTGGCATCGTAAACGGTGTCGAGATAACGGTGATCTACACCGAAGTGTCTCGGAGTGAGCGTCGAATCATTTCGGCGTGGAGGGCAGAGCGACATGAAAGAGAAGCTTACTGGAAAAACCTCGGGTAAGGAACGCAGCGATTGGAAGCGGCTCCGCTCTATGAGCGATCGTCAAACTCGACGGGCCATCGAGAGCGACCCGGATGCCCAGCGGACTGACCCCGAGTTCTGGAAGACGGCACGAGTGGTTATTCCCGCGCCGAAGCAAACAATCACCATCCGCCTGGATGGCGACGTGCTCGAATGGCTTCGAAAGCAAAAGGGGTACCAAACACGAATCAACGCTGTGCTGCGGACCTATATGGAAGCAAACTTGACGTCGGGACGACGAGGTTGAGTTCAGCACTTCCGACTGCTGGCGCAACCTCCGGCGCGCCGTGCCATGCGATCGAAACGGCCGCGGCGCTCCGCATCGAGTAGCGCGTGGCAGCACGCTACCTCCCTGGCTCCGCCCCTTCAATGACAGGCCAGAGGCCTGTCCTACTACATCTTCATCAGCCGGATACTCCCGTTCGACGTGCTCAGTTCGATGGCCGGACCGCCCGCGCCGATCTTCCCTTCCAGGTGGTGCTTGTCGAGCGTGCCCTGCGTGGCTACCTCGAATTCGGTCGAGATGGAAGAGTTGCTGGCATGCGCGGTCAAGTTCGCCCCGATGCCGCCGGGCAAGTGCACGGTGATGCCGCCGTTGGAAGTGGTAGCGTGTATTTCGTTCTGGTTCACGGCCTCCATGGTCAGTTCGATCGGGCCGTTGGACGTCTCCAACTTGACCGGCCGGCCGGCTTCGGGCTTCAGCAGGCGCACGTGGATGCCGCCGTTGGAGGTGTCGGCTTCGAGCGAGCCGCGCACGTCCTCGGCATGCACGCGTCCGTTGGAGGTGTGCAGCGACGCGCTGCCTTCCAGGTTCTGCACTTCGATGCTGCCGTTGGAGGTTTGCACGTCCAGGCTGCCGCGCAAATTCTCCGCGTGCACCGCGCCGTTGGACGTCTTGAGCCGCGCCGGGCCTTCCACGTCGAGCGTGTGAATCGAGCCGTTGGAGCTGGCAATGCGCTCCAGTTGCGTGCGCCGGGGAACCTTGATGATGTACTTGGCGCCCATGCTGCCGCGCCGGTCCGAGGGCCTTACAGTGCGGATGTGGACGGTGTCCGCGGTGTGATCGATCTCGATCTTCAGGGCGTCGCGCAATTCGGGCGTGCGCGCGTATTTTGTTCCGCTGATGTCGATGGTGTCCTGGTCCCACCCGGAAATCTCGATAGAGCCGTTTGAATTATCCACCGAGAGCCGCCCGCCGGGCTGGAGCGCGTAACTGTAGTGGAAATCCTGGGTGTAGCGTTCCGAGCCGCCGATATCCAGGTCGTCGATGTCGCATCCTACGAATCCGAGGAGGCCGGTGGCCAGAGACAAAACGAGAATGTGCGTTCGCATGGAGCACCTCATAGCGGTAGATACGAGGGTATGCGGGAATTTGTTCCTGTCAAGTCGCAGGCGGCCTGAGAGGCCGCCGCAGGCTGAGAGCCTGCCCCACAACGTTTTAGAAGCCGCCGCGGGGGCGGTAGCCCGGCCTGGAGCGCACGCGGTACTTCTTCCCCACGTCGGTCACAATTTCGACGGCGATCTTGCGGAAGCCCTCGTTGGGATTGGGCTGCGGATAGTAGGTCACGGTGTAGGAGTTGCCCAAGTCCTCGCGGATGGATTCGAAAGCCTCCACCTGCTTCTGCCAGGTCTTGGCCCAATAGGCTTTGCCGCCGGTGCGGGTGGCGATGCGCCGGAACACGCCGCTCGAAATGGGGTCCTTGTTGACCTCGTTGGTGGAGATCACGTAGATGGGGATGCCTTCGTCTTCGGCCACCGC
>JBEKPZ010000148.1:0-24167 GCA_049520215.1 Bryobacteraceae bacterium | reverse complement strand
AGCGATTGGATCAAGGCCTGCAAATCGTCGCACATGAGGTAGAACTCCGCGCCCAGCATCCGATGCCCCGCGTGGCCTTCGGCGGGATCGCCGTCCGTGGGGTGCAATGCGGCCTCCGCCGGCGGCAGCTTGAAGATCAGCCAGCCGTGGCCGGCATCTACCCAGCGAAACTCCAGCACGTCGCGGAAGAATGCTCGATCCGCTTCCGCATCGTTACTGTAGAGAAGCACGTGAGCGCCGGTAATCATGCCACCACTTTACTCCTTGGCGCCGATGGCGAACAAGTGCTTGGCCCCGCGCATGTAGAGCGCGCCGCCGGCAATCGCGGGCGTGGCCATCACGGTCTCGCCGATTTCGTTTTCGGCGAGCGGTTTGTACTGGGCGCCGAGCGTCAGCACGTAGCTGTGGCCTTCCTCGTTGGTGATGTAGAGATGGTCCCCGGCGGCCACGGGCGAGCTGGTAAATCCGGACGTCCCGCCGCCCAGCCGCTGCTGATATTGGCGCTCTCCGGTGGCCATTTTATAGACGCTCAGCACTCCGGTGTCGAAACAAAAGTAACCCAGGCCATTGTCGAGCAGCGGAGTCTGCATGTAATTGCCGCCGTTCGGTTCGCTCCAGGCAATCGCGGTTTTGCTGTCGGTAATGTCGCCGGCCGCGTCGCTGCGTATCGCATAAATGGGCCGTCCCCGGCCGTGTGCGTTGGTAACCACCACCAGACCGTCCTCGAAAACGGGGGTGGGTACCGGGATGTCGCCGGCACCCTTCATGCTCCACAGTTCTTTGCCGGTCGACAGATCATAGCCGGCGATGTGCCTCAATCCGTTCACCACCACCTGCCACCCTTTGGCGCCGGCCGCCGTGTAGGGCACTACGGCGGGCGAGCCGAATGTGGGCACATCGTTGCGCGGCGTGCGCCAGAGCTCCTTGCCGGTTTGGATGTCGAGCGCGGCGACGAACGAATTCTTCTGCACGTCGGCCTCAATGATCAGCATGTTGCCGTGGATCACGGGCGAACTGGAAAATCCCCACTGCGCGCCTGGCACCATGTAGAAGCCGGCATCCAGCACACCGAAATCTTTCTTCCAAAGCAGCTTGCCATGCAGGTTGTAAGTGAATAAGCCTTCAGAGCCGAAGAACACGGCCAGGTGCTTGCCGTCGGTGGCTGGCGTGGGATTGGCGTGCGTCGATTTTGGGTGGCGCATGATCTTGGGCTGCCCGCTGGCCGCCACGCGCTGCCATAGAATCTTGGCGGATTTGCGGTCCAGGCAATACACGTTGAAGCTTTGCGCGGGTTCGCCCTTGACCGATGCGATGCCGGACAGCCCGACCTTCAACGCCGATTCGCCGCTGGCCGGGACCGCGCTGGTGAGGAAGATGCGGTTGCCCCACACCACCGGACTGGAGTGTCCCAGACCTGGTATCGCGGTTTTCCAGCGGATGTTCTTGCCGCTCTCGACGTTCCATTCGACGGGCGGCGCGCCGGCGCCCACGCCGTTGGCGGAGGGCCCGCGAAACTGGGGCCAGTTCGCGTCGGTGGCGCCAGCCGCTAAGGCGGCCCAAGCCAGAAGGTAGATGGTACAGAGCTTCATGGATGCAAGTATACTCCGGTGGGGCGGACCTCCAGGACCCGCTCGCCGCACAATGAAATCGGCACATTCGAGCACGAACAGCCGACGTGGACGTCGGCTGCAGACCTGGAGGTCTGCCCCACGAGGCGTCGCAGCCGCGACCAAAAGAGGCGGCCTGAGAGGCCGCCGCAGGCTGAGAGCCTGCCCCACATTATTTACCCAGATCGTATGCCGCGATGGTTTTGCGGTCCCGCAGGTAGAGCCGGGTGCCCACCAGCGTCGGCGGCGTCCAAGCGATGCTCTGCAGCACCGATGCCTTCGAAAGTACCTCGAACTTCTGCGGAGTCGCACGGCACAGGGCCAGCGTGCCATCCTGGTCCGCGAGAATCAGTTTGCCATCCGCCCAGAGTAGTTGCGCCTTGGCAAAACCGCGCTGCTGCCACATGATCTTCCCGGTCTTCAGCTCCACCGCAGTCATCAGAACCGGACCGTCGTAGCCCCGCGATATGTACACATACCCGTCGCGCTGGATAGCCGTCCCGATGTGCAATTCCAGGTGCGGGTCTTGCCAAAGCTGATCCACCGAGGTTTTCCCGCCGGACTGGTGCAGGTGCAACACGCGCGCGCCCGTGCCATACGCCGAAGCTACGAACAGCAGGTTGCCGGGCGCCCAGACAGGAGTGCTCACGGCCAATCCATAGTTGGTCTCGTGTTCGTGCGACCAAAGCAGCGCGCCATTGTCGGGATTGAAGCCGAACACGGTCTTGGCCGCCAGAACCGCCACCTGCGGTTGCCCATCCACGTTAATCAGCAGCGGCGAGGAGTGCGAATTGGTGAATTGCAGCGCCTTCCAAGCCACCACGCCGTCGCTCTGGCGGAACGCGATCACGCCGTCGCCCTGGCCGCCGGCCTGGTAGATCAGCATGTCCTTGTAGGGCAGCGCGTGGCAGGAGTATCCATATTGCAGGTGCGTGGCGTGGAACTCGTTGTACAAGTCGTGCGACCATTTCGGCTTGCCGGTCTTCTTGTCGAGCGATTGGATCTTGCCGGTGGCGCTGGCCGTGACCAGGCGATCGCCCACCACTTGCGGCATGGCGTAGGGGCCAGGGCCCACCGCCTCCGCATAGTCGTTGGTGAACGGATTCTCATATTCGTATTCCCAGAGCGTCTTGCCTGTGGCGGCGTCGAGGGCGGTGATGACGTCGCGCGCCATCCGGCGAAACGCGGTATACAAGATGCCGCCCTCCTCGGCGACAGAGGAGTAGCCATCGCCCAGCGGGCGGCTCCAGATTTTCTTCGGACCAGCGGCCGGCCAGGAGTCCGCGAGGCCCGAAGTATTGACTATGAAATCGCGGTTCTTGCAGCCCCATACCGGCCAATCCTCCCCAACGGCCGGCGGCTTGGCCACGGCTCGTTTGGGGGTGGTCTGCGCCATAAGGGCGACAGCCGACACAGTTAGGGCGATCAGAGCATCCCGCATGAGTTGATTGGACGCTCGAACGCGCCGATTGTTCCGGCGAAAACCTGCAAGTGCTATCTGTTGGCAGCCGTTTGAGTCAGCGCCAAACGCGCTGCGGCCTTCCGCGCCTCCTGCTTGGTGAGGTGCAAGCTCAGTCGCGTCATCTCCTCGGAGTCCTTGCGGTTCCAGCCGGCGCGCATCAGCCCGGAGTTGGAATGGCCGGGTCCCAACATGCAGTGGCCGGCCTCGTGCGCCACGGCATACCCGAGCAGAAGGTCGAACGCGATCCCGAATTCCGCTGCCTGCGCCCGCACGGCCGGCACGGACACGCTGGCGAATTGCCCGCCGTCCGCCGTAGCAAGCGTCTTTCCCAGATGCTGCACCCTGTCGCCGTTGGAACTGGGGAGTCCGGTGGGATTGATCCGCATCACGATCTGGTTAGCTGGCATCTCTGGGCCCAGACAACCTGGATGCCCGCGTCGGCCAATGCCAGACCGGCGGTCTCGGTGAGGCGTGTGGTTTCTTTGGCGGAAAGGTCGGCGTAATCGTAAAGCCCGATGACCAGCGTCTGCGCGGGGCAGGACGCCGAAGCAGGAAAGAGGAACAATAGAAGAGTTTTTGTGAGGTTCATGGCCCCACTTTGGGGCGGATAACCGGGGACCTCCATGGCCCGTGGCGGAACCTTTACTGACTTGCATGTGAATCATCGGCTCCCCCGCTAAATGATTGAAAAAGATATGTTTGTCGGATCGGATTCCCTGCTCGCAACCCGCGCCGGCCGTGCTATAATCCCCTAAAATCGGAACCACGAAAGGCATGCCACTATCCGCCGGGGAGGAGAATCCCCGCCCAAAGATCCGGTTCGGCGTTTTCGAGTTCGACCCGCAGGCTCGCGAGCTCACCAAGCACGGAGTCCGAATGAAACTGTAGGAGCAGCCCACCCAGATCCTGGCCGCGCTGCTGGAGCAAGCCGGCCGGATCGTTCCGCGCGAGGATCTCCAACGCCGCCTCTGGCCCGATGGCACGTTCGTGGACTATGAGCAGAGCCTGAACAAGGCCGTCAACAAATTGCGCGAGGCATTGGGAGACTCGGCCGCCAAGCCGATCTACATCGAAACCCTGGCCCGGCGTGGCTACAGGTTCGTGGCGCCGGTGGAGGTGGATCGGCCCAAAGAAGACACCCTTACGGCGATGAAACCGGAGCGCCCGCATGCGCGGCTGTGGTGGGGCGCGGGGTTGCTTGCGTTGGTGACGGCGGGCGTGTTGGTAACGGGATTGTGGCCGGTGCCGGCGCCCAAGGCGCGGGTAACTCAGTTGACCGACGGGAGCGGTGTCCTGGCCGTGCACGGTGGAAGGATTTTGTACGCCTGGCCATTCCAGTCCATCTCCACGGAGGGGGGCGAGTCGAGACCGGAAAAAATGCCTTTCCTCAACCCGGCGTACGTGGCTTGGCTGTGCCCGGTAGACCCCCGGCCAGGCGTCATCCTGATAAGAGCTCGGCCTCTGTCTGTGACCTGGGGAGAACTCTGGCTTGCGGGTTTCGATGGGAGCAAGCCGCGACGAATAGCTGAAACTGTCGCAGACAGCTACTATTCTGTCTCCCCCGACCTCAAGACGTTGCTGAGATCCAGTAAAGAGGGCTTGTTTGCGCGTCCTGTGGACGGCGGGCCAGAGAGGTTGGTAGCCCGGATTGATTGGAACAGGCCCTCGGACACATTCTGGTATCCGTCGGGCGAACGGATCGGGTTCGTGGTTGCCAAAGATGGTCCGTCAAAGCTCTGGGAGGTGAAGACCGACGGGACCGGCTTGCGGCCCCTTCTACCGCAGTTTCAGGCCGAGCAAAGAGCCGGTAATTGGTCGCCCGACGGGAAAAGGTTGTACTTCGTGTCCGCGCGAGATCTCTATGTGCGGGGGAGCCGGCGCTGGTTCGGCTGGATGAGGAGGCCGCAGCCGCAGCGTTTGACGTCCGGTTCGCTCTACTACGACCCCGTCGAGGACCCTACGGATCCGCACGTGATCTACACAGTCGGATACGCTGAGCACGGCGAGTCGATGAAGCTCAACAAACAAAACGGACTCTTCGAGCCCTATCTGGACGGGCTTTCCGCCGACTGCCTGGACTACTCGCCCGACGGGCAGTGGATTGCCTACATCAGTTTTCCGGCGCGGGAACTATGGAAATGCCGGCGCGATGGCAGTGACAAGGTCCTTCTGGAAGACGGCCTGCTGACCTATATGCCCCGCTGGTCGCCGGACGGCAAACGCCTGGCGTTCGCCGCAATCAGGAAAGGAGTATATAGAGATCGTCACCGGATCTTTACCATCCCTGCGGCGGGTGGCAGGGCCGAGCCGGTGAAAGGCGTGAACGGTCCCGGCTTTGACCCGAATTGGTCTCCCGACGGAAAGAAACTGGTCTTCGCACCGCTGAGTCTGGACGCCGTTCCGAAGCAGGATCGGCACGTCTCGCTGGTGGACCTGGAAACCGGGCAAGTGCAGATGGTGCCTGGCTCGGAGGAGATGTTTTCGCCGCGCTGGTCGCCGGACGGGAAACGTCTCGTGGCAATCAGCCTGCCGAAGTTCCAGCCTGCCATCTATGACTTCGAAACCCGGCGCTGGGAGAACGTCGATGTCGATACAAAGATCTTTGGGTTCCCGACCTGGTCGAAGAACAGCAAATACGTGTACGGGATGCGGTACGGTCCAACCAGACTGGCCCGCATCGAGGTGGCCACGCGCAAGCTGGAGGAAATCCGAAGCATCAAGGAGTTCGACCTGGCGGGAACCATCGCTCCGGGTGTTTCCTGGACTCCGGACGGGGAACCCGTTGTTTTAGCGAGCCAGTCTACAGTCGAGATCTACCGCCTTGATGTGCAGTGGTAGAGTACCGGTTCCGCAGTCAGCGACCCGCCGCTTCATAAACCACCCGGCCGCCCACCATAGTCAGCACCACTTCCGTCTTCCCCGTCTGGTTCGCCGGAATCTCAAACAGGTTCTGCGACAACACAATCAGGTCCGCCAGCTTGCCCGCTTCGAGGGAGCCCTCGGTCTTCTCGCGCCGCCCCGCGATAGCCCGGGAGGATCGCCTTCCGTGGTCTGCCGGGTGAGCGCGTTCTCGACGCCCGGCCATGGACTGAGCGTGACCACCGGCCAGTCGCTGCCAAACGCCAGCCGGCCGCCCGTAGCCTCGATGCTATGCCACACCCACGCCCGCCCCGCGCGGTCGGGACCGGCATTGCGAGCCCAGATCTTCAGCGTGTCGTCGTCCGGATAGGCGTGCAGCGGCTGGAAGCTGGCGATTGCACCCAGGCTGCCGAAGCGCGGAATGTCCGCCGCCGTGATGGTCTCGATATGCTCGACACGGGGCCGCGCGTCTTTGGTCCCGTTCTTCGTCTGCGCCCGCTCGTATGCATCGAGCGCCAGCCGCACGGCGCGGTCGCCGATAGCGTGGGTGAAGATCTGAAAGCCGCGCCGATCCAGTTCCACGATGGCTTCCTTGTACTTCGCCGGATCCCAGAACAGCTTGCCGCTGGTGGTGGGATCGTCGCTGTAGGGCGTGAGCATCGCGGCCGTATGCGCCTCCACCACGCCATCCAGCATGGTCTTCACCGCGCCCGCGGCAATCCAGTCGTCCCGATACGTGCGGCGCGCCTGCTCCGCTTTCTCGATCGCGGCCGGCGTCAGTTCCGGCGGATTCAGGCGGTACGCGATGTATTGGCGTACGGTGAGGACGCCGTTGTGGCGCAACTCGTCGTACAAATCCAGCCATTCGAAATCGCCGCCCGCGCTGTGCACCCGCGTGAGGCCCACGCGATTGGCTTCGTTCAGTCCTTTTCGCAATGCCGCCAGGCGCTCGGCCCGAGTGGGCTTGGGCGCAAACTTCGAGACCAGCCCGCTGGCTGACTCCAACAGCGCACCAGTGGCCTCGCCCTTTTCGTCGCGCACGATCTTCCCGTTGTGCGGATCGGCCGTCTCGCGCGTGATGCCAGCCATGGCCAGCGCCTTGCTGTTAGCCCATGAGGTGTGGCCGTCGTAGGCTTCCAGCAAGACCGGCCGGTCCAAGACTACTTCGTCGAGAATCCTGCGATCCGGCATGCCCGAGGGCGCAAACACCGGATACGTCCACCCCATGCCCAGGATCCATTCCTCGTGCGGATGCGCGACCGCGTATGCGGACACCCTCTTCTGGATCTCGCCAACCGTGGCCGCGCCGTTCAGATCCACGTGCAGTAATCCGAGCGAGCCTTCCATGAAATGGATGTGGCAGTCGGTGAAGCCAGGCAGCACCAGGCGCCCCTGTGCGTCGATGACGCGCGTGTTGGGCCCACGGTAGCGGTCGATCTCGCGGGCGCTGCCCACGGCCAGGATCTTCTCGCCGCGCACCGCCAGCGCCTCGGCCCATGGCTGTTGCGGGTTGACGGTGTAGATCCTGGCGTTCACCACCACGCTGTCGGCGGAGGCGGCCTGCGGCGGCGGCTGAGCCGCTATCGCGCGAACCGCGGCGCAAACAAGAATCGCCAGGGCCATGAGTTTGATCTTCGTCACGCGAGAGAGCTTATCATAACCTGGATGGCCGAAAACCCTCCCGACAGCGTCGATCTGTTGCGCGAACTGTCGCAGGTGGCGCCGCACCGCGGTATGGGCACGCCTAACGAGCGCATCGCCGCCGAATGGCTGGCGGCCAAGCTGCGCGCCGCGGGATACGAAGTGGTGGAGCAGCCCTTCCGCACCACGCGCGACAATCTCTACCTGCTGCCGTTGCAGACGTTCGTGTGCGCCGTCGCAGCTATTGGCCTGGCTTTGTCGGATGCGCCATGGTGGCTCGTGGTGGCCCTCCTCGCATACGGCATCGCCATGCTGCTCGCCGAGGCATCGGGCCACGCCATCGACCTCACACCCATGCCGCGATTCGCTTCCCGGAACGTCCTGACCGCGCCCGTGCGCCGCGCCGATCGCACGGTGTTCGTCACCGCCCACTATGACACGCAGCGCGGCAGCTTTTTATTCCATCCCAAGTTCGTGGACCACCTCCCATTGTTTTTCAATGCCTGCTATGGCAGCGTGATTGTCGCCATCGCCGCGGTGGCGGTGCACGTCGCGCGGTTTGCGGCCGCCGGGTACTTCCTGTGGACGGCGCTGGTACTGTGCTCGTGCGCGGGCGCGGTGTACCTCGCGGCCGAGATCACGGGCCGCTATACTCCGGGCGCGAACGATAACGGAACCGGCGCCGCCCTGGCGTTGTGGCTGGCCTCCGAGTATGCCCTCCGGCCCGGCGAGTTTCCGGCCGATTGCGATTTGCGCTTTCTATTCACCGGCAGCGAAGAAGCCGGCTGCCGGGGGATGAAGGCGTTTCTGAAGTCTCACAGCCGGCAGTTGGACCCTCACCGCGTGCGCTTCGTGCGCTTCGTGAACTTGGACAACCTCGGCACGGGCATGCTCACCTACCTGAGCGGCGAAGGCATGTTGTTCTATCGCCGCGCGGGCGCCACATTGCTGCGGATCGCGCGCGCCATGCGCCAGAGCGCCGCGCGCCCGGTGCAGGAGCAGCCGAATCTGCTCTTGCCGACCGACGCTCTGCCCCCATCGGCCCTGGGTTTCGAGGCGATCTCCTTTCTGGGCAAAGACGCAGCCGGCCGCATGGGGAACTACCACTGGCACACGGACACGTTCGCCAACGTGGATGCCGCGTTTCTCCGCTCTCAGCAGCAGTTCTTCGTGGAGTTCGTCAGGCGGGCGATGTCCGCGGAGCCGCCGCTATGATGCGCGCCAGTTCGTCGGCCCGCTGGGAGCCGATCAGCACGCGCTCGCCCGAGGCCAGCACCAGGCGGACGCCCCGGTTGCCGCGCGCGTGGTATACGATGCCCCGCGCCGCCCAGCGCACGCCAAAACCGCCGAAGTCTCTGATGGGACGGTAGGTGCGCGTCTCCACGCTGCGGATCTGGTCCCACGGGATGGTGCGCTCGGGCCACAGCCATACAAAACAAATGAACAAACCATCGTCGCGGACTTCGGTGACGAGCTTCAATCGCAGGAACCAGACAGCCACCACTACCGCCACTGCGAAGGCCGGCCACAGCAAAGCGCCCGAGATAAAGGACTGGGACAGTCCGTAACCGACAATCAGTGCCGGAACGCAAAACATCGCGGTCCAGAACCACTCAAAACGCTGTTCTTCGCGAAACGGTGTCATCTGTGTGGGGCAGGCCCTCGGCCTGCGCGGGGCTCTCAGCCCCGCCTAGCTTCGACCAATGTAACACCGCGCCGAGCCAGTAGCAGGTCAATTTGCGTAGCATCGCCTTGGAGGGCGGCCAGAGCCGGGTGAACGCCGGCTTTCGGCGGGGCTAAAGCCCCGCGCGGGCTCAAGCCCGCCAATCGCGTCAGTATGCGTCCCAAGGCGCCTGCGCCTTTTCCGCACTCGGGCGGCGGCCTCCCAGAGCGCTGTCAATCGCATCCGCCGAGAAGCCGGATGGCGCCGACCCCGCCGTCGCGTACCGGTAGAGAGCCACCGTAAAGACCCCGCGCACCGCGGAAGTCACCGTCGCCAGGATGACGAGGTAAACAGCCGCCAGGATGATGCCGGCGATGGGGTCGACCCGCCAGCAGGCCAGCGCCAGCAGGACCGCTGGAATCGAGAGCAGCGTGCTCAGCAACCCGAAGCCAAAGCTGCCCGCCACCTGTTCCCCCCAGTGACTGCGGAACAACTGCTCGGAGCGATGCAGGGAGCCAAAGACCCCGCGATTCTCGAAGAGGAGCACCGGCACGATCAAATAGGTAATCAGCGACCACGCCAGGTTCAATCCCGCCGCGACGAGGCTCATCAGTGGGTTGCGCCGGTCCCGCCGGCTGCTGAGCACCAACCCGACGGAGGCGGCCACCAATGCCCACACGGCGATGGGGCCCACGCGGCTGAGCGCCATGCGAAAGCCCGCGCCAACGGTCGGCTGTCCGCCGGAAAGCCGGATATTCGCGCAGCCCATCAGCGCGCTATTGAAGAAAATCCCTACGAAGAAATTCAGGTAATACCATGCGAAGAGCACGGCGTAATCGTCCCAAGTGCCCTTGTGGTGTGTGACTGCCAGGAGCGTTCCGTCGCGATAGAGCGGGATGAAGAAACTGGCGCCGAGCAGCAGCAAAGAGATCCCGCTGCAGACCGGAAACACCAGGATTTCAGTATCCGCCGCGAGCACCGCGAAGCTTTCCTTGAACAGTAGCCAGGTGCGGCTCAACCTATCCATGTAGACCGATCTCCACACTTATAATATGTCGAAGTCTGGAGAATCTCGCGGATTGGAACGAATCTGTTATCCATCGGCAACCGTCGCCGCCCGCTGCCGGTAGTCAACCAACAGCAGGTGGTGCTATCCGGCCCTGTTTCTTGTTACACTCATAATCGCCCTCATTTTAGGGAAATCTCCCGATGCGACGCTGCCGAATGCTATTCCTGCTGCTTGGCGCCGTAGCTTGCGCGCAAGAGCCGG
This sequence comes from Bryobacteraceae bacterium, assembly GCA_049520215.1. Lineage (GTDB taxonomy): Bacteria > Acidobacteriota > Terriglobia > Bryobacterales > Bryobacteraceae > Bog-159. The sequence continues at coordinate 13,665 of JBEKPZ010000148.1, read as the reverse complement.
CCAAACTCGCGCCCTATTATCCGACTCCCGACACAATTGTCGTGAAGATGCTGGAACTGGGAGGACTAAAACCAGGCGAAAAAATGTTCGATCTGGGCAGCGGCGACGGGCGCATTGTCATCGCGGCGGCCCAGAAGTTTCACGCCGCGGCCATCGGCGTGGAGTTGGACGCGGGCCTCTGCCGGCAAAGCCTGGAGCGCATCCGCAAGCTCGGCTTGGAGAAAGACGCGCAGATCGTAGAGGGAGATATTCTCAAGCAGGATTACAGTTCGGCGGATTTAATTACGGTATACCTATTGCCGGATTCGAACGATAAAGTGCAGCCGCTGCTGGAGCGGCAATTGAAAAAAGGAGCGCGCGTGGTCGCGCACGATTTCGAATTCAGGGGCTGGACGCCGGTAAAGGTGGAAGACATTGAAGACGATGGCGAAGGCCGCAGTCACACGCTATTTCTATACCGGCGTTAGCTGCATGATGAGCGCCAGTGCCAGGTGATATGGATCCGTTCCCGTACGCCTGGAGACGCGCTTTGATGTGGGCTCGGCCGGTGTTCGCGGCCGCCGGACTGGCCAGCGGGTTGCTGCTTGCGCCCCTGGCGACCCCCAGGGCGTTGGCGACGCTGGGCGTGTACCTGGTTGTCAGCCTGTTGGTGCCGCTCAGAAAGCAAAGCGGCGGCGCTTTCGCTTTGTTGGTGCTCTTTGCGGATGTCGTCTACTTTCTGGGGCTGGTCAGCGCCGGAATCGGGTCCGCCATCTGGCTTCCCGCCCTCTACTATCTCTACCTGCTTGCGGAGGCCGTATTTGCATATCGTCCGCCCGAGGTTTTGATTGCGGTGGTGGTGAGCGCCATCTTCTGCGTCGCCGTGCAATCCCAGAGCGTATTCCCGATCCGGCGCACGACGGTGGTCATGGGCGCGCTGGCGTACGCGTTTGCGGTCTATAAGAAGCGGTTGGAGTCGCGCATGGAAGAATTGGCGCAGGAATCCCGCGAGACCAACGAGGAGGCCCAGCGCGCGCGCGAGGCGGAACGGCAGCGCATCGCCTCCGATTTCCATGACGGTCCGCTGCAGAGCTTCATCAGCCTGCAGATGCGCTTGGAAATCCTGCGCAAAATCCTGGAACGGGATTTCGGCGCTGGCATGGACGACCTGAAAGACCTGCGCGGCCTGGCGCAGCAACAGGTGAAGGAGTTGCGCGCGTTCGTCCGGAGCATGCGCCCGCCGGATGAGCAGGGCGCCAACTTGTACGCCTCGGCGCGGCGAATTTGCGAGAGCTTTCAGAAGGAGAGCGGCATTCCGGTCTCTTTCATGGGCGGCGAGGGACCTCTGAAATTCCCCGAGGAAATGGCTTCCGAGGTGATTCAAATGCTCCGCGAGGCGCTGCACAACGTGCTGAAACACGCGGGCGCCACGCGCGTGGCGGTCTCTTTGGAGCGAGTGGCCAAGACGCTGGAGTTGACCGTGGACGACAATGGCGGCGGCTTCCACTTCAGCGGCGTTTATACACTGGACGAATTGGAGTTGCTGCGTCTGGGGCCGGCCAGCTTTAAGCGGCGCGCGCGCACGCTGAATGCGGAGATGACGCTGGAGTCGCGGCCCGGCCGTGGCGCCGGCCTCAAGCTGCGCGTACCGATTCCATGAACGCGAATTGTGGGGCAGGCTCTCAGCCTGCAGCGGCCTCTCAGGCCGCCCGTTTGCGGCTTACCGCGCTGTGCCTGATCGCATGCGCATGTGCCGGATGCGGCTACTCCGATTTCCGGCTCCCGGAACTGGCGCCCGCCGAACCCCAGGTGCGCTACGAATGGGAGCCTCGCGACGCCCCGGTCTTGCCGCACGGCGGCCCCGGCGATGGGGACTCGCAGGATGCCTTGAACCCCTCCGTGGTCCGCCGCGGCGCCGCCTATTACAACTTCTATTCGGGCTTCGACGGCAAGACGTGGCGGACTCTCCTGGCCACTTCCGCCGACGGCCTCGCCTGGAAGAAAGAAGGCGTGGTGCTGGCTCCCGAGCCGCTGGCCGGCGAGTCTGACTACATCGCCGCCAACGGCTCCGCCCTTTTCGATGAAGGCGAGTTCCGCTATTGGTACCAGGCCGGACCCAAAGAAACGCCCCGGCTGGGGTTGGCGCGATCGAGCGACGGCCGTCATTGGCGCAAGGCGCGCTTTCCGGTGATGGATTACGGCCCGCGCGGGAGTTGGGACGAGCGCGGGCTGGCCGATCCCTACGTCCTCAAAGTAGGACGGTATTTCTATATGTTCTACCTGGGACAGGATCGTGCGCGGCGGCAGCGGTTGGGGGTAGCCCGCTCGCTGGACGGCATCGATTGGCAGAAGCTGAGGTCCAACCCGATTCTGGAACTTGGCCAGTACGGCAGCTTCGACGAAATGGGGCTGGGCGAGCCCGCCGTGTGGATCGCGCACGGCTTCTACTGGATGCTGTATACCGGTCGCGACGCGCACGAGAATCGACGGCTGGGAATGGCGCGCTCCACCGATGGCGTTCACTGGGAAAAGCTTCCGGCAGTCTTTGAAGGGCGCCAGGCCTGGGACAACCGGGTGATTTGCGACCCCACTATCGAACTGCTGGACGGCCGCCTCGCCGTCTGGTTCGGCGGCGGCGATGCGCCATCGCCGGACGAGAACCTCCACGGGCAGATCGGCGTGGCGGCCTTGCATGCCGTCGCCGCCGGGATGCTGGCAAAATAGAACGATGGAAGCGAAACAGATTTCGGAGGATGTGGCCGCCGCTATTGACGAGTGTTGGCCGGATGGCGTGATTGAAGAATTCGATACCGACGAGTCGTACTTCTACGACATCCAGGCGGAACTGGCGCGGGATTTGCGAAGGATCCCGGGTTCCTCACTGCTGTGGCAGACCGAACCTGCGGACGTTAGCGCGCACTGGGACGACGACGATGACGAGCCGCCGCCTTTCGGTCCGGAGTTTCAGTCCTTTCACGTGTTCTTCCTGGCCCCACAGGGCAGCGAATTCGAATTCCAAACCGAGACCGAGGACCTGGAAGAGCCGGACGATTTCGAAGACCCGGACGCCGAACTGGCCACTGTCACGTACCAGGGCAAGGGCTGGTACGGATGCAGCGTTGTAATCTCTTTGGCCACGCCGTTTGCGGCCGTCGACCTCTCCGATTATGCCGAATTCGAGAACGGCAGCAACTGGACACCGCATCCGGGCAGTGTCGCTTACTCCGATGAAACCGGTGAACCGGTCGATCGCGCTGCGTCATTGCGCAAGGCCGTTGGGGAAAGCGCGTTTGCGAAGCTGGAAAACCTGCGCGCGCGAATCGTCAAGGTCCTGGCCAAGCATGGCGTCGTCGTTCTGGATCAAGGCATTCTGGATCTGCCCGCTGGGAACCTGAAATCGGATAGCGAAGTATTCCTGGAAGGCAAGAAGCTGACAGTGGGGGATGCGTTCTTCTTTCGTGGAATTTGAATGCGCGATTCTGTCGGGCTACTCCGCCGGCTGCTGCCATTGCTAAGCATCGGTGTGCTCGCCGCCGTGGTCTACGATGCCTCCATCTTCTACTCGCGCTGGAGCAGCACGCAGGAGGCCGAGCGCGCGCGCCAAGCCGAAGAAACGCGCCGCGCCCGCCAGGCGATCGATCTGCTGGGTGGAACCGATTTCAGGATTATCAATTTCTACGCCGTCCCGCAGACGGTCCGGCGCGGCAGCCCAGTCAGAATCTGTTATGGGGTCTTCGGCGCCAAGCGAGTCCGCATGGAGCCCGCTGTAGAAGACTTACATCCTGCGATAAGTTACTGTTTCGACATTGTGCCCCGCAAAGACACCGCATACAAGCTCATCGCCGAAGACGGCGTGGGCCACACTGCCACTGCCAGCCTGGTAATTGGAGTCGTTCATTAGTGGGGCCCGATTGGGGGGGGCAATTTTGCCCGCCTGGCGGCCTGAGAGGCCGCCGCAGGCTGAGAGCTTGCCCCACAAAACATGGTCACGGCTTGAGCTTGAACACTACTCCACAAGTGTCGGCTGGCTCCCCTCCACATGCCACGCCCCCGAGGCCGCCGTAATAAGTCGTGCCATAGAGGTTGCCTGCGGAGTCCAGCACTACGTTAGCGCGTGGGATCGCCCCGTCCGTCGTTCCCGCGAAGCTGTACAGCACGATCTCAGTGCCTGCCGTTTCCAGTTCGAACACCGCTCCGTTGTCCGACGTTCCGCCATAAGTGGTAGTGCCATAGAGGTTGCCAGTGGAGTCGCGGGCCAGGCCGGCATAGGGGAAGGCCCCGTCCGTTGGATATCCCTGAAAGCTGTACAGCACGGTCTCGACGCCGGCTTTACTTAGCTCAAACACCACTCCACAGCCGCTGCTGCATGCGCCGGTGCCGCCGTTGTAGGTAGTGCCGTAGAAGTTGCCCTCCGTGTCCGGGACTAAAGCGGAATAGGGGGAAGCGCCGTCCGGACTTCCGGTGAAGCGGTACAGTACATGCTCTACGCCGGCCGGAGTCACCATGAACACTACGCCGCAGCCGCCGGGAAAGCAGTTGCCGGTGGTGATGCCGCCCGTGGAAGCAGTGCCGTAGAGGTTGCCGGACGAACTCCGGACCAGACTTCCGTACGGGAATCCTCCGTCGGCGCCGCCCGTGAAGCTGTACAGGAGCGTCTCTGTGCCGGACGCGGCGATCTTGAACACGGCCCCGCTGTTGGATGCGCCGCCAGCGCTCGTCGTGCCGTAGAGATTGCCAGTCGAATCCTCGACCACGCCTGCGTAGGGAAATGCGCCATCGCCTGGAGGTCCGGTGAAGCTGTGCAACAGTTTCTCTCCCGCCGTAGCCAGTACGAATACGGCTCCCATATCCGAGACGCCGCCGGCGCTAGTTGTGCCGTAGAAGGTGTTTGCCGGGTTCCGGAACAGGCCTCCGTAGGGGTTCGCGCCGTCGCAGGCCAGGTGGCCGGCCGTGCCGCATCCCGAGGGCGCGCCTGTGAAGCGGTGCAGGATAGTCTCCGTACCAGAGGGGGTAAGCTCAAAAACCATTCCCAACGAATTAATGCATGGGGTAGGGCTGCAAAGCGGGCCGTTGACTACAGTACCGTAGAAGTTGCCTAGAGTATCCATAGCCAAAGCGGCCTCGGGGTTTTCCCCGTCTTTGGTAGAGCCTTGGAAGCGATGCAGCGGGGTATAGGTCTGGGCCTGCGCAGTTGGCGCACAAACAGCCGCCGCCACCCAGACCAGCCCTGCCAGCGCCAAAGCGCCACGCACTTGCCGCCAGTAGATTGCAGAATGGTTTTGCATGGTATCACTCCTCAATGTTCGTAGCTTACGCGTCGATCGGTGTGTCAACGAGAATTAGTGAGTGGCAGCAGTGCCTGTCCCCGGGTATACACCCATCATGCTTATGGTGTCGGTACCGTTGATCGCGTTCTGCAGTTGCAGCGGAGTGTAAGTGGTACCCGTGTCGCTGAGATAGCTAGGGGGATTGGCCGTAGGCTGGTATAACAACCCGTGCACCACGCCGCCGATGGTGCCGCGGCCGATCAGATCGATGTTGGGCGGATTGGCACTAGCCTGCGACACTAGCGTGTTCCATTCGTTTTGGAGCCCAGGGAGGGTGGTTTTCGTCAGCGTGATTGTATACCCCACAGCGGGAGCCGTCCCGGTATCGAACGTCAGGCAGTATGCGGCTATATCGTTTTTTTCGGTGGCCGTGTAGTTGACAAAGGACGAAGCCGTCAAGAAGGCAGTCATAGTGTCTGTCTTGCCATCGTGAACCATGCCAAAGCCATCGATGGTGGTGGCGGCCGCCCTGTCGAGCAGCAACTTCTGGTAGATAGACCTCAACTGCGGAATCTTCATGGGCTGCTCTGCCCCTGTGTCGACGGCGGGCCGGATCAACAGGTTGGTGCCCGGACCGGGAGCGCTGGCGTGGCAGGAATTGCAAGTTACCGGTCCAGGGGTGCTGGCGGCAACAGTTAGAAAATCGGTCTCGCCGTTCACGGGATTTCCGCCGTTCAGGGAAGTGGGCAGACTACGATCCAGGTTCTGGTTGGGGTTGGGCAGGTACAGGACGCTATTAATGAAAGTAGTGAAACTGGCCATGTTCGCATCGCTGATCTGCGTGCCTCCCATGAGGGCCTGGAAAGCCGCGTTGAAGGCGGCGAAATCCGGCTTGTCTCCCCTCCAATGATAGGGCGCCAGGCTCTGCAAGCCCCGCAGAGGCTGCGTGAACATGGGCCCCTTCATGGGGTGATACAGAAACGTTTGCCCGTCCTGCGCGAAACTGGTTATGTCGGAGGTGGGAGACCCCAGGTTCCAATCCAGGTGATCCATTTCGCTGTCTATGTGGCAGCCGGCGCAGGCGCCCGTGCCGGTTCCGGAGAGTTTCGCATCGTACAAAAAGCCGCGACCGGCTTTGATACCCGCTGGCGTGGGATCGGTGCCCACCGCAACCTCGCTGCTTACGCTGTTGAACGTGGAGGTTGAGATAACCGAAATGGTGTTGGAGATGCGGTTGAGGGAATACAATGTCTGGGCGGCGGGATTGAGGGCGAGGCCCCTGGGGCCACGCTTGTTTGCGGGATCCACTTGCGCCGGATTCGTGGGGTGCAGCGAAACGTCCACGAAGCCCAATACGCTTCCGTTGGTATTCACCTTGGCCACGCGGTCCGTGCCGAAGGCCGCCACGTACATGAAGCTGCCGCTTAGGGGGTCGACGAGTATGCCGGCCGGCTGTGCCAGGGCGATGCTGAGATCGGCCGTGCTGGGCGTGCACCCATAGGTGACCGTCGGATTCAAATCCCACGGCGCGTTGACGGTGCCGGTAGCGACTGTTATGTGCGTAATTTGGTTAGTCACGAAATGTCCGCACAGGTTCTCTTCGAAATTGGTGGTGTTGAGCGCTGCGGTGTTGGCCACGTAGAGATCGCCGTTGACCGGGCTCACGGCCAAGCCCAGGTTGACGGCGCCCACGTTTGAGTAATAGGAAATAGTAGGAGTGGCACCAGTCTTGATGGCTGCCACGCCATTGGCCGGCATCGTATACTTGATGACCGAGGGGTACCACGTGGGGTCGTTGGCGGCGACAATGAGTCCCGCTATCGGCGGTGGCGGCAGGGCCGGATTCATCGCGGGAACGCACTGAGGCTGGCCGGCCGTGCCGCATTGCGGCGGCGCAGTGGGAGTCGGGATGAGAGTGGTGCCGTTTCCAGCCAGAGCCAGGGCGGCATAGATTGTCTTACCGTCCGGACTGACCGCCATGGCCCGCGGGCTGTCCCCGAATAGGTTAACCGTGGCGTCCAGAGCCAGGGTAGCGGTATTGAACACCGCGATCTGATGGGCGCGGGAAACACTCACATAGGCCAGAGCGCCGGCAAATACGACATCCATCGGCTCTCCCCCACTCATGCCCGTCGCTAGGGGCACTATCGGCACTTTCACATTGATGGTGGCGGTGACGATGCCTTTTGACACGGAGATCACACTGATGCTATTGGAAACCTGGTTGACCACCCAAGCTACATCGTCTGACAACGGGTTCACCGAGACCGGTCCCAGCCCGACGGGGATCTCGACCAGCAACGTGGGCTGGGCTGGCGTGGTTACATTGAACACGGACAGCGAGTTATTTGCCGTATTGACGGCAAATAAGCGCGTGCCATCCGCCGAGAGACGGATCGGATTGGTCTGCGATGGCTCGAAGTTTGCATATGCCGGCGATGCCGCTTGCGCTCTGGGAGCCATCGGCGTCGCGATTGCCGCTAGTACCAGGAATGTTATTCCCAAAGGCGATCGTCTTGTCAGTACTGCCATTTCCCCTCCCGCTTCAATCACAACTAGAACAAAGTGCCCCCGGTGGGCGTATGCCGGTTTGGCGCTTAGGTAAGCCACAAACTGAAGCTACATAAGGTTATACCCGGCCCAATCAAATGTCAACAATACACTGCCACGATACGGTGCCAGTACTATGCTAGACAAGCTTCCGGAAACCCGGAAGCGTTTCATTTCAAGAGATTTGGTCGCCGCGTCGCGTCCCGAAGCGGGCGCTACAGAGACTTCCGGCCAAAGCCTTCAAACCCTTCATCGGGCTTCCGTAACATTGGTTACGGGTCGGCGTAGCTCCGGGAATGACCTGACAGTATAAAGATAGTGTAAAGTTATGGTTGTGCTGAATGTCTCAGTTCCTCCGCGCAATGTGACAATTCATACTGCCTGCATGGCAGGGTCTCCGATCGGCCTCTCAATCCCGCACACTTAAGTACAAACTGTCACACTCAATACTCCGCATCTGCGAATGTAGGACTTGGAGGATATCATGACCAATCGCTGCGCCTGGGCCAAGAACGAACTCTCCATCCCCTACCACGATGAGGAGTGGGGCGTCCCAGTGCACGACGACCGCCTGCTATTCGAGTTCCTGGTGCTCGAAGGCGCTCAGGCCGGCCTGAGCTGGGACACCATCCTGCGCAAGCGCGCGCGCTATCGCGAGGTGTTCGACAACTTCGACCCGGCCATGGTGGCGCGCTACGGCCAGCGCAAAGTGAACGCCCTGCTCGGCGACGCCGGCATCGTCCGCAACCGCCTGAAAATCGCCGCCGCAATCGGCAACGCGCAGGCGTTTCTGAAGGTGGTGGAGGAGTTCGGCGCCTTCGACGCATATATCTGGCAGTTCACCGGCGGCCGTCCCCGCGTGAACGCCTGGCGCACGCCGAAGGAATTGCCCGCCCGCACGGCCGAATCCGACGCCATGAGCAAAGACCTGAAGCGCCGCGGCTTCCGCTTCGTGGGCTCGACCATCTGCTACGCGTTTATGCAGGCGGTGGGGATGGTGAACGATCACGCCGCCGACTGCTTCCGGTATACTCAACTACTGCGGTGATGAATGGCTGAACGAAGGCAAGTGATGATCAGCAGTACGGCACGGGACCTGCCGGAGCATCGCGGAGTCGTACTGGACGCCTGTTGGCGGCAGGGATTCTTCCCGGTGATGATGGAAAATCTCCCAGCCAGCGATGATGATGCCATAGCGGTCTCGCTGCGTATGGTGGATGAGTCGCAGATCTATCTCGGCATCTTGGCGCACCGGTACGGTTACGTGCCAAAGGGCCAGGACATCTCCATCACCGAGATGGAATACAACCGCGCCGGCGAGCGAGGCATCCCGCGACTGACGTTCGTGATGCACGAGGAACACGACATCCGCTTCGGAGATGTCGAGATGGGCGAAGGCGCGGAGAAGCTGAAGGCGTTCAGGCAGCGCGTGGAGACGGACAAGGTTGTACGGTTCTTCAAGTCCGCCGAAGGCTTGCGCAGCGATGTGATCGACACCCTCTCGAAGCTGCGTGAGCCGAATCCGTCGGCGTTCCATTATGTGAGCGAGGTGCCCGCTCCGCCCGAAACGTACATCGCGCACCCGTACACGCTGTTGCAGGCCGGCCGCCTGATAGGGCGCCAGCCGGAATTGAACGAGCTGACGGAGTGGGTCACCAAGGGCGACAAGCCGGTCTTCAGCGTGGTGGCCATCGGCGGCATGGGCAAGAGCGCGCTGACCTGGCACTGGTTCAACAAGGTCGCGCCGCTGGAGATGAAGCCGCTGGCCGGACGCATGTGGTGGAGCTTTTACGAAAGCGATGCCACATTTGAGAACTTCGTCATCCGCGCGCTAGCCTACGTGAGGGAATGCCCGCGCGAAGAGGTGCAGAAGGTTCCGGCGCCCGAGCGCGAGGAACAACTCCTGGCGGTCTTGAATCGCGATCCGTACCTGCTGGTGCTGGACGGGCTGGAACGCATCCTGATCGCCTATGCGCGCATGGATGCGGCGCGCCTGTCGGACGAGGAAGCCGGAAGCGAAGACGCTCGGTTGCGCAAGACCGCCGATCCGCATGCTGGTGCGTTCCTGCGCAAGCTCTCAGCCTGCCGCGCAGTGCACGTCCTGATCAGCACGCGGCTGTATCCGGCCGAGCTCGAAGATCCTGACACACGCGAACCGCGGCCCAGTTGCCAAATGCTCGACCTGACCGGCCTGAGCGATGACGACGCCCTTGATCTCTGGCGCGCCTTTGGCGTCAGTGGAACACGCGCCACGCTGTTGCCGATATTCCAAAGCTTCGGCAAGCATCCGCTGCTGATCAAAGCGCTGGCGGGTGAGATCAAGCGCGACCGGCGCGCCAATGGCGATTTCGAGCGCTGGCAGCAGGATCACCCGCGCTTCGATCCAATGTCCTTGGCTGGCGTGAAGGGGGCCAGTGCGCACGTGCTGGAGTTCGCCTTGAAGGGCCTCACCGAGTCCGAGGGCAGGACGCTGCACACGATGGCCGCTTTCAGCAGGCCTGCCTCGTACGATACTTTGGCCGCCGTACTCGTGGGCGGCGACAAGCCGTTCGCCGACGAGCGCGCGCTCGACCGTGCCTTCGTGGACCTGGAAGACCGCGGGCTTCTGGGCTGGGACCGTCGGGCCAACCGCTACGACCTACACCCGATCGTGCGAGGTGTGGTCTGGAACGGGTTAGACCAGGGCCGTAGGACGGGCGTCTATGCGGTGCTGCAGGCGTATTTCGAGTCGCTGCCCGCTGTCGAGTGGGACAAGGTCGATAGCCTAGACGACCTGGCGCCGGCCATCGAGTTATACGATACGCTGATCGGTTTGGAACGGTACGAGGACGCGTTCGTGGTGTTTCGGGACCGCCTCGGTCAGGCCGGGTTCTTTCGCCTGAGCGTCGGCCGGCTGCTCGGCGGGTTGCTGGAGGCGCTGTTCCCTGATGGGTTTGGCCGGCCGCCACGGCTGGCGCAGCCGCGGGACCAGTCGTACACCCTCAATGCCCTAGCGGGAGGCTACGAGCTCAGCGGGAGTCCTGGCGCGGCGATTCCTCTCTATCGGCGGTGCATTGACCTTGACAAAGGCCCCAGCGATCCGGAGAATCTAGCGGTTGACCTATGCAACTTGGCCGACGCTCTGCGTCTGTCTGGCAAGTTACGCGAATCGGAAGTGGCGGCCCGGCGAGCGGTTCGCTTGTGTCGCGAGCAGAGCAACCGTTTCCAGGAGGGCGTCGGCCTGCGATGGCTGGGCCTTGCCTTCGCCGCTCGCGGCGGGGCTGCGGAGTCCGGCCGTGCGCTAGAAAGAGCTTTGAGCATTTTTGTCGAGGAGCGCAAGGCTAGGTGGGAAGGCTCCGCTAACTCTCACCTTGCGCAGCGGGCCTTGTGGGCGGGCGATGCACCCGCTGCCCTCCCGCTCGCGAACCGCGCCTGGGAATTGGCCCACGACCAACGCCACGAGGTCGACTTCATCCGGGCCGCGCGGCTCCAAGGCCAAGCAGCGCTTGCGTTGGGCGACCTGCCGCTTGCTGACGAGCGGTTGCACTACGCGCTGACCCGCGCCCGCACTGTGGACCACGCCGAGGAAGAGCTCCCCCCACTGACCGCGCTAGCCGAACTGCATCTCCGTGAAGGCAACCCCACCGCCGCATGCGAGTTACTCGAACAAGTCTGGGAACCCGCCGAACGCGGCCCCTATCCCCTCTTCCACGCCGATGCCCTAAACGTCCTCGCCCAAATCGAGCGCGACGCCGGCAACACCGCGGCCGCCATCAAAGCCGCCACAGAAGCCTACACAAAAGCCTGGTGCGACGGCCCGCCTTTCGCCTATCACTGGGGGCTCGAAAAAGCCAAAGCGCACCTCGCCGCTCTCGGCGCGCCCGAACCCGCGCTCCCGCCCTTCGACGAATCCAAATACGAACCTATGCCGGAAATTGAGATCGACCCGCCCGAGCCCTCGCCGCAACCTACAGCTTGATCCGCTCCAGCTTGCGGTACAGCGTCTTGCGCTCAATCCCCAATATCTGCGCGGCGCGGCTCTTGTTGCCGCCAGTCGCCGCCAACACGCGGCGGATCTGCTCCACCTCGGCCTCCGCCAGCGTCTCCACCGGCTCCTCGCGCGACTCCATGGAAGTGAGCGCCTGCTGCACCGCCTCCGCGTCAATCCGTCCGTTCGCCGCCAGAATGGTCAAACGCTCCACCAGGTGCTGCAACTGGCGGACGTTGCCGGGCCACGTATATTCCTGCAAAGCCTTCAGCCCGGATTCCATCAAGCGCGCGGAGTGCTCGTAGCGGGCATTGTACTTGTTCAGGAAAAACCGCGCCAGCAGCGGCACATCGCCGCGCCGCTCGCGCAGCGGCGGAATCACGATCCGCACCACGTTCAGGCGGAACCAGAGATCCTCGCGGAACTTGCCGTCGTCCACCAGCTTCTGCATGTCCCGGTTGGTGGCGGCGAGCACCCGCACATCCACCTGCTTGCCGCGCGCCGCGCCCACCGGCCGGATCTCGCGCTCCTGCAGAAAGCGCAGCAGCTTGAACTGGAAGTTCAGCTCGATATCGCCGATTTCGTCCAGCAGCACCGTGCCGCGATTGGCGGATTCGATCACACCCATGCGGTCGCGGTCGGCCCCCGTGTAAGCGCCCTTCAGCGCGCCGAACAGTTCGCTTTCGATCAGCGCCGGGGCGATCGACCCGCAATCCACGGGCACAAACGGCTGGTTCGCGCGCGCGCTGAAACGGTGGATCATGCGCGCCACCAGTTCCTTGCCGGTTCCGGTCTCGCCCTCGATCAGCACCGTGGCGTCGGTGGGCGCCACCAGCGAAGCCGTCTTGTAAATCTCCACCATGGCGGCGGAACTGCCGATCATTTCGCTTTCCGGCAGATCGTCCGGACCGGCTACGTTCTCCTTGTCGTCCTCTTTGTCCTGCCGCGCGGCTTCGGCGCGCTTGATGGTATCGAGCATGCGGTCGATTTCAAACGGCTTGGCCACATAGTCGAAAGCGCCGCCGCGCGTGGCGGCCATCACCGTTTCCATGGTGCCGCGCGCCGTCATCAGGATCACCGAGCACTCGGGGTCTTTGTTGCGCGCCGCGTCCAGCACGTCCAGGCCGGTGCGGTCGTCGATATAGATATCCGAGATCACGATGGGGTAGCTGTTCTCCGAAAGGCGTTCCAATGCTTCGCTGGTGGAAGCCACCGCATCGACGGAGTACCCTTCCAACTCCAGGAACGTCACGACGGTCGTGCGCACCGCCGCATCGTCTTCCACAACCAGTAATCGCGACATCAACTCTCTTTCGCTTCTCTGGCCAGCCGGGCCGAAACCGGCACGGGCAGAACCATGGTGAACCGTGACCCCTCCCCTGGGCGGCTCATCACTTCAATGGTACCGGAATGCTGGATGACAATCTGTTCCACGATGGAAAGTCCGATACCGGTACCCACTTCGCCGGATTGCTCCGCGCGCTTCGTGCGGTAGAATTTCTCGAAAACCCTCTTCACCTCTTTCTTGTCCATGCCGATGCCTTGGTCCTCCACCGAGATATGGGCATGATCGTGTTTGCGCACCGCCGCCAGGGTCACCTGCGTGCGCGGCGGCGAGTACTTGATGGCGTTGGTCAGCAGGTTGTAGAAGGCGTATTCCATCAGCTCGCGGTCGCCGGTGAGGAGGATGTCCGCGGGCGCTGCTTCCGTCAGGATGCGGATCTGCTTGCGCTCGGCCAGGGGAAGCGCGCGCGCCACGCATCCGGCCATCAGTTCGCCGGCGGAGAATGACTCCTTCTTAAGCTCCACCTGGCCGGCGGAAAGCCGCTCCACGCTGAGGAACATTTCGATCATGCGGCCCAGACGTTTGGATTCGGTGTTGATGAGCTCGGCGATCTGTTT
>JBEKPZ010000147.1:0-18213 GCA_049520215.1 Bryobacteraceae bacterium | reverse complement strand
CCAAAAGAGGCGGCCTGAGAGGCCGCCGCAGGCTGAGAGCCTGCCCCACATAACAACTTGCTACAATGGCGCTTCAATCGGAGGTCGCCTGGTGGCTGCACTGAGGGCACTTATGCGCGTGTTTAGTTATCTCTTTCACGGGCTGTTGACATTGTTCCTGCTGGCCCTTGCGGTCGTGGCGTTGTCCAGCGGGCAGCCCCTGCAGCTTGAAATGCTGCCCTGGCAGGGCCAGGCGCTCACCTGGTGGCTGCTCTCGGCGGCCCTGGTGGGCCTGCTGTCGGTTGTCCTGGCGATCTTCCGGAAATGGCGGCTGCTGTTCTTCGTGTGGAGCCTCGCCGTGCTGGGGATGATGGCCCGCGGATTCTTCTTCAGCCACTACTACTTCGCCGGCCCGCCGGAGTTTTATCGCGCGCTGTGCTTGACCGCCGGCGCGCTGATCGCGGTGTTCGGAGCGTGGTTTCAGGCGCGCCGCGAGCCGTTGCGGTAAGAAACATTCCGGTGCGTTCGCTCCATCCAGCCGGAATGGAGGGATAATGAACTCGATGCGCACTTCTGTTCCTATCCGGACAATGGTCCTGCTATTGTCAGCACTTTCGCTTCCCGCAGTTCAAGCGGAGCAAGGTTTCCTCGCCTTTGTGTTCGGCCCGAGTTCCCAGGATGCGGCGCGGCAATCCGCGCGCGCGGCGGCCTCCACTGCGCGCCGCTGGCAAACCGCCGGCGGTATTGTCGAACTCCGGCGCGCCGGCAGTCCGGACGCGCAACGTTTCGCCGCGGGCACGGCCGCTAAGGACCTGGAACAGGCGTTTAGCGACACGGCGCAGGCGGCGCGCGATGCCGATCCCCCGTCCTTTCTGATCGGTCTCGACGCAGCCGCCCAGGCCGCTACGGCCGTTCCCGGCGCTCGGATCGTGGTGGCCGTGCTGAATAGCCCGCCCTTTTCCAGCGATGGAGAGCGCACCTTGGAACATCTGGCGGAGGTCTGCCAGACTAACCGGGTGAGAGTCCTGGTGCTGGACGTGGCGGAAAGCTCCAAGAGTGTGCCGAACGCCGCGCTCAACGCCTTGGCTACCAAAACCGGCGGCGCGTGGCTGCGGCAGGCTAGAGCGCTGGAGCCGAACGTGGCCACGGTGACGGCGCCGGCGGACGAACTAGCCGCGCCGCCAGCCCCGGTGAAGCCCGTCGAGGCGGTGAGCGCGGCTGCCGAATCCGCGCCGCCCGCGCCCGGCGCCATCCCCAAGTTTGAGATTCCTGTACACATCCGGTTCATCCGCACCGCGGGAACCGGATCGGTGTCCAACAGCATCTCCGACCACGAAGCGGATTTCGGCACCATCGCGACCGGCCAGGGCCAAGGAGGCTACCCATCGGCTTTCGGCTCTGCCGAGGTGGCCTATGAAGCCAGCGACTCCAACGCACCCCTGCAAGGCCTGGTGACCGTCGAATCGCCGCTCAACGCGTTGAAATTCGACATGGACGACAACACCAACACCTACCAGGCGCGCGCGCGGCTGACCGCTACCGTGCGGAACGGCAAGGGGACGGTCATCTGGACCGGCCGGAGAGAGGTCAACGTCCGTGGACCGCAAAAAAAATTGGATGAACGGCGTCAGGGCAGCATGTTCTTCATGCGCGCGGTAACCCTGGTCGGCCAGCGGCCTTTCATCCTGGAAGCCAAGGTGGAAGATCTGGTGGCCGGCACGACCGGCGTGATCCAGACGCCCTTGCGAGTCGGCCGAAATGCGCCGGGCCTGGTGGCCAGCGATGCGCTGGTGGTGCGCCCGTTCAAGGGGTCCGCGGACAAATTCGAGGCCGACCAGGTGTTGAGCTACGAAGGAGAGACGTTATCACCCGTGCTCGACCCGGTCTTCCGCGCCGAAGAGCCGATCAACCTGCAAGTCTACCTGAGGCTTTATCCGGATATCCACGGCGCGCCGCTCGATCTGAGCATGGAAATCCTGCACGACGGCCGGGTGGTGGCCCGCTTGCCGCTGCAGTTCAAGAGCGGGCTCGCCAACAGTGCGATGGATGGCGCCTCCAGCCAAATCGGCGGGAGAGCCCAGACCATGACTGGCGGGCAGGCCAAAGAGTTCCCCTACTTGGTCAACTTGAAGGGCGCCAAGTTTTCTCCCGGCGACTACCAGGGCGTCATTTCGATTCGGCAGTCCAAGGGCATCATCAAGCGGGTGGTCCCGTTCAAAGTAATTGGAAATGGGTCCGCGCAGCCGGTAGAAATGGCGAGTTTGCCCAAGAATTCGGCGGGTCCGGCGGACGAAGCGGAAAATGCGGAAGTGGTGCTGCCGGAGATCGAGCCCGCCACAGTCGATTCCAGCGGGTTGAAGATGCGGCCCGAAGAACAGAAGACGCTTTGGGACGAGGCCGCTAAGAACGCCATGGGATACCTGGAACACCTTCCGGATTTCCGCTGCACACAGGAAACGCACCGGTTTACAGCTCCCCTGAAGACTCCCGATCAGCTCAAGGAGGCCGACTCCTATAAGGCCGACCTGATGTACGAAGGCGGCAAAGAGCGGTACCAGACGATCGAGGTCAACGGCGTAAAGGCGGAGAGCTCCCCGGTCCTTAACCAAGGCATTCGTGCGCGCAGTGAATTCGGTTCGATGCTGCGCGGCTTGTTCGACCCGGATGTGGCTGCATCCTACAAATGGTCGGGCCGGGCCATGGCGATGGGCGTGCTGTGCCAGGTATTCGATGTGGAAGTGTCGAAGGCCAAATCGAATTTCATGCTGAATTACGGCGGAAGGCGCGAGCTGGCCGCGTATACCGGGCGTGTTTTCATCGACGAAGAGAGCGGGATGGTGAGAAGACTCACCATTCAGGGAGTTGGGTTGCAGAAAGAGTTTGGCTTGCAATCGCCCGCTCTTTCGCTCGACTACGGCCTGGTGAAGATCGGCAAGGAGGACTACCTGCTCCCGCTGCGCTCGGTGCTGCAACTGCGGCACGCCAGGGCATTTGTGCGGAACGAGACCGTTTTCCGCGCCTACCGCAAGTTCGAGGCGGAATCGCAGATCAAATTCCAGAACAATTAAAAAACAGCAATGCTCCGTTGGCAAGAGGAGCTATTTGATAACATAACCGTATAAAGGGCGTATGGTCGCTTCTTTGCTCCCCATTGCATTTCTGGCCACGACCTCGGCCACCTCCCGCATGGTGCGCAGCCTGTTCGACGACACCTTTAGCGGCGTCCATCAACTGAGCTGGTTCGACTGGGCGATTCTGATCCCGTATTTCGCTATCCTGGCCCTGCTTTCGGTTTACGGGGTGCATCGCTACGAAATCATCCGCACCTATTTCAAGCACCGCAAGAAGGCCACCGGCGAGCCGCCCAGGCGCTTCCCGCAGTTGCCGCAGGTCACCATTCAACTGCCCATCTTCAATGAACGGTATGTTATCGAACGGCTCATCGACGAGGTCACCCGCATCGAGTATCCCCGCGAGTTGCTCCAGATCCAGGTGCTGGACGATTCCACCGACGACACCGCCCCGTTTGCCGCGGCGCTGGTGGAGCGGTATAGCGCCCTCGGGTTTCCGATCGTTTACCATCACCGCGACAATCGCGCGGGCTACAAGGCCGGCGCGCTGCAGGAAGGATTGAAGACCGCCACCGGCGAATTCGTCGCCATATTCGATGCCGATTTCGTCCCGCCGGCGGACTTCCTGACGCGCACCATCCAGCATTTCGCCGACCCCACCATCGGCGTCGTGCAGACCCGCTGGAGCTATCTGAATCGCGATTACAGCTTCCTTACCGAAGTGGAGGCCATGCTGCTGGATGGGCACTTTATCCTGGAGCACGGGGCCCGTTCGCGCGCGGGCTACTTCTTCAACTTCAACGGTACGGCTGGCATTCTGCGCCGCAAAATGATCGACGACGCCGGCGGCTGGCAGCACGATACGCTCACCGAGGATTCCGATCTCAGCTACCGCGCGCAACTGAAAGGCTGGCGGTTCGTCTATATGCCGGGTCTGGAATGCCCTTCGGAACTGCCGGTGGACATGCACGGATTCCAGGTGCAGCAATCGCGCTGGGCCAAGGGCCTGACGCAATGCGCGCGCAAGCTGTTGCCCATGGTCTTCCGCTCGGACGTGCCGCGGCGCGTGAAGTTCGAAGCGTTCATGCACCTCACGCCCAACATTTCTTATCCGCTGATGATCGTGGTATCCGCGCTGATGCTCCCGGTTATGATCGTGCGGTTCTACATGGGCGTGTGGCAGATGGTGTTCATCGATCTGCCGCTGATCATGGCCGCCTTTTGGTCGATTTCCGCGTTCTATGTGGTGGCCCAGCGCGAGCTTTATCCCAAGAACTGGAAGCGCTCGATTCTGCTGCTGCCGGTCCTGATGGCCGTCGGCGTGGCGCTCACGGTGATCAATACGCGCGCCGTTATGGAAGCGCTGTTTGGCGTTACTACCGGGTTTGTGCGCACCCCCAAGTACGCCATTGGCGACCGCACGGTCAATCTGGAGCATAAGAAATACCGCCGCAGGAGCGGCCTGCTGCCGTATATCGAAATTGCGATCGGCACTTACTTTGTGTTGATGATCGTATTCGCCATCGACACGTACAATTTCTTTTCGATTCCGTTCCTGCTGTTGTTTGTCGCCGGCTACTACTGGGCCGGCTGGGGCACGCTGTATCAGGAGCAACAGAGCCGTCTTCGCTGGCTCAAGCAGCGCCGTCTGGAATTGAAGACGGCGCGCTGAGTGGGACAGGCCTCCGGGCCTGTCCGAGCTAGCGGCTGGGCCAGTTGAGCGAGTAGATCTCCTGGGTTCCGGTATCTCGCAGCAGCGTAGGATAGCCGTCTGGAGCTAACGCGAACTGAAGGCCCGCCAGACGCCCGCCTTGCCGAAAGCCGCTCAGACTTGCCACCTCTTCCACTTTTCGATCGCTAAGGCGGATGCGCAGAATAGCTGGTTCGTCGCCGTAGCGCATGTAGTAGATATATTGGCTGTCGCGCGACCATTTGGTGAAGCCCCAACCCTCGGCGAGTTCCGACCATTTAAGGCTATGTGAATCGAAAAGCATGGTTCTCCTGCCGGTGAGAGGCTTGGCGGCGATGTAGCGCCCGTCGGGCGACCACGCGGGCGAAAACAGTCCCGCCGATCCGGGAATTGTCTCCAGTTTCCGCGTCCGCCAATCCAGCCGGTGGATCGCAACACCTCCCGGATTGGCTTCGAAAAACGGCGCATCGCTGAACAGCAGGGAGTTCCCATCGGGCGACCACGTGGGACTCAGACCGCCGCCGGCTTGGGGAATCGGTTTCGGGGTCCCGCCGCTGGCCTGGACAATGTAGATGCTATTCTGCCGCCCAGTTCCGGTCCCAACAAAAACGATGCGTTCGCCATCCGGCGACCATTGCGGAACCATCACCTGCATCGGTGCGAATGTCAACTGCAGGCGCTCGGTCCCATCGATGCGGCTTCGCCACAGCGTTCCCTGGGGAAAGGTGACGTAGGTAATCCACTGGCCATTGCGCGAGAAGTCGATGAAATCGGCGGGAATCCCACTCAGGAAGGGTAAAAACTGGCGGGCCTGCGCGTCGTATTTCGCGAGTTCGCCGCGCAGTCGCTGGCCGATGAAATATAGTTTCCTGCCATCCGGACTTGCGACGGGCCCCAAGGAATCGATCTGACCATTGGTGATCTGAACCGGCTGTCCGGCGGAGGGAAATAACCAATCTCCAATGCCATGCTTGGCGAGCGACCAGATTTCCGTCTTGCCCTCGCGAGTGGCCTGGAAGACGAACTGTTTGCCGTCGGGCGTCCAACTACCACAGCATTCTGCGGGTGGGTTATTCCAACCGGGAAGCAGGGCATGGAGATTTGAGCCGTCGCTCGAGACTTCCCATAGAGACCGGCTGGCAGTCTTCGCGTCCACGACGGTCAGCCGCAGCATCTTGCCGTCTGGCGACCATCTCGGTCTCCAGCCCAGGCCCGGAAGAGCGGCCAGCTTCTTGATCTCTGTCCCGTCGGCGTTTGAGCGGAACAATTCGGTGCCCCGGGCATACGCGATCTCACGCCCGTCCGGCGACCACGTGGCGTCGCGCGCCACCAGATTACCCAGTCGATGAGGGACACCAGCCGGCAACGGTATAGCCCACAAGGGCGTGGCCGAGGCCGGATCTTCAAAGCTCGCGACCAGCAATTCGGACCGCGCCGGTGAAAAATCCAAGAGCTGGGGCAAGCCGATCGGCACCGGAATCGCGGCTGTCTCCCCGCCTGCCGCGGAAACCTGCGCGAGCGCGGACGTCTGGGACGAACCTTCGGTGAAATAGATCCGGCTGCCGTCGGTTGCCAGAGCTGCGTCAGGACCTCCGACAGCTCCCGTTTTACCGCGCTTGTCCATTCCATCGTGCGAGAGCTCAAGGTAGGTCGAGACCGTCGGCGTTGCGCTCGGAATCCGCCACAGAGGCACGGCAAATGCCGCCGCCATGACGAGCACGCCCGCCCACAAGACTGATGTGCGATGCAGGCGTGGTTTCAAGCCGGCTGCCTCCTGGGGTTGTTCCGCGAGTTGTTGAGCCGGCCGGTCCGGTGCGGGCCTGCTTTCCTCCAACTCTTCCACTGGAACGCCGATCCGGTAGCCCCTGCGCGGGACCGTCTGTATGTATTCCTCTTTTTCCGGAGTCTGGCCGAGCTTGCGCCGGAGCGTGAACACGTTCTGTGTAAGGTTGCTCTCTTCCACATGAGCGTCGGGCCACACTGCGCTCATCAGGTATTCCTTGGTGACCATCTCGCCATGGTGCCGCACCAACACCGTCAACGTCTCGAAGGCCTTCGGCGGAAGTTGGATCAACTGCCCATCCCTGCGCAGAGTCATTCCATCCACGTTTAAGATGAATGGGCCGAATTTGAAGAAATGGTTTCGGATCATAGACATGCCGAAGCTAACGGAAAATTGAGAAATTCCTAATCCGCTCCTGGTGGACGTACCTGAGATTTTAGCTCTAGTCTGGCTTGGAGCGGTTGATCCGCCTCAGGAAAACAACATGAACGATTTAGTCGAAGTGATCGGAATGGAACACGCTGCCGGTGGGCGATCAAGCACCGGTAGGCGCGACCGCCGTTTTTACCTGATTATGGCCCTGGCATCGGCGGCCGGGGTCTTTCTAGGCTTCGCGCACAGCTACTATCTGAAGACATACTTCGCCACGCCGGCACTGCCGCTGCTGCTCCATTTGCACGGGGCGGTTTTCACGGCATGGATCCTCTTTTTCGTGGCGCAAACCGCTCTCATCGCCGGCGGCCGCGCGGAGGTTCATCGGCGGCTGGGTTATGGCGGCGCGTTTCTCGCGAGCGCCATGGTCATCTTGGGCTGCACGGTGGCCTTCTGGATGGCGAAGGCAGGTCATTTTCGCTCCATTCCCTTCGCCCGCGATCCGGAGAGCGCCTGCTTTTTTGCGCTGGTGGATATGCTGCAGTTCGCCGTGTTTATCGCGGCCGGATTCTGGTTCCGGCGCAACCGCGAAGCGCACCAGCGTATTATGTTGATGGCAACCGTATGCCCGCTGCTTCCCTCTGGGTTGGGGCGGTTTGCCATCGCCATCAATCCGGCGCTGGCGCCCATTCTGATCTATGCGTTTGTCCTGGCCGGGCCGGTGTACGACCTGATTTCGAGGCGGCGCGTCCACCGGGCCTACATTCTGGGTGTGCTCTTCTTCTTCCTTCTGTCGCCGCCGGTCCGGATACTTATTGGGATGACGCAGGGCTGGCACAGGTTTGTTCACTGGATTATCGGATAGGCGGAGGCTCGCGCCGGATTCGCGTGCCTCCGCGGCTCCTTGCTCGATTCGCCGGCACCCTACGTGCCGCGCCTGCATCAGTCCGGCATGACTCGATTGGCTTTGATGACGCCTGTAAAACTGCCGACCGGGTTGCCCGAGGTATCGTAGAAATTGATGCTGTAAGGGCCCGCATACTCGTTGCCGCCCGGACCCACCGTAACCATTTCGATGATATACGCCGTGCCGGTTAGATTGCCGCTCGAATCGAAGGTCCAGGACGGGTGCTTGAGCTTGAAGGTTTGCGGCCCGGTTTGCGTCCACACTCCCAGGCATACGTTGCCTTCAATCGGGTCGGTGAAATCGTTCAGAATCTCCGTGTAATCGCTGTGCCACGCGTCAAAAGCCTGGTCTACAACCGCCCCGCCAGAGTAGAAGGTGACGTTCCACAGGCCTACGATGGAAGCGCCGCCCGCACCCGCACTGGCCGCCTGTGGCTGGGCCGCCGGGGCAAACAAGCTGGGTGGAAGGGTAACGGGCACCCTGAGGGCGGAGAAACCCGGCAGGCTGCACGCCGTTGCATTGGGCGCGAAGCTGGTGGAGATCGCCAGAAGCGCGCCGGTGAGTGTGATTGTCGTTATTCGTCCTTGCATGATGGTAAGTCCTTTTCTTTTTCAGATTTTGAAACCGGGCCACCCGGCGGACCGTTGGGTGGCGGCCCCGAAGGCGGGGTGATCTCGCCGGACTGCCGGGTGCGAACCAGCAGCCTTTCCTGGATGTGTAACGCGATCCTGGTCTTTCGTTTGATCCTCACGATCCCTCTTATCCGCCGGTACGCCGATTGTGGTAGACTGTGCTCCACTCGGCGCTCAGGAGGCCGGCTTTCACTTTCGCATTGTGCGCGGCGGCCGGCTCAGAAGTCTTTAGGGCGCTTTGAAATTTTATAAAACCTTCTAAATACCCCTTGGGTGAGTGGGTTATGTCGTTAGAAACCAACCAGTTGTATGAATTCGGGCCATTCCGGGCGGACGGCGTACGGCGTCTGCTGTTCCGCGACGGCCAACCCGTACCGCTGACTTCCAAGGCCTTCGACACGCTCCTGGTGCTGATCCAGAATCGCGACCGTGTTCTGGGAAAGGATGAACTGCTGAAGGCGATCTGGCCCAACAGCTTTGTGGAGGAGGCCAATCTGGCCCAGAATGTCTCGGCGTTGCGGAAAGCTCTGGGCGAGAATCCGGGTGAACACCGCTATATCGCGACGATCCCTGGCCGGGGCTATCGTTTCGTGGCGGACGTCAGGCCGTTCTACACGGTGGAAACTGAGCTGACCGTGGAAAGGAGCACCACTGCTGAGGTGGTCGTCGAAGAGGAGAGCCAAGAGGAGGATTCCAACGCCCCCGCTCGCTGGAGCCTGCCGCCGAAAGCGATCGTGGCTCTGAGCTTGTTGCTGGCGGCAGGACTGGCCGTGGCCAGCTGGCGCATCTGGAAAGAGAAAGCCGCGCAGGCGCCGGACGTGACGGCGACCCGCTCCATTGCGGTGTTGCCGTTCCAGCCTCTGGACGCTCAAGGTGGAAAAGCTCTCGGACTGGGGCTGGCGGACGCCGTAATCACCAAGCTGAGCAACATCCGGCAGTTGGTAGTGCGGCCCACCAGTTCGATCCTGCAATACGCCGGAGCATCGGCGGACCCGTGGGCCGCCGGACGCGAACTGGATGTGGAGGCGCTCCTGGAGGGCAAGGTGCAGATGGCCGGGGAGCGCATCCGCGTCACGGTTCAACTGGTGCGCGTGGCAGACCGAAGGCCACTGTGGGCGGAGACCTTCGACGAGAGTTTTACCAGTATTTTCACGATCGAAGATGCCATCTCGCAAAAGGTCGCCCAAGCGCTGGCCGTCAGATTAGCGCAAGGGGAGAAGCAGAGACTGGACCGGCGCTATACGGCGAATCTGGATGCTTACAGGAACTACCTTGATGGGCGTTATTCCGAATTCCGGTTCACCCCGGACGGATTGAACCAGGCGATCATGTATTTTGACCGCGCCATCCAGATCGATCCCAGCTATGCCCTAGCCTATGCCGGACTAGCGGACGCCTACACCACGGCTTCGGACTGGGTGCTCTCCCCGCGAGAGGCGCTGCCCAAGGCGGAGGCGGCGGCGCGCCGGGCGCTCGAATTTGACGATGGTCTGGCTGAGGCGCACGGCGCGCTGGCGCACGCTCAGATGCACGAGTGGAAGCTGGCGGATGCCGGCAAAGAGTTCGCCCGCGCCCTGGCCTTGAATCCAAACATCACCTCGATTTACTTTGCGTATGCGGAGTATCTGTCGGCGTTGGGAAGACAAGACGAGGCGTCGGCGGAGATCCGGAAGGCCCTCAAAATCGACCCGCTCTCTCCGGAGCTCTTGTTCTTGCTGGAATTCCCCCCTTATCTGAAGCACGATTATGAGGGTGCGCTGGCGGCCGACCGCGCGGCCATAAAAGTCCACCCGGATTTCTGGCCGCCGCACATGGCGGGTGGATACGCCTACATGGCCGTGGGTCGATTTCCGGAGGCCATCGCGGAGTTTGAAAGAGCCCGCTCGTTGAACCCGGGCGCCACGCTCACTCTGTCGGGCCTGGCCTCCGCCTATGCGCGATCGGGGAATCGCGCGGAAGCCGTCAAACTGCTCGCGCTTTTGAAGAAGACGATGTCGGAACGGTATGTGGCGCCGTTCGACATCGCCGTGGTTTACGACGCTTTGGGCCTGCGGGACCAGGCGCTCGATTGGTTGGAGAAGGCTTACCAGGACCAATCGGAGATGATGCTGTTCCTCGAAATCTATCCGCCGGTCGCAGACCTGCGTGGCGACCCGAGATTTCAGGAACTCGTGCGCCGCGTGGGTGTCTCACCGAATTAGCGTCTCCTGGAGGGCGGGATTTATCCCGCGCGGGGCTTTAGCCCCGCACTTCTGGATAGTCCGGTAGTGGGTCAATTTGCGTAGCATGGCCTTGCAACTGACCGACTACGGAAAGTCCCGACGGCCTGCGAGGCCGCCGGACCCAGAGGCGCAAACCGGGCGTCGGTGGAGCGGGTCTGGAGACCCGCTGCTGGCGTGGACGCCCGCCCCACATTGACAGATCTACACGCATCGTCGCGGCTCGCGAAAAAATTGATGGACAGTAGTACAGAGTACATGCCACAGCGAAAAGAGGCGGCCTGAGAGGCCGCTGCAGGCTGAGAGCCTGCCCCACAAAGGGACTGGTACTCATACGGTGTTTAGGGTCTGTATATCTCTGCTACAATAATTGGCAGAATCGGAGGAAATTCCATTGTTAGAACTAGCCAAGACCGTTCACCGCTTCGGCCTGCCCTACATGCTGCGCTTGCAGAAGACCTATAAGACCGGATGGGACGAGATGATCCGCGGCTATCTCGAGACCACCACCATGCACGCGCTGATGAACGTCGGGCTGATCGACGAAATGCAAAAGAACGCCAGCGTGGATATCGACGAATTCGCGGCCCGCGCGAACATGGAAAAGGCCGTGCTTCAGCCGCTGTGCGAAGCCTTCTACTGCCTGGGCATGTTCGAGCGCGATGGCGCGGCCTATTCGTTGTCCGAGAAAGGGCGCGACGTGGTCGAGGTGATGCGCGGGTGGCTGGAAGTCTGCTACGGATACAGCGAAGTTTTCCATTCGCTGGAGCCTCTGCTGCGGAAGGAGCAAGTCTACGGCCGGGACTTCTACCGCCGGTCCGATTTTGTGGCGCGCGGCAGCGGCGAGATGGAGAACATGCTGTTCTTTCCCATGGTGAACGACATCATCATCGCCAACGGCTACAAGCGCGTGCTCGATCTGGGATGCGGCGATGGAACGTTCCTGCGCATGCTCTGCGGATTAAATTCCGAAGTGCAGTGTTTTGGCATCGACCTGGCGCCGGCGGCGGTCGAGGAAGGTAACCGCGTTCTGCGGGAGCTAGGGCTGCAGGACAGGGTCACTTTGACCGCTCTGGACATTTCCAAGATCGACCAGGCCGGTCTGCCGCCCATCGACGCGGCCACCGTGTTCTTCGTGCTCCACGAGTTGCTTTATTTCGGCGAAGACGTGCTGCTCAATTTCCTGAAGGATTTCCGCCGGCTGTTTCCGGGCGCTCCGCTGATCGCCTTCGAAGCCGTGCGGCCTCCGGCCGAGGAACTGCGGCGGCACCCGGGCATCTCGGTCTACTACTTCCTCTACCACGACCTCACCCAGCAAAAGCCGGTCGACTCGGATACGTGGAAGCAACTATTCCGGAAGGCTGGTTTCGAATCGATTGAGGAGCGCAAATTGGATTTCGCGAAAGCCGCGATCTACATTCTGAAATAAAGCGGTTCCGAAATAGCATGGCACGGCTGCTCTTTACGGTCTGGCCCTTCCCCACGCACCTGCATCCGTTCCTGGCGCTGGCGCGGGAAGCCGCTGCGCAAGGCCACGAAGTCGCCTTCTACACCGGCGGCGGCGCATTGTCCGACGTGGCGCGAGAGGGCTTCCCGTGTTTTCCGTTTCGCGAAGTGGACTGGGGCCGCGTGGCGGCGATCGTCGACGATCTCATCGCCGGACGCCAACGGCCGTCCCAGATGCGGCGTTTGTGGCCCACGTTCCTGGTGGAAACCGTGCCCGCGCAGGTTCGCGACCTGGAGGCGGTGCTGGCCGGATGGCCGGCCGATGCGCTGATCTGCGACATCGCCATGTGGGCGCCTATCCTGATTCTGCGGGAGCGCATCGGTATTCCCGTGATCGCCTTCTCGCACGTAGCCCATTCGATTTTGCCGGGACCCGAGGGGCCCACTCAGGGGATTGCCTTGCCGCGCCGCCGGAACGCATGGCAAGCGCTCTGCGCCGGGATGCTTGCCCGCGCCGCAACCCTGATCACGGCGCGCACCCGAAGGAAAGCCAATGCCTTACGCCGCCAATTCGGTTTGGCGCCGCTGGGCATGAGCGTGAACGCGTTCACCGGCACTTTGCCCCTTTACCTGGTCCCCAGCGCACCTGAGTTCGACAACTGCCGGCGCGACCTTCCGCCAGCCGTGCGCTATGTGGGGCCGTGCCTGTGGGACAAGCACCGGGACGAGGCACCGCCCGCCTGGATTGAACAGATACCGGCGCGGATCGCCGGGCATCAGCCCGTAGTGGTGGTCGATGAAGGCGCGCTGTTCACGCATGAGCCGCGTGTATTACAGATGGCTGCCCGCGGATTGTCCGGTCTTCCGCTGACGATGATTCTGTTAGCCGGAGAGGGGCGGATTGCGGCGGATCTGAAGCTGGGGCCGCTCGCTCCCAACGTCACGCTTCATCCGCATGCGCCGCTGAGCGATGTTCTTCCCCTGGCGGATGTATTGGTCACCAACGGCAACTCCGAGTCCGTGCTGGCAGCTCTGCAGGCTGGCCTTCCCGCGGTGGTGCTGCCCTCCATTTGGGACCAGGCCGAAATGGCCTGGCGAGTGGCGGAGACCGGTGTCGGCCTGCGCATGTCTCCCTGGGGGGCGACCCCGGCGCGCATGCGGCAGGCCGTGCTGCGCGTGCTGGAGGAGCCATCCTTCCGCGATAACGCCGCCAAAATGGGCACGGCATTGGCGCATTGTGGAGGTCCGGCGCGGGCTGCCGGGCTGATCGACGATCTGGTTTGTGGGGCGGGCAATCCTGCCCGCAGCCGGCTTTCAGCCGGCCTGGCGGGGCTAAAGCCCCGCGCGGACTGAAGTCCGCCCTCCAATTGCAAACCGACTAAAGCGAGAATCCGAAGGCGGGTTCCTCGCCGAATGAAACCGGGGGAACACTACTGACGGCCGCGGGCCGTTTCAGGAATTGTTGGATGTGCTCGGTGAGCAGTTCGGGCTGCTCCAGCGGGCCGAAATGCTCGCCGCCGGGCAACAGCACCGGCTTGCAGTTGGGCAGGGCCTCGTGCAGGAAGTCATACGAACTGATGAAGTGCGAATTGCGGCCGTAGACCAGCAGCGTGGGCGTTTCGATGGTCCGCACCGCATCGAGCGTCATGGCGCCCACCACTTCGTAGTCCTTCAGCAGGGTGGTATTGCGGATCAGGCGCAGCAGCGGCTCGCGATTGCGCGGCAGCCCGCGCGCCGGGCCGTAAAACTTGGGGGTTTCCAGGCTGAGCTGCAACAAGTATTCGGCGTTGGTGCGCTTGTCCTCGGGAACGTGGATACCCGATTCTTCCAGTTTGGCCACCCAAGCCGCCCAGCCGATCCAATCCTTATCGTTGCGCAGGTGAACCAGGGCTGCCAAGCCGGGCTCCAGCGCTACTAATTTGGCCACACGTTCGGGGTAGAGCAGGCTGAAATACATGGCAATGTCGGCACCGAAGCTGTGGCCCACCAGGATGGGACGCTCAATGCCCATTTCATCCAGGAAGCAGCGCAGGTCCTCGGCCATATCGGCGGCGGTATAGCCAGTGGGGGTGACGTCGCTGTAGCCGTGGCCGCGAAGGTCGTAGGTGGTGACGCGGTGTTCGCGGCGCAGAATGGGGGCCATGTAGAGGTGCCAGACGGCCAGATTGCCGAGGAATCCGTGCAGCATGACCACATCGGGGCCCGCGCCGACAGCAATGTAGTGCAGGTTAACCCCGTTAGCTCTTATCTTTGGCATAGCGTCAACGCCCGCAAGGGTGCAGTAACACAATGGTACATCACAATAGAGAGACTCACAACAGTACGGAACGGCACGACCACCCGTACCTGGCTGCATAAACCGGGTCAATTCAATCGGAACCTATTGTCTTTAGGCCCGCGGGAGCCGGATGAGAAGCCTAGTACTTTTGTGCCGGAAGCCGCCTGACCTCACTGGGCCGCGATATACTCGAAGCGGAGCCGAAACCTTCAATGGCGCGCAAGAAGCAGACCTTCGACATGAAAAAAGAGGTGCGCAAGCTGGCGCGCCAGCGTGTGGGCACCGTCCCATCCTCCCGGCCGATCCTGCCCAAGCCGCAGCGCGACAAGCCGAAACACAAAAAACCGCTCACGGGCGAGGAAGACGCTCCCGGCTAGGAAAAGCGGGCGGAACCGCCTTTCCCCTACATAACTCCGCTCACATGAAATAGTCTCTGACCTTGCCCAACAGGCTCTTTTCGGCGGGCTGATTCTCCACCGGAAGGGTGTCGCGCAACTGTTCGAGTAGCTTGCGCTGCTCGCGGGTCAGCTTGGTTGGCACCTGCACCTCGATGTGCACGTAGATATCGCCGCGCCCGCCTCCATTCACCGGCGGAACGCCCAGATGCCGTAAGCGGAACTGCGCGCCATTCTGGGCGCCTTCCGGGATCTTCAGGCGATAGGGCTCTTCCAGCGTGGGAATCTCGATCTCCGCGCCCAGCGCGGCTTGTCCCACGTTAACCGGAATGGTGCAGTGCAGATCGTTGCCCCGGCGCTCGTAGAAGGCGTGCTCCTTAACCTTCAGGACGACGTACAGATCGCCGGCAGGTCCGCCGTCTGCGCCGGGCTGGCCTTCCTGGGAGAGCCGCAAGCGGTTGCCGTCGTCGACGCCCGCCGGAATGTTGACTTTGAGTTTGCGAACCACCTGCCGGTAACCCTGCCCATGGCATTGCCGGCAGGGATTGCGCACGATCTGGCCGCTCCCGTTGCAGGTATGGCAGGTGCGCCGCACCGATAGAAAACTCTGCTGATAGAGGATCTGGCCCCGGCCATTGCAGGTGGGGCAAGTGGTGGATCCGCTGCCCGGTTCGGCGCCGGTGGCGCGGCAACGGTCGCAAGCTTCCATGCGTGGCGCCTGGATCTCGGCGGTCATGCCGAAAACCGCGTCCTCGAAACTGATCTCCAGGTCGTAGCGCAGATCTTCGCCGCGCTGCGCCCGGTTGCGGCGGCCGCGGGCTCCGCCGCCGAACAGATCGCCGAATCCGAAGAGGTCGCCCAAAGCGTCGCTGAAATCCGAGAATGCGTTGGGATCGAAACCTTGCGCCGCGGAGTTCTGCAGACCCGCATGGCCGTAGCGATCATAGGCGGCGCGCTTTTGCGGATCGCTCAGCACACTGTAGGCTTCGGCGGCTTCTTTAAACCTCTCTTCGGCATCCGGATTGTCCGGGTTGCGGTCCGGGTGATGTTGCAACGCCAGTTTCCGGTACGCGGATTTCAACTGGCCGTCGTCCGAGTCCCGGCCAATGCCGAGGATTTCGTAATAGTCTCTTTTTGCCACGGGGAATTACGGGGACCGTCAGGGCCTCACGGCAACCTTCACCATAGCCGGCCGCAAAAGCTTTCCTTTGAAATTATATCCGCTTTGAAATTCTTCCAGAACCGTCTGGTCGGGAAATTCTTCGGACTGGACGCGGACGACGGCCTGATGCAGATTCGGGTCAAACAGTTTTCCGGCAGCCTCGATAGGCTCCAGCCCGGCTTTCTTGAGAGCCTCGAAGAGCCGCTGATCGATCAGTTCAATGCCCTTGGCATACTCTTTATCGGCCGTTTCCACTTTCATCGCGCGCCGGAAATCGTCCAGGATGGGAATGAGGTCGCGGACCATTTCCATGGCCGCGAATTGCACGTACTCGGAGCGGTCGCGCTCGGCCCGCCTGCGGAAGTTTTCGAAATCCGCGAGCGTGCGGAGCAGGCGGTCCTTCAAATCGGCCTTTTCGGCGGCAAGCTGGTCGCGCTCGCCGGTCAGCGCCGCAATTTGGGCCTCGGGAGTCAGGACCGGTAAAGTCTCCTCGACACCCGATGCGTTCTGTTCCTGGTTATCGTCTGCCACTATTTACTAGATTAACAAACCGCGCCGCGCGCTTCAGCGGGCGGGCGCTAGAGGACGCAGACGTCATAAAACGATCGTCTGCGCCACATGTGCTGGATATCATTTAGAACTGCATGCTTTCGAGCGCCCGGCGGGTTTGCAGCACTGCGCCCATCACCTTCTCATAGCGCATGCGCATGGGGCCCAGCACCGCGATCTTGGCCCATATCCCGCTCGGCATCTGGAAGGAAATGCCGATGATGGCCAGCTCCTTCATGGCGGGGTGCGCCTCCTCCAGGCCAACGCGCACTTCGAGCGATCCGGTGGGTTGTTCCAGGACGCGGTTCAGCAACTCGACCAATCGTTCCTTCTCCTCCAGCGCCCGCAGCAGGTCGCGCAGTTTTTCGCGCGTGAGGTGCAGGTCGAGGCCCAGCAGATTGGAGGCGCCCTCCATGTGGACCACGGGCGCCACATCCACGTCCAGCAAGCCCTTGCGGTAAAGCAGCGTCAGCTTGCGCAGCACGGCATCGTAGATGGCGCGCTCTTCGGCGATGCGCTGCAGCAACTCGCGCCGGGCATCCTCGAGACGCCAGCCGCTGAAGTTCCGGTTCACGTAGTTGCGAATGTTGACCAACTCGTCGGAGGAGACGAATTCATCCAAAACGACGACGCGGTTGTGGACGGCGCGGTCGCGCGTTACCAGGATCACCAGGATGCGGCGGTCGCCCAGCGGAACGAGCTCAATCTGGTCCAGTTCACGCACGGCCGGCGGCAGAGCGGCGGTGATGCCCACGTTGCTGGTCAGCTCCGTCAGGATATGGCAGCAACGTTCCACCCGCGCCGCCGCCGTGGGAGCCTCCAGGAGTTCGATGCGGATGCGGGCTGCGTCGGCGGACGGCATGCGCCCGGCAGCCAGAGACTGCACATAATCGCGAAAGGCTTTTTCGGTCGGCACCCTTCCGGCGGAGGTGTGCGGCTGCGAGAGGTATCCGGCATCCGCCAGACCGGCCATGACGTTGCGGATGGAAGCCGCACTCAGCCTCTGGTTGCGGCGTTGCGCAATGGTGTGCGAGCCGACCGGCTCACCGGTCTCGATGTAAGTACGCACAATGGCGTGCAGGATGTCCTGCAGTCTGGCATTCAGTGGCGCGTCCGGATCCATAAAGGCCTGGATACAATACTCCCTATTGCTATTGTAAGCCTGCCGAAGCAAAAAACGAAAGGATTGGTTTGGGAAGACGCGGGGCGGCAGCCGGGGTGGGTTTTCGACCGTGCGGCCTGTGTCTACGGCGGCCGGTTCGCACAATGACGTGGCTGATTGCGTTAAGCCACGAGCGGGTCCTGGAGGACCCGCGCAGACCTGGAGGTCCGCCCCACGGCCACAGCACGCCGATGCGCTATAACAGGAAGATGATGCGAATCGGTTTGCTGGCCGCTTTGGCGGCTGCCGCTCTGTGCGCTCAGGATTGGGCTGTGGCGCGTCTGGAGAAATCGCCGCGCCACCGCGAGTGGGTGACCATCAAGCACGACGGCCGCTCCGTCGAGACATTCGTGGCGTATCCGGAATCGAAGGACAAAACGCCCGTCATTCTGGTGATTCACGAGATCTTCGGCATGACCGATTGGGTCCAGGACGTGGCGGATCAGTTCGCCGCCGCCGGGTACATCGCCGTCGCGCCGGACCTGCTTTCGGGCATGGGGCCGGATGGCAAGGGCACCAAGGGTTTCCAGTCGAACGAGGTGATGCCGGCGATCGGGCATCTCAGCCC
>JBEKPZ010000146.1:0-18217 GCA_049520215.1 Bryobacteraceae bacterium | reverse complement strand
GCTTTGAGCCGGCGCGCCGCAGACCGAGAACGACGCAAAGGATAAACACGGCTCGTGAGAAGCAGGCTCAGGCGCTGCAAAATGGCGAAGGCCACCGACGAGGCGTTGGCGCCCCCTCAGAATACCGCGATTCGACCGACGCAGCGCGAGGGTTTGAGCTCCGGGCCGCACCTCAGCGGAGGAAAGTGGTGGAGCCGCGGCGGACGAACGCCCTGGTCTCGGACGGCGTCTCGTAGCCGATCACGTCGGCCACCCGCCCGCTGGCGGTCGCGGCGACGGAACGCGGCGGTGGGCGCCGGGGCGAGACAACGGGCGCGGGATGGGCGTTATTGCTACCCATTCGGGATGTGTGACAGGGCTTGCCCAACAGCTTACGCCGACCTTCCGCCGCGCCGTCAATCTGCTCGAAATCTACTAATTGCCACCACGTTTTCGACGTGCCGCCCATTGCGTGCTTATAGGGGTGTTTGGCTTTGGAATAGCCGAAAAGCCAAGAGCCCGCCCTCGCTCTCGTGGGGCGAAGAACGGACGAAGATTCTCTTGCTGCTGCTACCAGGAAAATCAAGAGGTCGGCAATCATTTTTACTAGGCAGGGCTGGAGGATCGCTTTCTGGTTGATGTCGCCGTCGGCGACGGGCAAGCATCTTTCAACCGTTCAATGCACGACTCCAGCACCGCCTTCTTTTGGAGCATGCCACGACGGTATTCCCGCTCATAACTGTCTGGCAGATTCACGCAGTGACGCGTGAACGCCTTCGTCATTTTATGCGGTCGCCCGTTCGGCTTACCAAGAGCATTATGCAAAATGGCCTCACTGGTATCCGACCAAGTGTCGACTTCGGGGCTGCCCATGGGCAGGGCGTTTATTCGGTTGAAGTCATCGAGGCACTGACGCAACAATTCGATGGACCGATGCGATTCGAGAGATCGGGCTACACCCTTGGTTGGTGCCATTCTTGTGTCCACGGCTTCTCCTTGAAAGCTCTTCAGTCTAGCGGGCCACCGAAGCGACGGCGCCTTCTCGGCGTCCGCGTGATGCCGGCGGCCTCCAAGTTATGCGCATACGGACTTCTTGCAGAATTTCCCGCGGCCTGCCCGCCCTTCTCTTCGAATCGCAGGCACCGTTGGTTGCCTTGCGTAACAAGAACCGCGGCGCCTAAGCTTCACTACGGTATACCGACCAGTTCACGCTCAATCCGCTCAAGGGTCTTTCCTTTCGTCTCGGGCAACCTCCACCAAATCACGGCAAACCCGCAGAGACAGACGGCGCAATAAAGCCAGAACGTACCGGCCGGGCCGAGGCCTCGATTCAGGAAAGGGAACGTATAAGTGAGCACGAAGCACGCAGACCAAAGCGAGAATACGGCAAGAGCCATAGCAGCTCCCCGGATGCGATTCGGGAAGATTTCGGAGAGAACCACCCACGTAATCGGGGCTAGGGAAAATGAGTAACAGGCTACTGCAATCACGACCAATGCGAGAACCGGCCAGCCGCGCAGAGAATAGTGGTAACTGAGCCCGAGTAGAGAATAGGTGACGGCCAGACCCGCCGCCCCGGTCAGCATTAACGGCCGCCGCCCAAGCCGGTCTACCGTGTAGACGGCAACGAACGTAAAGACGAAGGTCGTCGCGCCGGTCACTACGATGTTGAAGAGAATATCCGAAACCTGGTAGCCCGCAGCGGCAAACACCTCCTGGGCGTAGTTGAACACGACATTAATGCCGCACCACTGTTGAAGAACGGCGAGAAAGACGCCAAGACCCAGAATGCGCATCAGCCTCGGTTCCAGAAGTTCGCTGAAATCGACCCGGCCGATCTCGTTGGCAAGACTCGCCTCGACTTCGGCCAGTTCCTGGCCTGCGAACAGCTTTCCGCCGATCCGCTCGAGAACCGCTTGGGCTCGCTTCCGCTGCCCGTTCTTGGCCAGCCAGCGAGGGCTTTCCGGCACGAAGAGCATCGAAACCAGGAACAGCAAGGATGGAACAGCGGTCACGCCAAACATCCAGCGCCACCCCTGCTGGCCGTTCCACGATTCGAGGATTTGAGCCGCCGTCGCGGCGGCTGGCACGGGCTGCGCGATGAGCCAGTTCACCACCTGCGCCGCCAGCAAACCGATCACGATGGTGAGCTGGTTCATAGAAACCAGCCGCCCGCGCATGCCTTCCGGCGCGACCTCCGCGATGTACATCGGCGAAAGGTTCGAGGCCAGGCCGATCGCCACGCCGCCCGATATTCGCCAGGCGAGGAACACCGCGAAGGTGCCCGCCATTCCCGTTCCAATCGAACTGACGGTGAACAGGAACGCCGCCAGGACCAGCAGACGTTTCCTTCCGAACCTATCGCTGAGCATGCCAGAAGCCAGCGCGCCGAACAGACAGCCGATCAGCGCGCTGCTCATTGCCCATGCAACCATGGCGGGCGAACGAAGATGGAAAAACGCTTCATAGAACGGTTTTGCGCCTCCGATCACAACCCAGTCATAACCGAACAGCAGCCCTCCCATGGCAGCCGCGATCGAGATGAACCAAATGTACCGGAAGTTATAAGTAGCCCCGTAACTCGACCGGTCCATCATGGTTATCGGTTAGGCGCAATCGAGAAGTTATCGAAGGAGGCCAGGTTCCAACCTGTGCCCATACCGGCCATCCCGCTCTGGTGAGTCGTGTCGCTAACCTGCGCGAGCTGTTTGCCGTCGAGGAAAGCGGAAATCGCCGAGCCGCGGAATGTCAGGGCCAAACGATGCCAGGCGCCGGCGGGAAACGAAACCGTGCCGGAGGCGAGCTTCTTTGTTTCGGCTTTGAACTTCGTGCCGAGCAACTGCCACCCGCCATTGCGGCTGACCGCCAGCACGTAACCGCTCGGCCACAGGGCCTTGCCGTCTTGGAAAAAATCCGCGGAATCGATCCGCCCTACCAGCGCCACTTCTCCCTCGCCAGGAAGCATTGCATCCACGCCCACTGTGTAGTCAGTCCAGTTCGCATCCCCCAAATAAGTAAATGGATTCGGAGAGATGCCCCAGGAGATCGGCCGCGTGGTAATGATCTGCGCAAGGCAGCGGCCTTTTCGCGCAGTGCAAGGTTGTGCCTCGAACGCGCCGTCCTGGTCCGCCAGATACTTTGGCGTACCGCCGATGGGTGTCTTTTCGAAATCGTCCTGGTATGGAAATGGGAAGGGTTGCGTGGCAGGAGGTACGGCGGTACCCTTGGCCTGGCCGGTTGTGGTGGACAGGGTATAGAGCGCCTCCGGCTCGAGCACTACGGTAAACGATCCGCCTTTCGACGCGGCATCCGGCAGCCGCTCGAACATCGCCTTGCCGTTCGACCGCCAGACGTGAACCGGACCGTTCGAGAGCGCTCCGGTCAACTCGAAGCGGACCTGCTGCGGCGATGCGGCGCCAATGGTCTCGACCACGACACTATAGTCGCCCGTAGAGGGAGACTTCAGAGTCACATAACTTCCCTTGCCTGGCAGATAGCCGCAGGCATCGTCGATATAATGCCAGCCCGGCTTCACAAACTGAGTGGTGTGGGCCGTCACCCAAATCGTAGACTGCACATCATAGTGGCCGGACCACGGCGTGTTCGCGTACATCAGACCGGAGTTGGGCGCAGCGAGATTGTCGTAGTAAGATGTGACTGGGCTCCAGATCTCGGTCTTAGTCATGCGGCCGTCTATGTAGTTCCAGTTGTAGATCTGCGCCATGCTTTTGCCGCCGGGCACCCAGTCGCGGCTGGAGATCGCCCCGCCAGCGGCGAACTCCGGCTGATCCTCGGTGGACCACAGCCGCTTGCCGCTGTCCTTGGCGTACTGCGGAGTGTTGACTCTACCTTTGGTGCGCGCGTAATGCACGCCGACGGCATAGACGGCTGCGTCGAGGGCCTTGTCGCCGGCGAACTTCTTGATGAGATCCCATTGCTGGTCCGGCTGATAGAGGTCGGCGGCAACGATTTTTGTCGATTGCAGGCCGGCGGCATCCAAGGTCCGGCGCAGCAGCTTGATCCACTCGCTGTCGTATAGCTTCTCGTTCCAGATTCCCGTGAAGGCCATGTCGAGGCCGTGCACTTGCTTGGCGGTCTGAATGAACTTCACGACGTAATCGGCCATGTCTTGCGAGTAATACTTACCGTCTCCGATCCATCCAGGGGCGCCCCAGGCAAGGCTGTCGAGGATGATGTTCGGGTTTCGCTTCTTCGCCTCCTTCATCAGCCACCACTCATACCCGCGCTGAGAATTCAGATCGCTCCGCGTGTGCATGTGGCTGGGCTCCGAGCCGTCGGTCGAGTTGGTATCGCCGCCGATCTCCACTTTGAGGTGTTGGAGCGAAGCGCCATAATTGGGCTTGAAGAGATAATCGAGAACCTGGGTCCGCGAAGGCTCCGGATAATCGATCAGAAGTCTCGATGAAGCGCCGGCGCTGACTGCGCCGAACCCCTCGAAGACCCTCCCGGAACCGCCTGCATTGATGCGGATGACCTTTTCCTGGGCCTGAGAGCCCGTAAGCGCGAAGCACACTAGCAGTAATGCCGCGCAGACAGTCCACCCGCCGATCGTGTTTTTGTAACTCATGGTGTTGATGGGGCTTCCTGTAAGCTGGCCATGCGACGCAGTTCCAGGTGAGCGAAGAGATGCGTACGATCCATTGACAGAACCTGATCGAGGTCCGCGGCGGCCTCTACCTGCCGGCCAAGGCCAAGGTTGGCAAGGCCGCGCAGAAACAGGCACTCGATGCGGTTGCGCTTCTGCAGATCGTCCTCGAACAGGAGGAGATTCGGGAGAGATGTCGCAAAGTAATCGATCTTAACCTCGGCATTCATTTGCGACTCCGCAAATGCGTGCAATCGCCGCAGCAGCGCTATAGCGCCGGCATCGTCGCCGAGGCCGCGCAGCGCCAGGGCGCGGTAGTACGCGAACATGTCGGTATCGCCGTTGGTGTTTGCGGCGCAACGCCAGATGCCGTTCGCCTCGTCCGCACGCCGGGCGAGCGACAGTGCCAGGCCAATAAGGTAATCGAGGTGCGTTTCCCGCATGAGAAGATGCTTTCCTTCGCCGAGGTTGTGCGGATAATGACCAGCGGCCTCGAAATGGCTCAGGGCGTCCACCGTATTGCCGCAGCCCAGCGCATCGACACCCAGCAGGATATGCGCCGCGACGTATTGTCCCGAGACAAGACCTTCACCGCCTTCCCAGGGGTGGAAGCGGCGTGAGAGTAGGATCGACAAAGCTTTGGCACTCTGGCCGGTGAAGTTGTAGAGCGTGACCAGCTCGACGGTGAGATCGCCCCGCTGGTCGACGAGGTCCCTGCGCTTCTCCAAATCGGCTAGGCGCATCGCCGGTTCCGCGGCGGTTCTTTTGCGGAGTTGATCGAATTCGTAGAGCAGGCGCGCATCCGCCGGGTTCGCGCGGCACGCCTTTTCGTAGCATTCGACCGCGCGGTCAGGTTGCCGGCGGACGTTGTAGTATGCGATCCCGAGATTGCGCCAGGGGATAGAGAACTCGGGATCGAGGCGGGAGGATTGCTCCCAATGCCCGATAGCTTCTTCGCGCCTGCATTTGTCGTAGAGCAAGTTGCCGAGATAGTAATGCGCGCGAGCATCGCCGGCGTCGTGGTGCAACGCCGCTTCCAGCACGATCATCTCCTCAAGCCTGGACGGAAAACAGTAGTCGGGAGGTGCCTGGCGGCCCGCCTGATACCACCGCGCGGCTTCCGCCCGATCGCCGCGGCTTTCCTCAAACCAGCCGGTTGCGTAACAGAGCATGGGGTGCGAGGGCTTGGCGCCAGAATGCGCCAGAAAGCGCTCCACCAGATTCTCCGCTTCGGCCCACAGGCCCGCCTCGGCGTAGCTGAATGCCACATCCAGACAGGTCTGTGCGGCGCCGTTCAGGATGCCGAAGAATTCACCTTCGCTATCCGGCAGGAGTACGGCCAGTTCGTTGCGCGCCTGCAAATCGAGCGGGTCGATGGCCAGCGTCCGCCGCGCCGACTCGACCGCTTCTTCGGTTCGGCCAAGCAGACGGAGCACCGCGGTCCGCAGATCCCGCGCCTTCAGGTTATCGGTGTTGGTTCGGAGCGCCTGGTCCAGATGTTCCAGCGCGGCCGTAACGTTGCCTTGGAGGCAGTCGATGGTAGCCAGCGCGTAGTAAGAGGGCGACTGCCAGGCGTAGTTCCATGCCGCTTTGTAGAAAGCGGCGCGTGCATCGTCGAATCTCGCTTGATACCGCAGCGCGACACCCAGGTTATACCAGGGCTCGCCATCGTAAGGGTTTAAGTTGCGCTTAGCCAGACGCGAGAGAGCCTGCCGGAAGTGTGCCTCCGCCTTGCGGAACTCCCCACGGCGCAACAGCAGCAGGCCCATCGCGTTGTTACAACGAACGTCGTCCGGATCGCGGTGCAGGGCTTCGGTCCAATAGGGTTCGGGATAGCGGGTGGCATGCCTGTACTGTTCCAGGTGCAGCCCGGTGAGATAGAGTTCTTCGGTTGTCACGATCTTGTCCGGATCGCGCGGCTCACTGGCGGGCGCCGGCAGTTCGGTTTCTCCATACTGGACCGGATGATAACGGATCAACTCATGGCCCTGGCTGTCCAGCACCCGCAACAGCAGATCGTCATCCAACCGCTCAGTCACCAGCGGGACCACCGCGACGAAAGGCTTGCCGGGTTCTACGCGCACGCACCGCTCGAACACGGCATTCCCTTGCATGGAAAGCGACACTGTGACATCGCCGAGCGCTTCGGTCGCGCAGACTCCCAGGCGGTACCCGGCGCTGGCCGGCTCGAGATTCACGGCGACCAGCCGGTTGGCATTCTTCACCGGGCCGATTTCCTGAATGGGATACCAGAACTGGCTGAAAGTCCTGGTTTCGAACGGTTGCAGCCAGGAGAAATCGGGCTGATTATCGGTGTAGACGCCCGCCATCAATTCGATGTAGGGCCCTCCGGAATCGGTCAGCTCGCGATCCCATGCGTAACCGAACTCCGCGTTGCCCCAGGTCCACAGCTTTTTTCCCGGCGCAATATGATGATTCGCTACGTGTACGATGCCGGCCCGCTTCGCATGATCGTATCCGCCGAAGAAATCGAATTCCGAGTGAGTCACCATGTAGGAGGTCGGAACCGGAATGTTCTTGTACCAGGCAATGTCAACGCCCTCGCTGTAATCTACGCCGTAGTAGGAGCCTCGCGCTACGGGAAACGACGACAGGGCCCGTCTGGCATGGTCGGCAACGAAAGTCACATCGGGCGGAAAGAACGCCTGGTATCGATCGTGGACGCGGATCCCTACATTGGCCCACCAAAGGAAGGTCTGAACGAACGGCGTGCGATTATACAGCCTCACCTTGGCTTCTATGATCGCTTTCCCCGGATGCAGGCAGATGCCGACCATACCCTTCATGCGGTTCATCGGCTCATGCTCGCTGAGCCAAACCGTGCGGCTGCCATCCGCATGCTCCTCGATCAGGTGCTCGACCGGCAAGTAAGTGGACGGACGATGGTGCTGGGGCCAGTTGAACTCGACGCCGCCCGAGATCCACGGACCCAGCAGGCCTACTAAGGCGGGCTTGATCGAGTCCTGGCGGTAGAAAAAATCGTAGTTATTGGTTTTGTCCTGGCCGATGTGGATGCGACCGCCGATTTCCGGCAGTATCATCAGGCGAATGTACTCATTCTCGATGAAGACACCCTTATAGCGCTGGTCGACTTTCTGGTCCGAAAGGCGGTCGGTAAACGGGTTGGGGTACACCTTTCCGCTACTGCCCTGGTAGACGCGCTTGTCGAGAAACATCGGATTGCGGTCCGGCGCGGGGACGGGGTAAGTGGGAATTGTGACGGGCTCCTCCCAAGCGCGTACGCTTGACTCACTTAGTACTGCCATGTTTCCACCCAGGCGGAGAATCCGGTGGGACGCATGACATCCACCTGGATGCGCGAGATTCCCGGTTGCGTGAAGCGCAGCTCAGCAAGCGCGGATGCGCCGGGAGCCATCGTTTCGAGCGGCGCGGAGAGACGTTCCACCGGAATCTGGCCGAAGCCGTAAGCCACGCCACGGATTTCATACCCGCGCAGATGGTAAGCCGGAACGGCATTGCGGGCGGTGACGGCCACTCCTAACGCGGCGGGTGTGCCGGAGATGCGCACCGATTCGATGGGCGACGATTCGCGCCGCAACGCCTCCCAGGACGGCTTCTTTGCGCCATACAAGTCCACCACGCCGTGAACCCGCTGCTTCATCACGCCGGTGCCGCGGTCGCCGATGTGCGTCCGGTAATCGTTATAGTCGAAGAAAATCAAGCCGGCCACGTAATCGCGTGCGCGAAACACCCGGTCGTGCGCGCGCAAAACCTCGATGCGCCGGGCGTCGCCTTCGGGGCGCTCCGCCGTACACGCGCAGTAGCCGTACTCGGAAATCACGATGGCTTTATCGGGAAAGACGCGATGAATCTCGTCCAGATTGCGGCCCACATCGACTGGCGTTCCGCCGTACCAGCTCTCGTAATACTCGTTCCACATGATGTAGTCCATCAGGCCGGCGGCATCCTTCTCCGGGGTCTTCTGGAGTGAGTTGGAGGCATACGAAACCAGCCGGCGAGGATCCCAGCGCTTGGCCTCCTGGTACATCCGCATGGCGAACCCATGAGCCGGCGGATTCTGGCCGTCAATCTCGTTGCACACGCCCCACGAAAAGATGCACGGGTGATTGCGGTCGCGGTCGATCATCTCGCGAAGCTGCTCCAGACCGTTGTTCATGATATCCGGCGAGGGCTCCGAGCCCATGTCTTTGAAGGTCGCCCCGCCCCATGTCGGGACTTCGGTCTGGATCAGGATTCCGTGGCGGTCGCACCAATCGAGCACACGCCAGTCCTGTTGCCAGTGCACGCGCGTGTACACGCAGTTCAAGTCCTTGAGGTCGGCATGGTCGTGCGCGATCCACGCGGAGGGTTCCGCCATTCCAAACTCGGGATTGCTGCCGGCCATGCGCTCGGCGCCCATCAGGCGCACGCGCTCGCCATTCAGGTAGAAGGCGCTGTTGCGGGCCTCGATTTTGCGGATCCCGAACGTGGTTTCGCACCAATGGCCATTCGATAACGTCACCACCAGTCGATACAGGTTCGGGTGATCGAAGTGCCAGAGCTTGGCTCGTTGGATGTCCGCCGGCGGAAGGGCGACCGTCTTGCGCTCACCAGGCGCGAGTTTGATAGCCGTTGCAGCTTGAAAGGATATAATCAACGCAGTTTCGTCTTCGGCCACCTGAAACCCGATACGTCCTTCCCAGGGGGCCGGCGACACGTTGCGAACGAGGGCGGAGACTTCGGCGGTAGCGTTCCCGGAAGCAAGGTCGGGCTCCGATTCCAACCAGATTCGCTCGATGAACGTGGATGGCGACACCAGCAGGTGGACTGGCCGGTAGATTCCTCCGTCGTGGGCCCAATCGCTCGACCGGCCGCGCGGAAGCATCGATTCGCTGAAGGAGTTGTCCGCCCGGACCACCAACGTGTTTGCTTCTCCCAAGCGCAGGCGCGGCGAGAGATCGCAAACGAAAGCGGTGTACCCTTTGCCGATGTGGCGTCCTACTTCCACGCCGTTCAGCCAAACCGTGGCAGTGTGAAAGACAGCTTCGAACTCCACGCGAACGGCGCGATCCGACCATGCCGTCGGCGCTGCGAACGTGCGGCGGTACCACCCCACACCCATGTAATCCGTGTGCGCCGGCTCGATCTGCCAGGTGTGCGGCACACTCACCGTGCGCCAACCGTCCGCCGGTTCCGCAGGCTGATGCCAGCCCTGGGCCTCCCCGGAGTTCCGGGGATCGAGCTGGAAAGACCAATCCCCGTTCAGCGAAACAACTTCTTTGCAAGCCGGCGTTACCGACGGCGTCGCCGGATTGGCGGACGCCGCCAAAGTGTTGGCAATAGGCGCAATGACGCCCATTTTCAGGAGCTCCCGTCTGGTGGGCATCTGGTCTTTTGTTCCCTTCCGTACCGATGTATGTGTACGTTAACGGAGAAATATCAGATGACCACAACATCGGCGGTCCTGTCAATACGGATTTCTAGTGAATGACGAACCAGCGGTTAGCGAAGCGCTGGGGAATGCCTGTCCCAGATGGGCTCGCCGGACACCTCGCCTTGGTCTTCGGCCTCCAGTGCCATAT
Organism: Bryobacteraceae bacterium; assembly: GCA_049520215.1. Taxonomy (GTDB): domain Bacteria; phylum Acidobacteriota; class Terriglobia; order Bryobacterales; family Bryobacteraceae; genus Bog-159. Next base: position 8,068 of record JBEKPZ010000146.1, on the reverse strand, counting down.
TCTCCAGGAACAAGTCCAAATTGCTGTTCATGACGATGTGCGGCGCGACCCGGATCCGCGGAACCGGGCATTGGCCCTCCACCAGGAATTGATAAAGAGCCCGAAACGCTAAGCGGCCCTGCGTCTGCGGCCGCTGGTGGATTGTGGCTAAAATGCGTCCGGACCGGATCAGCGGAACCAGCGCCGGAAAGAGGTCGGTGGTGATCACGACGATTCTACCGGCCAACCCCGATTCCTCAATCGCCTGCAGGACTGGGAGCGAGTTGGCAGTGCTCACATAGACTCCGCCTATCTCGGGGATCTCTGCCAGAAGGGTCTTGGTTCCAGCATATGCCAGGCGCTCGTCGTCGTGGGCTTCCACGATCCTGGCGACCACCAGGGCCCTGTCGGGAGTCTCGATGCTCGAGCGGAATCCGTCTAGTTTGTCTGCGTGGTCCTCGGTTGCCAGACTACCCGTCACGACAGCTACCTTGGCAGGACTGCGGAGGATATGACGGAACAATTCTCCGGCAATCGCGCCGCTGGTTTGGGGGCAGGCGGTCACCGCCGTCAATCGTTCAGTTCCAGGAGCATCCGTAGCTACGCAAATGACGGGGACATTCCGCCGGGCTGCCTTGCGGATGAGGGGCTTCATCGAGGCCGGCTCGCCCGGTGCGATGATCATGCCCTGCGCTCCCCAATCCAGAGCTTCGTTGAAGACAGCGATGTCACCTTGGCCCAAATGCGGATAGGAGCGGAAATCGACACGAACGGCCGGCGCAAATGGTGCAGCCGCTTCGCGAATGCCGTCCCGAAGCGCATCGAAAAACGTCGCGATCTCGGAGGGTAGTTGAACCGAGACCTGCAACTGACGCCGGGATTTAAGAAACCGTGCCGCCAGATTGGGGCGGTAGCCCATGGTCTGCGCCATCTTTAGAACTTTGGCTCGGGTCAGTGTGTTGATGCCAGGGCGCTGATGGAGAGCGCGGTCCACGGTTCCGATCGAAATGCCCAGCCTCTGCGCTATCTCTTTGATGCCGATCGGCTTGAAATCGGGAGGTACTCCCGGCAAGCGGTTGTTTTTGGCCATAGTTACCTTGGCTATCTTAGCGTCAATCACCGTTTTTTGCCAAAAAACAACCGTGTACCTTCACGGAATTCGATGGAAGTCGATGGACTCAGCGGCCTTCAAGCCAGTGTAAACAGGTCTCAACCAAATTCCCCAAGACTGCCGGCGCCCCAGGGCGGCCGCGCCCGTCCCGATCCGGAAAAATGGCCCGAGCGTAGTTCCTGTCGGCTGCGGCAAATAGCGTCAGGGTACGTCCCGCATAAGGCGCAAGCCGCTCTGCCGTAAGGTGCACATAGCGTGAAAGGATCTCGCCGTCGATGCGGGATCCATCCAGGTCCGGTTCATCCGGGGTGGGATTGCGCCGGGTCTGATCTTCGAAAAGGACGATGCTCGAGAACGGCTTCGGCTTGGCACGGATTCCAAACGACGCCATCAGAACCTGCGGCTGGGCGCGGCGTAACGCCTCGGAGGCGCCCCACTGCACAAACGAATTGTTGAAAACCAGGGCGCCATTGCCGCTCAGCAGAAGGGCGCGCACAAACTCACGCAGACGAGGGTCGCGGACCAGATCCGGCGCGAGCAGGCCGGTCAGGTCGATGCGCCCCAACTGAGAGATGGCGTCGTCAGCCGATTTCAGCGTCTTACGAATGGTATTGAGCTTGTCGAGAAACTCGCGGCGGAGCCCCGCCGTTCGGTCCCAGCAGAGGACTGCCGCACCCGGAAGGCTGCCGAAGCTTCCGGATTCGCAGGCCAGAACCCATGTGCCTTCCACAGCCTCGAGGCCGGCAGGAACAGCACGCCGGCCGAGCGCTCCCAGCAATTCCGGCTGAATTTCGGCAAACGGCCGGGGCAGCGGCACGCGCGCCCCGCCCGGAATGTCGCTCCAGGGTTCCTGGGCGGGCGGTAGTCCGGCGGGCAGGATACACAGCAAGAGGCGCGCATGGAATCTGGCGCCACCAATCTTTTCCGCGCCGGCATCGATGCTGTCAAAAACCTTCTCGACTTCCGTGCGCCATTCGGCGTACAGCGGCGATCGCGCCAGTATGGCAGTATCTTCGATCGAGAAGTGCGACTCACCCTTCGGCCACTGCGGCAGTGTCATGCGCGATTCGAGGGCCTTCACCGGCGCGAACAGGCGGTCGAAGTCGGGGCGGGCCAATTCGCGGAGCCACTCCGTGCGGTTCTTGAGCAGCCGCTGTTCGGCGGGAAAAAGCACGTCGCGCCGGGCAAATTGCTCGCGCATGGCGGGCGCGAAGGTGCGCGGCAACCGTTCGATGACCTCCTCGTCCGACTGTACGGTCATACGGCGAGCTCCGGCAATTGCGCACCGCGCGCCTGATCGCACGTCACGCCCAGCCATGACCCGATCGATGGCGCCATATCGATCTGCTCCACGACGCGGTCGATGACCTGCGGGCGAGCGACCACCGGACCGAGCACCATGCTCCAGGCCATGCGGCAGCATTCGGTGTTGGTGCGGTGGTTGAAAAAGCCGTTGGTCCGCGAGCCGTCGGGGTCGCGGCCGAACTCATTCATGATCACCAAAGCCGTGCGGCCGCGCAACAGCGGGTTGCTCTCGATGAACGCCCACATCCGCTGGCACAGCGAGTCGGCGCGGCGGACCCCCGCCAGGTGCAGCGCGTAGGAGCCTGCGTGCGCCACCTCCACGTCGGAGAAGTTCATCATCAGCATGGTGGGCGCGATCCGCTGCAAGACTTCGCGCCCGATCAGGAACGTCAGTTCGTCCCCCGTCACCGGGGCGCCAGGACCTTGAATGAAGTTGGTCAATGCGGTGAGGAAGGTGTCCCTTACAGCGGCATCCTGGAATTCGGATGGCGAGGACGCGCCCCATCCGATGCGCTCGTAGTCGGTTTCCAGAACGGAGCGCATCTCGTCAAGCAACTGCTGGCGGTCCAGGCTGATGCGGCGGCTCTCGCCGAGGAGGATGCGCTCCACCGCTTCGATCAGCAACTGTTTGGAAAGCACCACGTTGGTTTCTTTGCTGATGTTCGCGGTGAGTTGCTTGTTGCTCGTCACCACCCAGTCGCCACTTGGCCCCGGATGGCGCTGGGAACGCAGGTATTCGAACAGACCCGGATTCGCCGGCATCTGTCCGCCCCAGTCGTCAACATGCTGCCAGACCCCGGTGAGGATGCTCGCGATCGTGTTGAAGTGCGACGTCACTCCGTTGTTCACAGTCCAGGGATAGAACAGCGCTTGCGGGAGCAGGTCATTGAAAAGCCGGGGGACGTAGACTATCCCCTGGTTCGAAAAACTCTCCTGCCGGCGGATGCCTCCGATGGTGATCAGAACCAGGCGATTCGCCGGCTTTGGCGGAGTGGGCGCGGCACGGGAAGAGAGCAACGAGGCGATCCCCGACGATGCGGCGGCGAGTAGACTTCTTCTCGAAATCAAGCCCCGGCACGGAGGCGGCCTCTGTGCCAAAAGCGCGGGGTGCGGCCCGGAACTGGAGGGCATTTCCGACTTGGCTCCGATGCTCGCCGAGCGTAGCACGGCTCTTGCGAGGTGTCAACGTACACGGACCTCCCGAACCACCGTTGAACCGCCCGTCGGGAACGCGCTTTTAGTAGAGATGCCTCGGTAGGCCAGATTGAGCGTGTACGTTCACTGTCCTGAGAGGCGATTATTTGTCATTTACTTTCAATGTGTTAGGGCGATGGCCTCATTAATTCTTGCCGTGTACGTTGACAGCGGCCGTTGGCGTATGATAAGTTCCTGCTCAAGTATCAGGGGCCGGCGGTGCTGAGCCGTTCCTGAAATATGGTGAAGGAGATCACGCTATGTCGCGTACTCGTTTGTTCGGCTTGTGTGTGCCCATCATGGGCTTTTTCTGTCTGGTCCTGCCGGTCAGCGGCCAGGTTGACACAGGAACGATCCTGGGGACTGTCCGCGACTCCAGCGGCGCCGTGGTCCCCGGGGTCAAGGTAACCCTATCGAACGAAGGAACGTCGTTGACCGAGACCACCACCACGTCCGGTTCGGGCAACTATGTCTTCACGCCGCTGAGAATCGGAACCTACGCCGTAGAGGCCGCGCAGCCCGGATTCAAAAAGCAACGCAAAACGGGTCAGCAACTCAACATTCAGCAGCAACTGGTCGTCGATTTCAGCCTCGAGCCGGGCGAAGTGACTACCACTGTCGACGTGACTACAGAGGCCCCCGTCCTGCAAACCGAGAACGGTTCTGTCGGGCAGGTTGTCGGCAGTCAAGCCGTGAACGACCTGCCGCTTAACGGCCGCAATTACACCTTTCTGGCGCGCCTGACGGCCGGCGTCAATGCAGGGCAGCCGGAGGGCAGGGGGTTGAACGCCAACGGGTGGTTCGAAGCCAATGGAACCCGCGCCGATCAAAACAACTACCTGCTGGATGGCATCGATAATAACAGCAACAGTGTCGACTTCCTCAGCGGCGCAGCCTACGTCCTCAAACCGCCCATCGATGCGTTGGCGGAGTTCAAGCTGCAGACCAACTCTTTCAGCGCCGAGTTTGGACGCGCCGGAGGCGCTGTGTTGAACGCCAGTTTGAAATCCGGAACCAACGAGTTCCATGGCAGCCTCTGGGAGTTCCTCCGCAACGACGCACTGGATTCGGCCGACTTCTTCCAGAATGCGACTGGATCGAAAAAGGGTGAGTTCCGCCAGAATCAGTTCGGCGGCACCATCGGCGGCCCGGTCCGCAAGAACAAGACCTTCTTTTTCGGCGACTACGAGGGGACCCGCATTCGCCAGGCTGTGCCCCAGTCGGCCACCGTGCCCACCCAGGCGGAGATCTCCAGCGGATACACGAACTTCTCCGACCTGACGGCGCTGCAGAGCGGTCAACTGACCGATGCATCCGGAAAGAACTACCCGATTGGGACGCTCTTCGACCCGGGTACCACCACCAGTATCGGTAATGGCCAGTATGTCCGCGCCCCCTTCCCCGGCAATACCATTCCGGCCAGCCGCCTGGATCCCAACGCGGTGAAGCTCTTAGCGCTGTTTCCCGCGCCCACACAGGCCGGGCTCTACAACAATTACAACGTGAACCGCGGATCTTCCAACAGTGTCAATGCGATTGACACGCGGGTGGATGAATACATCTCCGAGCACGATCAGTTGTTTGCCCGCTATAGCTGGTCTCACAATCCCCAGTTTATTCCGGGGCCTTTTAGCGGCTATGCGGACGGCGGCGGCTTCGGGGATGGCGACCAGATAGTCAACACCATGGGGGCGGCTCTCAGTTACACACATTCCTTTGGCCCCACGCTGGTCAACGAGGCGCGCGTCGGCTTCAACCGCGAACATACTTCGCGCGTGCAGCCGTACGGCAACGATACCAGTAACATACCGGGCCAGTTCGGGATCCAAGGTGTACTGCAAGTTCCGGGCAACGGGGGCCTGCCTTACCTGGGGATTGGCGGCCTCAGCCAGCTTGGTTCGGCGGAGTGGCTCGTCAGCGATCGTTACAGCAACACTATTCAGTTCACGGAGAACCTCTCGAAAATCTATGGGAAGCATACCTTCAAGGCTGGTATGGAGATACAACAAGTTGGTTTCCCATGGGTAGCGCCGCCCACCTCGCGTGGCGGATACGACTTCAACGGCCAATTCACCTCCATTCCGAACGTTACCGACGGCAGCACGGGGCGGGCGCAGTTCCTGCTCGTGCCCACCGCGGGGGGTGTCGGCGGACCGGATAATATCTCACTATCGAACTATGGCGGAGTAGCCGCCATCCGCTCGTATAGAGGCGCCTTTGCGCAGGACGACTGGAAAGTTACTCCCAAGCTGACTTTGAATCTGGGTATACGTTGGGATTACTTCACACCCACCGGCGAAAAGTATGGAGCGCAGGCCAATTTCGTCCCCGGAAACCCCGGCTCCGGCGCGGAGTATATCATTCCCAGCAACAGGCAGAATAACCCCGCGCTGTCCGCGAGTTTCATCCAGACGCTGCAACAGGACGGCATTAAGTTAGTTTATAGCAGCGCCTATGGCGGCAGCGGCCTCGCCAACGTGCAGAAAACCAACTTTGCTCCACGCCTTGGCTTTGCGTACCAGGCTACCCCGCGCATGGTCGTCCGCGGCGGGTACGGTATCTTCTACGGCGCGTTCGAGAACCGCGGTGGATATCCAAGCCTGGGCTACAATTACCCATTCCAGTACAGCTTCTACTACTACGCGCCGAACTCCCAATCGCCAATGGTCTTACCTAACGGACAAAACGGCACGCTGGAGAATTCAGTTGCCGGGATTCCGCTCGATCCGACTCAAGTTCAGGGAGCGGGGTTGACTCTGCGCGGCATACAGTTGAACTACAAGACTCCGTACGTGCAAAGCTACAATCTGACGCTGCAGTATCAGTTAACTCATTCGACTTCGCTCGAAGCCGGATATGTCGCGTCGCTGAGCCGCCACCTGGAGGTGTTCGTAGGTACGAATAACCCGAGCGTCCTCTTGCCGCCGGGCACCAACATCACCCCGTATATCCCATTCAAGGATTTCTCTCCCGGGTCTCCTTACGACGATACGATCGGTACCGCCGACTATCATTCCCTGCAGACCAAGCTCGAGCATCGCTTCGCCAAGGGACTCAACTTCCTGGTGGCCTATACCTTCTCCAAGACTCTGACCGACGCCGGCGATCTGCTAAGCGGCGGCGGCACAGGCGGGTTCCGCGCCCCGGATCTGCCCGGGTTCGGCATCCAGGGCGACTGGGGCCTGGCGCCGTTCGACGTCCGTCACTCTTTCGTGGCCAGCGGCACCTATGACTTGCCATTCGGCCGCGGCCGCACTTACATGAGCGGCGGGAGCAAGTTGGCCGAGGGTTTGTTGGGTGGCTGGAGCTTCAATTGGATCCTCTCGCTTCACAGCGGCAATCCGCAAACCATTGGCTGCACCTACGGAACGGGAGCGGACAACGGTTGCTTCGCACTCTATACCGGAGCGAGCCTCTACACAGGCCAGAGTGTCGACCACTTCTATAACGCCGCCGCTTTTACCAATCCCGGCGTGGTCACTCAGGTGGGGCAGACCAATTATGCCCCGCTGGGCGGCGGCAATACGCAAGTTTCGGGCCCGGGATTCCACCGCCTGGATTTTTCGCTCTTCAAAGCATTCCCCATTACGGAGCGGAAGAGGTTCGAGTTTCGCATCGAAGCCTTCAACCTCACCAACACTCCGAATTTCGCGCAGCCTGGCAACTTGAATTTCCTGGACACCGTAAACTTCGCCAAGATCACGTCGACGGTCGACAATCCAAACGACCCGCGAGAACTGCAACTTGCGTTGAAGTTCTACTTCTAGGATTATGAAAACGGGGGGCGGCCCGCGAGCCGCTCCGCCGTAGCGGTTTCCATGCTTGGGCTTTGGGCCATCCTGGCGGCGGTGTGCTTGTGCGCGGCGGAGGTTTCGCCGGAGGAAGCCGCACTTCTCCGCCTGGCAGCCGGTCAACCCTCCAGTTTCGCGGCCAACCGGCGCGTGGCGGAATACTACCTAGGTCGCCACCAGATTCAGTCGGCGCTCCCTTGGCTGGAGAAGGCCACGCGCATCGACCCGGCCGATTACGACAACGGTTACGATCTTGCGCTTTCCCGTCTGGAAACAAAGGACCTGGATGGCGCGGGGAAACTTCTGCGGGAGATGTTGGCCCGCCAGGATCGAAGCGAATTGCACAATCTTCTCGGCGACGTGGAGGAGGCCCAGGGCAACCTCGACGAGGCCGCCAGGCAGTATGAGACTGCCGCGCGGATGGACCCGTCCGAGAAGAACTTGTTCGACCTGGGCACGGATCTGTTGCGTCATCAAGCCTATCGTCCGGCTTTGACGCTGTTTCGATACGCCGCCGGAAAGTACCCCCAGGCCACTCGCTTGCAGGTCGGACTGGGAGTCGCGCTCTACTCTTCGGGCAACTACACGGAGGCGGTGAAAGCTTTGTGCACAGCCGTGGATTTGGATCCGGCCGACACGAAGGCGCTTGATTTCCTCGGCAAGATGTATGATGTAGCTCCCGAACTAT
>JBEKPZ010000145.1:0-20221 GCA_049520215.1 Bryobacteraceae bacterium | reverse complement strand
TTCACCACCGCCGGGACTACGAATCCCAGAAAGCGGCGGCCCTCTTTGTAAACTCGCGCTCCCTCGCGATAGATGTTACGTTTGGGCACAACATCTTGATATTATCAGAAGTAATGGTACCTGTTGGTTTCGGCGCGTTATGCCGATAAAAATCAGTGGAGACCTTGTGAAGCCGTGCAGGCTCCATTACAATCTAAACGGGTACGGAGGTTGCGATCTCGAAATTGCAACGAGATGGAACGCGGTCGCATCCCACCATATTAGGGGAGGTCGTTGTGGACGAGCCATTGAAAAACCTGATGCAGGATCTGGGGAACGCGATCAACGACTCGCTCTCGGAGTCCGACCGGATTGCCGAAGCCATTGGCGAAATTAAACGCGCGGGGTATGACGTTTTCCTGGTGCTGGAAGCCACCATTGGTTTCAATAAGCGCGACGACGACGGCAATGAGGCCTCCGAAGACGAGCCGTCTGCCGAGCCGGAGCGGAAACGCGGCTTCGAAAGCGCCGGAAAGATCAAGTTCACCACCCAGGATCACCGGTTCCTGAAGGCCCTCAAGATCGCAGTGGACGAAGAATCCCGCTAGTCCGGCCTGTTACCGGCCAACTCGCGATAAACCTGCCACGTTTTTTCGACGGCTTCCGCCCAAGTAAACTTCGCCGCCCGTTCGAGCCCCCGCCGGGACAGTTCCGCGCGCCGCTCCGCATCCCGCGTCAGGGCCACCATCGCGCCCGCCAGTTCTTCGGTGTCTTCCGCATCCACCAGCCACGCCGCATCCCCCGCCACTTCGGGCACAGCCGCGCGATTCGACGCGATCACCGGCGTCCCAGCAGCCATCGCCTCCAGCACCGGCATCCCAAAGCCTTCGTCCAGTGAGGGGAACGCGAATATCATGGCGCGCGCATACCAATTGGCCAACTCCGCCCGCGAAACGTAACCCAGCACGCGAATCCGCTCCCGGCTGCGCGACGCACCAATCCTGGCGGCGATCTCCGCCGCGCCATATCCAGCGGATCCCGCCAGCACAAGCTGCCAGTCGCCATCCACTCGTTCAAAGGCGTCCACCAGGCGCACGATGTTCTTGCGGTGCTGCATCGCGCCAACGTGCAGAATGACCTTCTCGCGCGCGACAGCCGTTCCCCCCTCCGCCCTGACCCCGTGATGCACCACCCGCACCTTGCCTGGATCCACGCCCAACACCTCGATCGCCTGGCGCGCCGTAAACTGCGAGACCGCGATGATGCGGTCGCTGCGCGCGGCCGCATCGCGCGCCTGTTCCGCGAACCGCCGCCGGAACTCCGGCGTCGAGTATTCGCCCGTCAGCACGAACAGATCGTGGAAAGTGGTGACCGCGCAACGCATGCGCGCATGCGGCAGCCGCTGGTTCAGACCGTGAAACACATCCGCCCATCGCGGCGCGCGCGTCTCCCCCAGCAGGAATCGCCCGGCGTTGGCCGGCAGGCGCTCGCCCAACGAGCGCAGGAACCGGTGCGGCCGGTAGCAGAATGCGAACCGGTCGCCAGGGTGCGCGCGCGAGAGGCCGTCCAGCATCTCCCGCGAATAGACGCCCACTCCGGACAAGTCAGCGCCAACACTGTACGTCGAATCCAGCGCGATGTTCAATTCTCGATTTTATATTCCTTAAGCTTGCGGTAGAGCGTGGTGCGGCCGATACCCAGCAAATGCGCAGCCTTGGCGCGGTCGCCGTGCGTAGCTACCAGCGCCTTCAGGATGGTCTCCTTTTCTACCGTGGCCAGAAACAACCCCGCCGGCCGCGGCGGCGCATAGAGCAACGGCAGCGGCGCGGTCTCCGAACCCGCGGCCACCGCCGAAGCCAGCGGCGGCTCGGCTGGCCCGTGATTCCGCAACGCGGAAGGCAGGTCCTCAACGTGCAGCCAGGGGCCCGTATTCAGCGCCACCATCCGCTCGATCGAGTTTTGCAGCTCGCGCACATTCCCCGGCCAATCGTAATTCATCATGAGATCCAGCGTTTCCGAGGTCAGCCGGTGATGCGCCTCCAAGCGCTCCAGGAAGTGATCGATCAGCTCCGGAATATCCCCCTTGCGATCCCGCAGCGCCGGCAGCCGCAAGCTCACGATGTTCAGCCGGTAGTAGAGGTCCTGCCGGAACGTCCCCCGCGCCGCGCCGCGCGCCAGATCCTCGTGCGTGGCGGCAATCACCCGGATATTCACAGTACGTTGCTTCAACGAGCCAACCGGACGGAACTCGTGCTCCTGCAGCAGCCGCAGCAGCTTCACCTGCATGTCCAGCGGCAGATCGCCGATCTCGTCGAAGAAGGCCGTGCCGCCGTCCGCCACTTCGATCAGGCCCCGCTTGGCTTCCGACGCGCCGGTGAAAGCGCCCTTGGTGTGGCCAAATAGTTCGCTTTCGACCAGCGGTCCCACCAGTGCGCCGCAGTCGATGGGTACAAATTCGCCGCTCGCATTAGCGGCATGGATGGCGCGCGCCACCACCTCTTTGCCCGTGCCGCTCTCCCCCAACAGCAGCACCGGCGCATGGGTTCGTCCGAGTTTCTCGATGAGCCTGCGGATCTCGCAAATCTGCGGCGACTGCCCCACCAGGCCGTGGGACCAGCCCGGAGCACCACGTTCCATTAGCTGCTTCGATTATACAGAATCCAGGCGAACCACGAATGCGGTGGTCACCGCGTGATCCTCGCCGAGGATGCGATCCGCCAATGCGGATGCGCCCTCCTGGGTGGATTCCATCCCCACCACGACGTGCCAAAAGCCCGGCTCGTCGGCGCGCTCCACCAGCCGCGCCCGGCCGTATTTCGCCGCCATGGCGCGGCGCAGGCGCTCGGCGTTTTCCTTATTCCGAAACGCCCCTACCTGCACGCCGAAATGCGCCTGGTCCGCGGCGGGCGCGCTCAGTATCTCCAGCCTCACGCGCGCAATTCCCGGACCGATCATCCCCATGGCCCGCGCCGCCGCGTGCGACAGGTCGATGATCCGCCCATCCACGAATGGACCCCGGTCGTTGATCCGCACGTCCACCGATTTGTCATTGTCCAGATCGTGGACCCGCACCATGGTGCCGAACTCCAGGGTGCGATGCGCCGCGGTCATCTGCTCCATGTCGTAGATTTCACCGCTGGCCGATGCCCGCCCGTGATAGGGGTGGCCATACCAGCTTGCCAGGCCCGTTTCGGCGGATTCCGGTGTTGACGCAACCGGCGCCGTAGGAGCCGGCGCGGGCGACGGGAGTGCTTGCGAGACCCGGTGCCGATGGCAGCCGCATAACAGAACCGCCACCGCCATCGCGGCCACCCGCGCCTTGTGGAGCAGCCAATCATGGCCCATTCTTGAGCAAGCTGCGTTAATCGTGGGGCGGGACTCCAGTCCTGCGGCCGACGTCCACGTCGGCCTGCGCGTACGCGGATACGGCTGAGGCGGACGCGCAGTACCGAAAACCAACCGTAACTTATTGGGAAAAGCAGGCGGGTCTGGAGACCCACCGCAGGCGTGGACGCCCGCCCCACAAGATTGGCCATCCGCTCTCTTTGCGCACACTAACACTAGCGTCCCCTCACTTGTATACATCCCCCTTCAAATCGTTCGGCAAATCGCTCAATCGCCCCAGCATCTCGTACACCTTCACCACCGCGTTGTCCACCATCCGCTCGCCCGCGCCCGGCTCCGCCCAAGTACTGGCGCTGGCCGCGCCGTAGCCGCCGCGCGACGCCGCCGCGATCGTCGGAAAATAACCGTTATACCCGTTCGTATACCCCAGCAGCAGCGCGTGCGGCACGGGGCAGCGGTCGCGCCAGTTCATCTGGAAATCCACGAATGGCTCACCGGGCATAGTCATCAGCGCGATGTCCCGGTCGATCAGCACCGTCGTGACCGGCAACTGGATCTCCGGCACGATGCGCGCACCGTAAATCTCCATCCCATCCGGCCCCAGAAACTTCGACAGTGCGGCGCGAAACTTGTCCACATCCCACCGCAACCGCACGGTAATCGTCGATTCGGCGAAGTCGATGCTGGGCGTATCCACGGCCCGCGTATGAATCTCCTTCGCCACCCTGGCCGCTTCCTCACCCAGGCGCTCTCCCGTCCAATCGCGCCGGCCAGCCGCATCTTGCTCCATCGGCGTGACCGCGTAGTAAGGATTGATATCGCCCGGCGCGCCTTGCAGAAAGAAGCTTTGCGCCTGCCCGCCGAGTTCCCGCTCCACCACGCGATTCATCACCCCCGGAAAGTCCGTCGAGTAGCGCAGGTTGTCCGCGCCGAACACCACCGGGTGGCAGGCATAGTTGGTGAGTACCGCGAGCGGCGTCCCGTCGGCGCGGTCGATGCGCAGCACCGTGACCGTCGGGTCCACCGGCGCGGTGGGGATGCGCGTCTGGTTGCGTTCGAACCAGCTCACCGTGCCATCGGGATTCACCCGCAGGCGATTGTGCCCGATGTACACGGCGCCCGTCCCTACGCCGATGCGCGCCGGCTGCAACGCGCCCGCAGCTTCCGCGATGGCGCGCCCGAGCTTGTCCAACGCGGCCTGCTCCCAGGCCGGGGGCGCGTCACGGTATTCGTCCCGGATCACCGGCGCGCTATGCGTGTGCGATGCGGCTACCAGCAGGCATGAGATTCCGCTCGAGCGCCTGGCCGCCTCGCGCAGCCGCGCCAGCGATCCCGGCCCAAAACTGCGGCCCAGATCGAGCGTCACTAGCGCCAGCCTGCGGCGCGCGCTCTCAGGGCCAGCCTCCAACACCAGCACGCGCGCGTACAGCGGGTCCAGCGTGCCGGTGGCGGGCTGATGCCGGTCCTCAAAGCCCCACATCTGTTCGCCCACTGGCGGCGTGATGTCCGCCCGCGACACGCCCGCCCGGAGGGCTGCGCCGCAGATTCCCCGCGGCGCGACTAACAACATCAATGCCAAGCCCAGTATGATGGTCCGCATAATGGAGTCCAGTCTACCTCAGAACAATCCGCAAGACTCGCAAAGCCTCCGCTTGCTCACGCGCGCGGCTCCGTAACCTGCTGCGAATCGACGCCCCGCTTCCGATTGCCCGCTTCCGAGCCGCGACCGTGAGGGAGCGGTTGCCTCAATCCAGCTCCGGCAGTTCGTCCTTCGGCACCAGCACCTGAATCGACCGCGGCGTCCACGGAATCCGGCTGATCAGTCCGCGCGTTTCCAAAGTCAGGATCATTTGGTGCACACTCGGAGGAGTCACCTGAAAGTACCGCTGGATGTCCAGTTCCGCCGGCGCCCGCTTGTGGAGCTTGGTGTGCGGATAGATGGAAGGCCAGATACTTGCCCCTGTTTGTAGGTATACTTGGCGGACACCGCGCGCCTCCGGTATAAGCTTATAGCATGGCGGACGATTTTGCAGATCCCGGCGAACCAATCCGCATCCCCATCACCGATGTCTTCGACCTGCACAGCGTGCCGCCGCGCGACGTCCAGGGTGTGGTCGAGGCCTACCTGGAGGAGGCGCACCGCCTGGGCTTCCGCGCCATCCGCATCATTCACGGCCGCGGCATCGGAGTGCAGCGCGAAATCGTGCGCACGGTCCTGGCCCGCACCGGTTTTGTGGTGTCGTACGGCGACGCGCCGCCGGAGGCCGGCGGATGGGGCGCCACCATTGCCACACTCGGCGCCACGCTCAAGTAGCGGCGCGCTTCGATTCCAGATTCGCCAGCTTATTCAGTCCGTCCACATATGCCTTGGCGCTGGCTTCGATCACATCGGTGGAAGCGCCGCGTCCCACCACCTTCCGCCCGTCCTCCTCAAGCTGCGCCGTAACCTCGCCCAACGCTTCAGTCCCGCTAGTCACCGCGCGGATCTCGTACCGCACCAGCTTGGCGCCGCTCTTCGTCACTCCGGAGATCGCCTTGCACACGGCGTCCACCGGACCGTCGCCAATGGCCGCGCCCTCGCGCGTCTCCTCGCCCATCCGCACCCTCACGGTCGCCGTCGGTATCGCCGACGTCCCGCTATAGATATGCAGATACTCAAGCTTGTAAGTTTCCACGGCGGGACGGATCTCATCGCGTAAGATGGCGATCAGATCCTCGTCGAATACTTCCTGCTTCTTGTCCGCCACGGTCAGGAATCGCTGATAAGCCTGGTTCAATTCCTCCTGCGATATCGAGTAACCCAGCTTCTCCAGGCGGTCGCGCAGTCCATGGCGCCCGGTGCGCGCGGTCAGTACCACGCGGCTCTCTGCAAGCCCCACATCCTCCGGGCGCATGATCTCATAGGTCTCCCGCTCCTTCAGGAACCCATCCACATGTATACCTGAGCTATGCGAGAACGCATTCGCGCCCACCACGGCCTTATTCGGCGGCACGGGCATGCCGAGCATGTCTCCCACCAGCCGGCTGGTCCGGCAAAACTCCCGCGCATCGATGCCGGTATCCACACCGTAGTAGTCGCGGCGCGTGCGCAGAGCCATCACCACTTCCTCCAGCGCGGCATTGCCGGCCCTTTCGCCGATGCCGTTGATGGTGCCTTCCACCTGCCGCGCGCCGTTCATCACACCGCTCAAGGTGTTGGCCGCCGCCAGGCCCAGGTCGTCGTGACAGTGCACGCTGATGACCGCCCGTGCGATGTTAGGCACGTTCTCGCGAACCGCGCGGATCAGTGCGCCGTATTGCTCCGGCACCGTGTAGCCGGTGGTGTCGGGAATATTGACTACGGTGGCTCCGGCCTCGATGGCCGCCTGTAGCATCTCGAAGAGATAACTCCGATCGGCGCGGCCGGCGTCTTCCGCGTAGAACTCCACGTCGCTCACATAGCTCCTGGCCAGCTTGACCGCCTCGACGGCCATGGCCAGCATGGTGACTTTCTTCTCAGCCAGGTCTCTGCCGTAGCGTTCGTCGCGGAACTTTCCAAGCACATGGATATCGGAAACGCCGATCCCGGTATGAATGCGGGGCCGTCTGGCCTTCGCCAGCGCTTTCCCGCAAGCCTCGATGTCGGACGGCACCGCGCGGGACAACGCGCAGATCACCGGCCCTTCGATTTCCTGCGCGAGCAGTTGCACGGCCTCAAAGTCTTCCGGCGACGACGCCGGATATCCGGCTTCGATGATGTCCACTTTCAACCGCGCCAACTGCCGTGCGATCATGAGCTTCTCCCGGCTGCCCAGCCGCGTGCCAGCGGCCTGCTCACCATCGCGCAGAGTAGTGTCGAATACAGCGACCTTGTCGAACATGGCTATAGTCATTCACTATAGCGCATCTCCTTGTGGGGCAGACCTCCAGGTCTGCGCGTCCGCCACGGACGCAGGCCGGCGTGGACGCCGGCCGCAGGACTGGAGTCCCGCCCCACAATTCTTACTTTACATACAATTGTGCCGTAGTGGAAGTCACTCCGCCGATAGTGCAAGTGATCGGTTGCGCGCCCGAGGAAATACCCGCCGGCACCTGGACGTTAACCTGGTACAAGCTCACAAACCCCGGCGCCAGACCACTGAACTGGGGCGTCGCGACTGCCTGCCCGCCGATCGTGATTGTCGGAGTAGCCGTGGTCTGCGCCAGCGAACCGCTCGGCGCCGCCAGACCATCCCCCGGCTGATTCGACACCGGTCCCAGCCCGTTCAGGAACAACTGCACATAGTCGCCGCGCGCCACCGGATTGCCGGAGTTGACCAGGTTGTAACTCAAGTCGAGTGCGGCCACATCATTGGCCGTGTCAATCACGAAGAAGCCCGGCGAGTATTGGGCGAGCGAAAGAGCATATTCCGCGCCGTATGTGTAGTTGACGATCGATTTGACTGCTGCCGAAGCACCCGCCAATTCCCATGGAACCTGGAGATTGAGCTGCGTCGGGCTCACATAATTCAAACGTCCCGGCAAGCTTTGGCTCGACGTATCGAAGCTGAAGGAAGCGCCGTCGATGCCCATCGGCAACGCCTGGTTCACCACGTTGCACAGTGAGCAATTGTCGAACGCGACATTTACCCCACTATTACCCTGCGTAGTGTCCGACATATTGGTGCCGAACACCGAAATCCAGGAACCGGGCGCCACCGATGTGAGCTTGAAACTGGCGCCGTCCACGATGCCGCCCGCATTGATCGCCGGAGCCACGCGCGCATAGCCGTCGAAAGGCAATTCGTAAGTCCCATCCACCAGGACCGCAAATTCCTGCGGCCCCGGCGACGACCCCAAAACGAACGCTGCTCCCGCCACGCCGTTGGAGTTCGTATAGCTATCCGAGTCATTTGCATCGAGCAATCCGGCGCCTTCCGTTACCCCCCATTCAACAGGGACATTGGCAACCGGCGCCCCGGTTTGATCGACCACCTGAATGGCTATTGGGCCGTAATCGTTGACGCAGCTATTGTTCGTGTTGGTGCATCCCAGATACTCCCACGGAAGATAAGCGCCCACGGCGCCATCGAATGCAATGTAACCTTGGCCCGGTTGGGTAGCGTTGAGCGGAATCACATCGTATGGAATGCCGCTGGGCGCCAGGTACATGTACGGAATCGTGAGCGGAACCGGCCCGCCTGTCGCGGCGATGACGCCCTCAAAGCGTCCGGGCGGCAGCGTGGCGCCATTGGCAAGACTCACCGTTACCGTTACGCTGGCTTGGCCAGGGCTGCTGGGAGTGCCCGCCGGGATGGTCACAGTTGACGGACTGACCGAAACGGCGGCTGCGGTCGTAGAGTAGTTGGCGCTCTGCTGAACGCTCATCGTCAAAGTAACCGGACTGGTGCCCGTGTTATCGAGTGTCAGTTTCCCCGACGGAGTGATCGATGGGGTACCCACCGTTCCAAAGGAAATGGTTGCGCCGAAGTAGGGGTTGTAGGAACTGCCCGGCGATGGCACCACCTGCACGGTGGAGACGACCGCGTTTTGCGTCTGCAACAGTCCCGCCCCCGCCTCCGACACGGAGGCCTGCGTGGATCCATCGGATGTCGTTAGGTTCGACAGAGACGCGGTATTCACCAAGGCGGACCTGATCTGCAGCGGAGTCAGATTCGGATTAGACTGCTTTACCAGGGCGGCGCTTCCGCTCACCATGGGAGCGGCAAAGCTTGTCCCCTGCGAAATGCCGTACCGAAAGAAGCTGAATAGCTCCCCGTAGGGATCGTAGCTTTGCGCGGGCATCAGGAAGTCTGTAGCGGCGGCCACCAGGTCCGGTTTCAGCGCGCCCGTCTCATTCACCGGACCGCGGGAGGAAAAGATCGCCATAGAGTAAGGTGAAAATCCCTGGGATGCCGCGGACGCCTGGTATGGCGTGGTATCCAGGGTTGTCTTGGCGCCCGGATTGGCATCGATATAACTCTTCAGGTTTGCGCCGTCGGTCTGGTCTATGATGAACGTGGGAATGGTCGTGCCGGCAAGTCCAAACGGCGGGTAGAGCGCGGCGCCGCTTATATCGGCAATCTCAATTACACCCGCCGCCCCCGCGCTCTGTGCGTTGGTCACCTTGGTAGCGTCGCTGCAGGTTCCTTGCAGCACCAGAACGAATACGCCCGAAAGGGCCGTCGCGCCCACCGGGTTGCAGAGTAGCCCGTCGCTATCTCCGGCTTGGGTAACGTCAACAAGTTGCTTGGTCAACGGCGTCAGAGGCGCGGGCCCGTCGTAGCTTTCAAGTGCCGCGATCGCCTGCACGTCCGGCGGCGCTCCGCTGCCGGCTACTTCCACTCGCTCGACGTAGGTGACGTCGTTTTGGATGCCGCCCACGGCGATGGCGGAAGGCGCATCCGCTGGGGAAGCCATGGTGCTGAAGGTGGGTAGCGGATAGCATGGAGGCGAGCTGCACCCATAATTGGCCTGATAACCGTTTATGCCCTGATTGCCGGCAGCGACCACCACAGTCACCAGCGCGTTGTCCATGGCGTTTTCCACTTCGTAGGCAAGCGGGTCGCAGGAGTCCGTTGGAATCGGAATCGGCGAGTTTGGCAAGCCGGTGCTCGGACAGTAAGTGGAGTCTTCGTCGAGCGGCCCGCTGTACCAAGCGGGGCTGCCAAGAGACATGTTGACCACGTCCATCCCGTCGGTAACCGCATCCTCCAGCGCTTGGTAAATGTTTCCCGCGCCATTCGGATTGACATCGTCCGAGCCGAATACTTTGTAGTTACCCAGGAACGCTTTGGGCGCGACCCCTGTAATAGTGGTCCCATTGTAAGTCACCGGCATTCCGGCAGCCACCGAAGCCGTTCCCGTGCCATGGCCCACCAAGTCTCGCGCGCTAACATCGTCCGGCCGCGACTGCGCCGCCAGGTCAGCCGAGTTGGTCGCATCGGCGAATACAATCTCGCAGACGTAACTGCGGGCGACGATGATCTTGTTGTTGGTATACGCGCACTGGGACGGCAGCGTGGGGCAGTCCGATGGCCGCACGTCGCAGATCGGATAACCGCTGGGTGGCGTGAGTGTGGGATCCTGAAACGCCGGGTGAGTCTGGTCGATACCGGTGTCGATCATCCCAATCTTGATGCCGGCCCCCGCATTCGTCTCGCCGCCGATTGGCGACGCAGCCCAAGCCTGCGAGACATTGCTCATGCTGTCCTGGTCCGCTCTGCGGTACTGGCGCAGCCGCGTCACGGCCTTCACTCCGGGTAGTTTGCGCAGCGCCGTGGCTTGGGACTGCGTGGCCACCACGAAGATACAGTTCAGCAGGTGTTGCAACGAGCCGGTCACGCGCACCTGCATGCCTACTATCTGCGGGCGAAGGCCGGCTTGCACCTGCTGCAGATGTTGCCGGTAAGGCTCCGCGGCGAGGCGCGTCTTCTCGATCCTCCCCGGGTACCGCTCCACCACGGGTTTCTCGTTCAGAAGCACGA
This sequence comes from Bryobacteraceae bacterium, assembly GCA_049520215.1. Taxonomy (GTDB): domain Bacteria; phylum Acidobacteriota; class Terriglobia; order Bryobacterales; family Bryobacteraceae; genus Bog-159. The sequence continues at coordinate 9,452 of JBEKPZ010000145.1, read as the reverse complement.
TCCATCGCGTCGCGGCTGGCGTAGCCGCACTGGCAGCGGGCGCCCAGGCAAGGCTCGCGGCAAATACAGACATGGGGAGTGCTAAGTATGTTAAGCGCATGTTAAGACAGTCTCTCGGCTAGCTATCCAGATACTACCAAAGCCAAGAGACGCGAGAGACGGCGTAAACCGGTACACTTCACGCAGTCAAATCCAGCGCCAGCGTCGCGAGAAACTCCTGGCGGTGAGTCTGCAGGTAGAAGTGGCCGCCAGGAAATACCCGTACTGCAAACGCCGCCGTGGTCTCCGCCGCCCATCCTTCGAGGTGCTGCCGGTGTACGTTCGGATCTTCCGATCCGCCATAGGCGCGAATCGGACAATCGAGCGGGGGCTCTTCGGCATAGATGTAATTGCGGTATATCGCGGCATCCTCGCGCAATGCCGGCAGGATCAGTTGCAACAAAGTGGGATTGTCGAGCACTTCGCGCGGCGTTCCCTGCAACCGCCGCAACGCCTCCACGAATTCCGCTTCGCCGGGTTCGGGCCCCGGCACATGTCCTCGACGAAACCGCGGCGCGCGCGCGCCCGAAGCTACCAGCATGCGCGGCAACGGCCGATTGCGCCGCCGCAGCAGGCGCGCCAGCTCAAAGGCCACCACCGCGCCCATGCTGTGTCCGAAGAATGCGAATGGTTCGTCCAGATACGCCTCGATGGAATCGCCCAACGCGGCTACCAACTCGGCCATATTGACCGGTTTGCTGCGCGGCGGTGGACGCATTGGCACAACCACAACCGATGGCGGCAGCCGTTCCGCCCAGCCTTTGAACGCCGCCCCGCCGCCGCCGGCGTGCGGGAAGCAGAACAGGCGCAGCGCGCCAGCCGCAACGTGCCCTTCGCCGGAGATCCCGCGCAGCCGCAAGGCCAGCAGTTTGCGCCGCCCCGGGGAGAGGCGCTCCAGCGCATTGGCAGGCGGCGCTTCGCGCACCGGAAGCGGGGCTAAAGCCCCTCGCGGGCTTAAGCCCGCCCTCCTTTCCAGTAGCTCCTCGAACGGTCCCGCGCTCAAGCCTGCTGTGTCGGCCAGCGCTGCCTGGCGCGATGCCCGCGAAAGTTCGTCGTAGTGCGTGCGATCCGAAACCAGCCGCCCAAGCGCCGCTTCCCACGGCCCGATATCCTGCGCCGGCAAGTCCGCCAGCGGCACCATCTGCTCATCGAGCTGCGCCCGATACTTTTCGATCGGCCGCACCGGCAGCAGATAATCCACGCCCAGTTTGGCCTCCGGGATGCCGCCGATATCGCTGGCAATCACCGGCACGCCCCTTAGCATGGCCTCCACCACCATCCGCGACCGCGCCTCGGCCCACAGCGAAGGGACCAACAGCACGCGCGTGCGGCGGAGGATGTCGTCCACGTTATCCACGGGATCGAGCAGGGTTACGTTGGCGCGCCTCGCCAGCGCTGCGCGGTCGGCCTGCGTGGTCCCCCAAGTGGGTACGCCCGCAAACCGCACCCGGGGCATGCGATCCGCCAGCTCCAGGAAAATCGAAATCCCCTTCACGCCGCACGGATTCACCAGCGTGACGAATTCGTTTTCGAAGCGGCCCAGGTCGGGATAAGGTGGCGGGTCCAGCAACGAGATGGGCACATGCACGGCCGGGATTCCGCTCCACTTGCGGATGTAATCGGCGACGTACCGGCTCACTCCCACGACCGCGCCGGCCTGCCGCAGCACCTCCGTCTTGGCCGCGCTGGGGAAGGCGCAATCTGGGCCAAACGGCAGCGCCAGCGTGGCGCGCGCCAGGTACACGGTGGGCGCGTCCGCTCGTACTGAAACCTCCAACAGCAGTTGCGCGGGATCGTCGGTGGAAGTCAGAATCGCGTCGGGAGCGAACTCCGCAATCTGTGCCGAGAAGTACGCCCGCAGATTGGGATGATGCGTGACCACGTGCGCTTCCACCCCTGCGCGGCGAAACACCACCACACCACCGTCGGTAGAGAGCGGCGAAACCGCGCGCGCCTCCAGTTCGCCGAGATATTGCGCGTGTCCGGCTGCGCCAAAGCGGGCGATGCGCGCCACCACGCGGCATTCATGACCGCGCGCGGCCAGCGCCTCCAGGAGTAAACGGTTGGACCGGTCGCCGCCGCCGTACGACGGATAGTAAAGCGCGTTTTGGGCCAGCAGGATGCGCATTCAGTGCTTCCGGCCGCGGGCCATCTGTAACAGCAGGGTCCGCTTCTCCCCAGACAGGTTGGCCAGCGAAGGACGCTCCCGCACGCGCTCGCCCGGCTTGAGCGATTCGAGAAACTCCGGCATGCGCCCGGCATCCAGGCTGCCGGCGAAACCGAGCGCGGCCTCCCGCGAAGCCGCCGAAACCCGTTGGTACAGTGCGCCATCGGTCGTCAGCGCGCGCAGCACCTCCTCCCACGGCCGCAGGTCCACCGGCCCGATCACCGGCTGCGGCAGCGAGTGCTCGTCGAAGACCGGCGCATACCGCTCGATGGCGGGCGCGTGCGCCACGAAAGGCGTTCCCATCTTGGCCTCCACCAGGCCGCCCGCGTCGCTCGCAATCACCGGGATGCCGTGCAGCATGGCTTCCATTACGGTCAGTCCGAATCCCTCGTACCACAGCGAGGGCATCAGCAGGATGCGCGTGCGGCCCAGAAACTCCGCGATGTAGCGGCAGTTCGGCAGTAAGGCGATGTTGGCTTGCGCGGCCATCTGCGCGCGGTCGCCAGCGGTGGTGCCCCATCCAGGCAAGACGCCGAAGCCGCACGCCGGGAAGCGCTCCGCCAGCGCCAGAAAAATCGAGATGCCTTTCACCGCGCACGGATTGACCATCGTGATCAGGCCCGTGTCGAACGAGGCCAGATTCGGAAACGGTCCGCTGCCGTAAATCGGCGGATGGATCACCACGGCTTCGCGTCCCGTGTGCCGGCATATATACGCGGCGGTGTGATGCCCGATGGCCACCACGGCGGCCGCGTGCGCCACCAGTTCCGTGGCGCTCGGATCGGGGTTCCAGCTCGCCGGCCCGAACGGGAAGAACTGCGGCGTGTGCGCCAGGTAAACCACGCGTCCGGGCGCAGATTCATGCGCTTCGCGAAGCAGCGCGTGGCCCAGATCTTCCGACGAAACCAGCACCCAATCCGGCTGGAATTCGCGGATCTGCTGGCGCAGGACTGACGATTGCCGCGCACGTTCCGCGACCTCATGCACCTCCACGCCGCGCTCCATGAGCGTTTGCTGGTCCAAACCTTCCTGCGCCATCTGCGCGCGCTTGCCAGGGCTTTCCGCCAGCGCGCCCGCCACCACGCGGCACGCGTGACCCCGCGCTGCCATGTGCTCCAGCCACAGGAGGTTGCTGCGCGTCGCGCCTCCCCGGGGCGGCACGTAGGATGCACTGGCAGTCAGCAGAATGCGCATCGCTCAGTAGGGCGCTTCCCCGCTTTCGGCGGCCAGCAGTTCGCGCACTTCCTCGTCGGTGAGACTTTCCACTTCGGCCAACAAAGCGGCATACCGTTCCGCGCCCGCCATCTCGATTTCGCGCAACTCGATGGCCTTGGCCAGTTCCGCCACGGTGAAGTCCGCGCCATACACCACATCGAGCGAAAGCTCGATGCCGAGCTCTTCCTTCAGGCGCGAGAGAAGCTGCACGGCCAACAGAGAGTGGCCGCCGAGATCGAAGAAGTTGTCGTAAATGCCCACTGGCTCGACGCTGAGCATGCCGGACCAGATGCGGCATAGTTGCCGCTCCAGGTCCGAGCGCGGCGGGTCCGGCGAAGAGGACTGCGGGACTAAAGTCCCGCGCGGACTGAAGTCCGCCCCACTGCGCCCCATGATCTGTTCGACGTTGCGCAATTCGCTGGCGATCCGCGCGTACGGAATTCCATCGCGGCTGACGGCCGAAGGTTGCGGGGCCGCTCCGGCCGCCGGCCGCAGCGTGGTCGACGGCTCGTATTTAATTCCGGCTGCGAACTCCGCCGGAAACCGGAACAGCAGCGCCTCGCCGCGCACGCTCTGGAATGCCAAGCCCACACTCTCCAGAAACAGCAGTGCCGGCCGGTTGCGCTGGCTGCGCACAAAACGGGCCTCCACGGCGGCCAGGCCCCGCTGCAGCGCGATTCGTCCCAGCGCCGCGAGCATGTGGTGCTCCACCCCGCGGCCCAGCGCGCGGCAACTCAGCAGGAACGTGTCGATCGAAATCGCATCCACGCCACCCCGGAACAGCATCGCGCCCGCCAGACCGTAGCTGCCGAAGCGGTCGCTCACGTGCACGGTCAGGCATTCCGCCTTGCCCGATTCGAGCAGCGCCTGAATGTCGCTCTCCGACCGCCGCACGGTGGTGAAGTTCATCTGGTTGGTGCGCTGCGTTAACTGCGCCACGCGCGCCAGGTCCTTGGGCGACATGGGCCCTATGCGCACTTCAAGCTGCAAGTTCCGGAGAAAATCGTCCAGGCTGGCGGCCTGTCTTTCGGCGCGCTGGCGCTCGAGCGACTGCGCGTACATCGCCGGACGCGCGCGATCCTCTTCGGTCACCCGCAACCGGTCGAAAGCCCAGACGTGCCGCAGAAACTCGGGGATCTCCTCATCGCGCGGCGGCAGCGTCAGGGTCAGCACCTGCGGATAGCTCGCCTCCACTTCGCGGCACTCGCGCGGATTGTCGTCCACCAGGATGAAGCTGTCGAGACCCAGTTCCAGTTCTTCGGCCAGCGCCGCCAGGTTCGCCGCCTTGGGCGACCAGTTGATGCGCCATGCGGCGAAATGGTCCATCCGCAGCACCATCTCGGGGTGCAGGCGGAAGGTGTCCAGCACGTCTTCCACGTTGTTCTTGCTGCACAGGGTCAGCAGCACGCCCTGCGCCTGCTGCGCCAGCATGAACTCCTGCAGCGCCCTGCGCGGCGGGTCCACCACCACGCCTTGCGGCCCGTCCTCGCCGCAAATGCCGCGCCACAACGTATCGTCGCAATCGAGCGCGATGACTTTGAATGGCGGCGTGCGCAGCGCATGGATTTTGCGCGCCACCATGGTGCCCAGCGCCGCGAAATACGCCGGCGTGTAGGGGATGTGGCCCAGCTTATCGCCCAGCGGATCGTGCGGCTGCGATACCGGATACAGCGCGCCCGTTTCTTGGGGCGTCACCAGGTGGACGGTGCCGAGATCGGCAACGGCGGCCCCGACAAGCTCCTCCAGGCGGTTCTGAAAACTGGCGTCGAAGCCGGGCGATGCCGGACAGATGCATACAAGCAGCGGCGCGGCGAAGGACTGCGCGGCCGCCTTCAGGCTGACGGCGAAATGCTGGATGTCGGCTTCCAGGCGCGCCAGGTCATGGGCCCAATCTTCGAACCGCACCAGCACCACGTTGACGCCGTCGCGGTTGGCCGCCAGCGCGCCGGTCGGGTCCAGCAAAAGCTGGAACACCTGGTTATAGGGCGCCATGCGGATGCCGTATTCGAAACCCAGCTCGCGCATCCAGAAGGCGAGCGTCGTTTCGATAGCATCCGCCGAGAAGGTGGCGCTGATGACAATGGAGGGACCGGACATTGGATTCACCACCATTATAGGGGGCGGCGGGCGCTGCGGCCCGCATGCTCTTGTGACAGCCGCCAAGCCGCCATCCGCAGCCGCCCCGACATGCCGCCCGCGGGCGCAGCCGTTCGAGCAAGCCACGTCCCGATGGCCGTGGACACGAGGGCACCGCCTCTGCAAACGCTTTGTCTCAGACGCGGTCGAACAATAGATGCAGCCCTCGCAAGATGGCATCGACCTTGCCGACTGGCAAGCGCCCAACCCGCTCGGAGAGTTCCGATTTGTCGACGGTCACGACCTGAGAAACATTGACCACGCTCGCCTTCTTGAGGTTGCCCTCGCCTGGTTCCAACAACACATTCCCGGGTGCCTCGGCGCGAGCCAGATTGGAGGTGATGAGGCACACTACGGTCGTCATGATGCGGCTCTTGTTGAACAGATCGCTCTGCACTACGACACAGGGATGACGTTCGGCCGGGGCCGATCCGGCCGCCACGCCGAAATCGATCCAGTAGACTTCGCCCTAGCGAATCAAGCTCGCCAGCTTTCCTGAATCGTCGACCGGAAACGCCGCTTCATCCCCGCGACGGTTCGCCGTTCCTCCGGGCTGGGATCGCCGGCGTAGACCCTGTTCAACTGATCTAGCGTTTCCTTATTTCGCCGCTTACGAAGGTAGCTCTCGAGGGCGAGCGAGAGTAGGCGGCTGCGACTGATTCCCATCTGCCGCGCGGTGCGGTCCGCCCTTATCAGCAACTCGTCTTCCAGGGAAATAGCCGTCTTCATTGGTGCGCATCTTAGTTATACCAAACCGGCCAGACCAGCGGCCAATTCTGAGCCGCCCGCCTCATTCCTACGGCGCCACCACCACCTTGCCAAACTGCTCCTTCGCCTCCAGCCGCTCGTGCGCCGCGCGAATCTCCGCCAGCGGATAAACCCGGTCGATCACCGGCTTCAACTGCCCGCGGAACACGAACTGCAACACCCGGTGCAGCTCTCCCATGGTCCCCATGAACGATCCCAGCAGCGAAAGCTGGCGGCTGAATAGGAAGCGCAGGTCCACCTTGGCGTCGAAGCCGGTGGTGGCGCCGCAGGTGACCAGGCGGCCCGCGGGCGCGAGCGATTCGACGCTCTTTTGCCACGTCGCCGTGCCCACATGCTCGATGGCCACGTCCACGCCGCGCTTGGCGGTGATCTTGCGCACTTCGGCCGAGATATCCTGCTGGTAATGGTCGATCACGTGATCGGCGCCCAGTTCGCGCGCCTTGGCCATCTTGGCTTCGCCGCCGGCCGTGGCGATCACGCGGCACTGGAACAGCTTCGCAATTTGGATGGCGGCCGATCCCACGCCGCTTGAAGCCGCCAGCACCAGCACATCCTCGCCGGGCTGCAGATGCGCGCGCGCCATCAGCATGTGCCACGCCGTCAGGAACACCAGCGGCACGGCGGCGGCTTGTTCGAAGCTCATGTCGTCCGGAATCTGGATGGCGCTGTATTCCGGCGCCGCGATGTATTCGGCGTTGCCGCCATCTACGCGATAGCCGAACATGGTGTAGCGGCGGCACAGGTTGTCGTTGCCGGAGACGCACTGCGCACACTGCCGGCAGCTCAATCCGGGCGAGAGCAGCACGCGCCAGCCGGGCTTCACGCGCTCGCACAATTCGCCCACGTCGACCACTTCGCCCGCGATGTCGCTGCCCAAAATGTGCGGCATGTCGAACTTCATGCCGGGAATTCCCCCGCGCACGAAGAGGTCCAGATGATTGAGCGCGCCGGCGCCTACGCGCAGCAGGATTTCGTTGGCTTTGATCACTTCCGGCCCGCCATGTTGGTGGATGCGTGCGACTTTCATCCAGTCCAGCGTATCAACTGCGGCGGCATGCTGGTATGCTGAAGTTTCCTGGGAGGCGGCACAATCGTCAAATTCTGCGTGCTGGCCAGCGGCAGCTCCGGTAATTGTGCGCTGCTGGCGACCGATCGCACACGCATTCTGGTGGATGCAGGCCTGAGCTTCAAGGCTCTGGTCCGCCGCCTGGAATCCGTGGGCGAGCAGGTCGAACCGCTCCATGCGGTCCTGGTCACGCACGAGCATTCCGATCACGTCTCCGGTCTCGCGCGCCTGGCCCGCCGCCTGGGGATTCCGGTTTACATCAGCAAGCTCACCGCGCCAGCGGTCGATTGGGGCGAAATCCGGCCACGCCTGGAATGCTTTCAAGCCGGCGCCAGCTTCGCGGTGGGCGATATCGATGTGGATAGCTTCGGCATCCCGCACGACGCCATCGATCCGGTTGGTTTCTGCTTCCACGCCGAAGACGTCAAAATCGCCATCGCCACGGATCTCGGCTACATCCCCGAGTCCGTCAAATTCCATTTGCGGCGCGCCAACCTGATGCTGCTGGAAGCCAATCACGATCTGGAGATGTTGAAGGTCGGCCCGTACCCCTGGTCGGTCAAGCAGCGGGTGATGAGCCGGGTCGGCCATCTTTCCAACGACACCATGAGCGACTTTCTGTTGCGCGATTTCGACGGTTCCCCGGCGCGGCTGGTGCTCGGGCACCTCAGCGAGCACAACAACCATCCCGAGATCGTGCGGCTGGTGGCTACGCAAGCGCTGGAGCGGCGGGGCCTTCAGACGCCGCTCGAAATCGCCAGCCAGTCGCGCCCCACGGAGGTTTATTGCTTTGATCGCACGCTATACGCGGCCGGAAATGGGCCGCATCTGGACGGATGAAAACAAGTTCCGGCAATGGCTGGAAGTGGAGCTGGCGGCCTCCGAGGCGCTAGCGGAAATGGGCGTCGTACCGCCGGAAGCGGCGCAGGCGCTGCGGGCGCATGCCGGCTTCGATACCGCCCGCATTCTCGAAATCGAGAAGCAAGTCAAGCACGATGTGATCGCCTTCACCACGGCGGTGGCCGAGAGCATGCAGGCCGCCGGGCACGCCGAGTCGTCGCGCTGGCTGCACTACGGGCTCACCTCCAACGACGTGGTGGACACCGCGCAGGCCTTGCAGATCCGGCAGGCTTGCGGGATTCTGCTGGCCGGACTGGAGCGCCTCGCAGCCGTATTGAAGCGGCGTGCCCTGGAGTTCAAGGACACCGTACAGATCGGCCGCACCCACGGCGTGCATGCCGAGCCGGTCACCTTCGGGCTGAAGTTGGCCATCTGGTATGGCGAAGCGGGGCGCAATCTGACGCGTCTGCGGGCCGCCGCCGAAGACCTGCGCGTGGGCAAGATCTCGGGCGCAGTGGGCACCTTCGCCCATATCGGCCCGGAAGCCGAGGAGCGCATCTGCGCGCGGCTTCGTCTGTTGCCCGCGCCGGCCGCTTCGCAGGTGATCCAGCGCGACCGGCACGCCGCGCTGATCGCCACGCTGGCGCTGGTGACCGCTCTGTGCGAGAAGATCGCCCTGGAGGTGCGACACCTGCAGCGTACCGAGGTGCGCGAGGCTCAGGAGTACTTCGCTCGCGGGCAGAAGGGCAGTTCGGCCATGCCGCACAAGCGCAACCCGGTGACCTGCGAACAGATCTGCGGCCTGGCGCGGGTGGTGCGCGCCAACGCCCAAGCCGGCTTTGAGGATATAGCCCTGTGGCACGAGCGGGATATCTCCCACTCATCCGTCGAGCGGGTCATCCTGCCCGACTCCACCATCCTCGCCGACTACCTGTTGGATAAGACCACACAATTGGTGGACCAACTCCTGGTCTACCCCGAGCGCATGCGGCGCAACCTGGATCTGACTCGGGGGTTGGTCTTCTCGGGGCAATTGCTGTTGGATCTGGCGGCCGCCGGGATGTTGCGGGAGACGGCGTACCGGATCGTACAGGACCAGGCCATGCGCGCCTGGGAGCAGGAATCGGACTTCCGGGCAGCTATCGAGGCCGACCCGGAGATCCGCGCGGTCCTGAACCCCGGCCAAATCGCTGAAAGTTTCTCCCTGGAGCGGCAGTTGCG
>JBEKPZ010000144.1:0-22418 GCA_049520215.1 Bryobacteraceae bacterium | reverse complement strand
AAGATCGTGCCGCCCGTGAAGCAGGAGCCACACCCGGGCCCACCGTAATAGGTTGTCCCGTACAGGTTCCCGTCGGCGCCCTGAACGAGCGCCGCTTGGGGTCCCCGGCCGTCCGGGCCGTCGAAGATGAACAGCGTGGCGAAAGTCTGTGCACGAAGGGTGATCGCAACCGATGCGCACAGTGCAAGAACCGCGCACGCTCTCGTCACCAAACCAATAGCCTTACTCATATTGCCTCCTTTGCCGCTTGGCGGCTGATTGCTGTCACTTTCCATAGGTTCCGCGTGCGGACGCCTGGATATCAGGGGAGCACCGTGAAGGGGCCGGCGCTCAGGAGCGTGCCGCTGGGTGTGGTCACCTCGACGGTTCCCGTGGTGGCCCCCGCTGGCACGGTGGCCGTGATTTCGGATGCCGAATAGAACGTGAACGTGGCCGGAATGCCGTTAAGTGTGACGGCGGTGGCGCCGGTCAGGGCAGTCCCGAGAATGCGGACGATCTGTCCCACCCGGCCGCTGTGGGGCAGTGTTTTCACGAAGGGGCCGAGGCCTACGGAGAGGCTGAAGATGGTGCCGCAGGTGGTGCAGTTGGAGGCGGCCCCGCCAGTGCTGGTGGTTCCATAAAATTGGCCATTGGTGGCTTGGACCAACCCCCCGAGGGGATCTGCGCCGTCCGGGCATCCGCTCTCTAAACAGAAGGTGTGTAGGGTTGTCAGCGTGCCGCCCGGCGTAATCTGGAAGACCGTACCTTGGTTGGAGCCGAAGTAGCCTGTTGTCCCGTAGAAGTTGCCGTCGGTGCCCAGCACCAGCCCAGCCACGGGGGCGCCGCCGCCGCCGGAATCGAAGCTGAACAGGGTCGTCAGTGCACCGCCGGGTGTGATTTTGAAGACGGTTCCGCCGGCATATGCCCCGCCGCCAAACGTTGTCCCGTAAAGACTCCCATCGCTGGCCTCCACCAACCCGGCGTAGGGGTATTGGCCGTCGTCCGGCTGAGAGCCAAAGCTATGAATCGTGGTGAGCGCGCCGCTGGGGGTGATTCTAAAGACCGTGCCAACGGAGTTGGCCCCGCCTCCCCAAGTGGTGCCGTAGAGATCCCCGTCGCCGGCCTGGACCAGCCCTGCGTAGGGGAACTTGCCGTCGGATTCTTTGGAGCCAAAGCTGTGAATCGTGGTCAGCGCGCCGCTCGGGGTAATTTTGAAGACGGTGCCGGCGTAGTTGGCGCCGCCCAAAAACGTGGTCCCGTATAAGTTGCCGTCGGCGGCCTGGACCAGCCCGGCAGCGGGCTCGGCGCCGTCCGTGCACTCGCCTTGGGCGCAGAAGCTGTAGAGCGTAGTCAACGCGCCACCTGGAGTGATTTTGAAGACTGTCCCTTGGTCGTAGCCCCCATTCCTCTCAGTCGTCCCGTAGAAGGCCCCTGCGGCGGCTAGGGCCAGCGGCGCCGCAGGGTAGCCGCCATTCGGGCACGCGCCCAGGAAGCAGAATTCGTACAAGGTCGTCAGCGCGCCGGATGGAGTGATGGTGAAGACCGTGCCGCCATCGATGCCGCCACTGGATGTTGTCCCATAGAGGTTGCCGTCGACTCCCTGGACGAGCGGCGCGTCGGGCGAGCTCCCGTCTCTGAAATCGAAGCTGAGCAGCGTGGTGAAGGTCTGGGCGGATAGGGCGATCACCGTGGTTGCGCCCAGCAGGAAGACTGTGCACGCCCGTCCCGGACGGATCAGCTTGCCCAGCGCGCTCACGATTCGTTTCATCGATGCCCCCTCCTGTCCAGGGTCCATTTTGGCCCGGCGCAGTTTACCAGATCTTACACCCGTGGCGGGATCAGGGCGTACTCCTTTCCCCCGGACCAGTACCAGGGCTCGGGGAGGGGTACTAAACACGAAGCGCCAGGGGGCACTTACCGCAGCACGTGGGACAGGCCTCTAAATCTGAACAAACAAAGCCCAACATGTTGATAATAAACGGCACACCTCCAATGGTGACGGCTAGGTCAGGGACAGGACGGTAGGCCTGTTAAGTCCGTTAAATTGATAGATATTCTGATGCCCAGGCTGAAATCTGATGCCCAGACTGAAAAGGGTTTCCTCAGTTTCGCGGCGCGAAAGAGCTGAGAAAGCGAGGTATAGCCGATCACCGCGAAAGTGAGGAGACCTTTTTCAGTCACACGTCGAGAAATCGTTTTGCTCAATTCACAACGCCAATGTTAACTGCAACTTAGCCCGAATCGTGATTTTTGGGCCAGGCGTGCGCGCGAGGTCTTGTGGTTAAACTGGAGGCGTTAGGTGGCTTCGCATTTTCGTGATGTTTGTCTGGACTCCCCCCGGGCTCTTGATGGGCCCGGGTTTTTTTTAGGACGGTAAATGATGTCTGCCCAGAAACTCGTATTAGCCGCACTGGCCGTCTGTTTGGCGGTTCCGCTGATGTCCGGCCCGATCCTGACCACGATCCAAGACGTTATTTATAACGCCGACGGGACTCCTTACAACGGGTTTGCCGTCATCACGTGGACGCCCTTCGTGGCTGGGGACACGACCCAGATAGCGACACAGTCGGTAACCGTGAACATTACAGCCGGCAATTTGATGGTGCAGCTTGTGCCTACCACCAACGCCACGCCCGCGGGATACTATACGGTCACCTTCAGCAGCGCCGGCAACGACCAGTTCACCGAGACTTGGGCAGTTCCGCCCAGTACCAAGCCGCTGCGCGTGCAAGCCGTAGTCACATCGCAGGGTACGGGAGGAGCGGCGCTCGCGCCAGGAGCGCTGACGAGCGGAAGCGCTCCCATACCGGAGTCGGGTGTGATCGGGTTATTGGCGGATCTCGCCGCACGCCCCATGGAGGGATCCGCATATGGTGTGAATAGTGTTGCCATGATCGATGCGACTGGCGCACTGGAGTCCGTCCCGGGCAACCTCTCCGATTGCGTACATGTAGACGGCTCGTCAGGACCCTGCGGCACGGCGGGCTCCGGTACGGCCGGACCGAATTTCACGGATGCGGAAGTGCCCGCCGGCCTGGTGAATGGCGCCAACGCCTCTTTTACGTTGAGCGCGGTTCCCGCACCTACCTCCAGCCTGGCCCTTTACCGGAACGGTGTGCTGCAAAAGGCGGGTCAGGATTACAGTCTCTCGGGCAACACGATTCAGTTTCTGGCGGGTTCCACTCCCCAGCCCGGCGATACCCTGCTGGCGTCTTACCGCGTGACGCCGACAGGCACGGCCCAGGGTCCGCCCGCGCCTCAGATTCTGTGTGCCGGTATGGGCAGCGCGACGTCTTCGACGACGCTTTCCAGCCTGGCGACTTGTACGATTCCGGCCGGCACAGTGCAGCCGGGCGATCGCGTCAAGATCAGCTTCGACTATTCGCACGAAGGCTCGCTTACAGGTTTCACGTTCTCCGTCAATTGGGGGAATACGGTGCTGGTGAAGCGCAACGGAGCGGTGAGCGATGCGCTCGTTTCCGGTTGGGCCGAAGCGGCCGCCAACACGTCCGCTTGCCAACTGTCAGTCCAGAGTTGGGGAACGATGCTGGGCCTCGCCGCAGGCGTCGCGAACGCCTACGACTCGCTGTCGTACAACATGGTGCTGGCCTTCCAGGGCCAGATGGCCGCCACCACTACCGACACCGTCACGTTGCGCAATTTCAGCGTAGTGCGGTATCCCGCGACGCAGTAAGTGACCGAATCACCAGCCACCAGCTACTAACCACCAGCCAGCAAGATGTACTATCATGCCTCTTTAACCCAAGAGTCATGAAACACCTCATTACCATGCTGCTGGCCGCGGCATCTCTAACCTATGCCCAAGCGCCCGGCCCCATCGCGCTTCGCGGCGCCCGCGTCGTTACCGTCAGTGGTCCGGTGCTGGAAAAGGGCACTGTACTGCTGCGCAATGGCCTCATCGAGGCCGTCGGCGAGAACCTCGATCTACCGAAAGACGCCTGGGTCATCGATGCCCAGGGCGTTACCGTCTATCCGGGCTTGATCGATGCCCTGAGCACGGTGGGCTTGCCCGAAACTCCCGCGCAGCCCGCTACGCCCCGCACCGAGACGCCCGCCACGCCGCGAGGCGGTCAAGATCTGCCCGTGCCCCTGGAACAAGGTCCCCAGTTCCGCCCCTTTACAACCACCTGGGTGCGCGCCGCCGACCTCCTGAATCCGGCCGACCGCCATAGCCGGCTTCAGCTCGGTGGTCACGTTCCCCTCCTCCGGCATCTTTGCGGGCGAAGGCGCGTTCCTCAACCTCTCCGGCGAAAAGCAGGGCCGCATGGTGGTCGCTTCGCCCGCCGGACAGTACGTCACCCTGAGTGCGCACGGCTTCGGCACATACCCCGGCTCGCTGATGGGCGTGATCGCCTACATCCGCCAGGTGTCTTTCGATGCCGATCACTACAAGCTTGAAATGCAGGCTTACGCCAGCCATCCCGCTGGCCAGAAGCGGCCGAATTACGATCGCGCCGTGGAAAGCTTGCTCGAATCGCCGCGCCTGTTGCTGCCCGCCGACAATGCCAAACAACTCGACCGCATGATCCACTTCGCTGCGGAGCTGAAGCGCCCGGCGGTGTTGTACGGCGGCCACGAGGCATATAAGATCGCCGACCGCGTGGCGAAATCCGGGGTTCCGCTGCTGGTCAACCTGAAGTGGCCCGAGAAGTCCAAAGACGCCGACCCGGACCAGGAGGATAGCTTCCGCACGCTGGAACTGCGCGATCGCGCGCCCTCCTCCCCGGCCGCTCTCGAAAAAGCCGGCGCGCGCTTCGCATTCTACTCCGGCGGCACGGCTGCCAAAGATGTGCGGAAGGCGCTGAAACGCGCGATTGACGCGGGCCTGACCGAAGCCGCCGCGGTGCGCGCGCTGACCCTCAGCGCCGCTGAAATCTACGGTGTGGCCGACCGGGTAGGGTCCATCGAGCCGGGTAGGATCGCCAATCTACTGGTGGTGAAAGGCAGCTTGTTCGACGAGAAGGCCAAGATCCAATATGTGTTCATCGATGGCGTGAAGTACGAGCCCGTTGCGGAGACGCCGCCGCCGGGGGATAGAGAAGGGCGCTCCGCGCCGGGAGGTGTCCAATGAACCGCCGCGTGTTTTTCCTACTGGCGCTGCTTCCAGTATCACTGCCGGGGGCAGGACAGACCACCGTCATCCGCAACGCCACGGTCCTCACCGTGACCAAGGGAACTTTCCAGGGATCCATCCTGATTCGCGATGGCAAGATCGTGGAAGCCGGCGAAAAGGTGCTGGTCCCGGAGGGCGCGCGGGTCATCGATGCGGGCGGCCAATTCGTGATGCCCGGCATCATCGACTGTCACTCGCACATCGCGGCCGACAGCATCAACGAAGGCGCGGTTGCGGTGTCCTCTATGGTAGGCATCGAGGACGTGCTCAACCCGGATGACATCGACATCTATCGCGCGCTGGCCGGCGGCGTGACTACGGCCAACATACTGCACGGCAGCGCCAACCCGATCGGCGGCAAGTGCCAGGTGATCAAGACGCGCTGGGGCAAAGACGCCCAAGGGCTGATCTTCGAAGGCGCCATGCCCGGCATCAAGTTTGCCTTGGGCGAAAACCCCAAGCGCGCGGGAGCGCCCGGCGGCGGCTTCGGCGCTACCCCCGGCTTGCGTTATCCCGCCAGCCGCATGGGCGTGGAGGATGTCATCCGCGAGGCCTTTACCGAGGCGCGCGCCTACCAAAAAGAATGGCGCGATTACCAGGCCAAACTGGATCGTCACGAGCAGGCCATCCCGCCGCGCCGCGACCTGAAACTGGAACCCCTGGTGGAGGTCTTGGAAGGCAAGCGCTACGTGCATGCGCATTGTTATCGCGCCGATGAAATCCTGATGCTGCTGCGCGTGGCCGACGACTTCGGATTCAAAATCCGCACGCTGCAACACGTACTAGAAGGTTACAAAGTGGCTAAGGAGATTGCCGCCCACGGTGCGGGCGCCTCCACCTTCAGCGATTGGTGGGCTTACAAGGCCGAGGCTTTCGATGCCATCCCCTACAACGCCGCGATCATGGTGCGCAAGGGAGTGCTGGTTTCGCTGAATTCCGATTCCGCCGAGTTGATGCGGCACCTCAACACGGAGGCGGCCAAAGCCATGAAGTACGGCGGCCTCGACGAGACTGAGGCTTTGTCGCTGGTTACCATCAATCCCGCGAAGCAACTGAGTATCGAAGGCCGCGTCGGATCCATCGAGCCGGGCAAGGACGCGGACCTGACGATTTTCGACAAGCATCCGCTTTCCAATTACGCCAAAGTCACGAAGGTACTGATCGACGGCGAGGTTTACTTCGACCGCGAAAAGGATCTGGAAGAGCGGCCCGGCAAGGAAGTACGCAAGAAAGCCTTGGTCGACAAGCTGAAGGCGCAGGAGAAAAAGGAGCGCAAGAAACCGGAACCAACGGAAGACAAGAAGACCGAAGAACCCGGAGGTGTCCAATGAAAGCCTGTCTGGCTATCTTCTTCACTCTCGTTTCCCTGCGCGCCGCCAGCCCCGATATCCTGCTGCGTGGGGCTACCGTGCATCCGGTGTCAGGTCCCGAGATTGCGGATGGCTCGGTACTGGTGCGCGACGGTAAGATCGCCGAGGTAGGCGCGCGCATCGCCGTGCCCAAGGGCGCGCGCGTGATCGAGCTGAAGGGTCTGCACATCTACCCTGGCATGATCGACTCGGCCACCGAAATCGGCCTGACCGAAATCGAAGCCGTGCGCGAGATGAGCGACATCTCCGAGATCGGCTTGTTCAAGCCGCAGTTGCGCGCCGCCACCGCGGTAAATCCTGCGAGTGAGCACATTCCGGTGACTCGCGCCAACGGTATCACCAGCGTAATTACAAGCCCCGGCGGCGGGATCGTCGCGGGCCAGAGCGTCCTGATGCACCTCAGCGGGTGGACCATGGAAGATATGGCCGTGCGCGCGCCCGCCGCCATGCGCCTGGAATTCCCGCGCATCCGGATGCCCAATCGTTTTGGCGCTTCCGAGGCGCCCGAGACGCCCGGCCGGCCTTCGGCTTATGCGGACGCCAAGAAAAGATACGAGCAGCAATTACGCGAGTTGAACGACTTCATGGAATCGGCGCGGCGCTACCGGCAAGCTAAGGCGGCCGCCGGCGCTGACTTCGAGACCGACCTGAAGCTGGAAGCCATGCTGCCGGTTTTGGACGGCAAGCTCCCCATGTTGATTCGCGCGGATAAGGAAAAGAACATCAAAGAAGCCATTGCTTTCGCGGATAAACAGAAGGTGCGCATGATCCTGGAGCACGGCGAAGAAGCCTGGAAGGTAGCCGCCGAATTGAAGGCGCGTAATATCCCCGTCGTGCTGCCGCCCACCTTCCGATTACCAGAGGAAGAAGACGACCCGTATGACAAGCCGTTCAGCATCCCGGGCGAGTTATCGAAGGCGGGAGTCAAATTCGCTTTTGCGAGCTTCGGGCCGGGATCGGAAGACAATCCCCGCAACCTGCCTTATGAAGCGGCCGTGGCGGTCGGCTTCGGCCTGCCTTACGACGAAGCTCTCAAGGCCGTCACGCTCTATGCGGCCCAGATCTGGGGAGCAGGCGACGAGCTCGGCTCCATCGAAAAAGGCAAATGGGCCGACCTGATTGTTACCGACGGAGATCCGCTGGAGACGCGCACCCAGATCAAGCAGATGTTTATCAAAGGAGCGCCGGTGGACCTGGATAACAAGCACCACCGCCTCTACGAGAAGTACTTGGCCAGGTAATGGTGGCACAGGCTTCAGCCTGTGAAGGCGAGCGAAGCTCGCCCGTGCTTTCATACCGGAGAGTCGCAGATAATAGTCACCGGGCCGTCGTTCACCAGATGCACCTGCATGGACGCCTGGAAGACGCCGGTCTCCACGGGGACGGCGCTCTTGCGGGCCGCATTTACAAAGTATTCGTAAAGACCGGCGGCTTGCGCGGCGCTCGCGGCTAAGTCGAAACTTGGCCGGCGGCCCTTCCGGCAATCGCCGTATAACGTGAACTGCGACACCACCAGCAGACTACCGCCGGCCTCCGCGATGTTCCGGTTCATCTTGCCGTCGCTATCGGGGAATATCCTGATTCGCAGCACTTTCTCGACAAGATACTCCGCGTCTCTCCCGGAATCCGTCTTTGCGATTCCCAGCAGCACTAGCAAGCCCGGTCCAATAGCTCCAGTCACTCGTCCGTCCACTTCGACGTGCGCCTGCTTTACCCGTTGGATCACGACTCGCATGCAAAGTATTATAGCTTCAGGATAATTTCGGTCCTCGGCACCTATGATATAGTGTGCGAGGGAGAAACCAATGCCAAGAGGCAAACCAAATCCAAAACCGGACCACACAACCCTGCAAATGGCTCTTGTAGGATATGAACTCGAAAAAGAGCGCATCATGGGCAAGATACGCGAGGTCCAATCGCAACTAGGCACCGGAAAGGCAGCGGGTGGAGGGGCGGCTAAGAGCGAAGCTGCGCCTAAGAAACGTGTGCTAAGCGCCGCCGCGCGCAAACGCATTGCGGCCGCGCAAAGGAAACGCTGGGCCGAACATCACAAGAGAGTCGCTACGGGTAAGGCCTAGTGAAGGTGTGGCGCAGACGATCGTTGTTTGTCGTCTGCGCACCGTGCTCGAACTCGGCAGGCCACGAAGAACGATGGCCTGCCCCACAGTGAATTTGGGAGTAGATCTGATGATTGTGGGCACTGGAGTGGATCTGGCCGAAGTCCCGCGGATTCGGGCGGCCATCGAGCGCTATGGCCGGCGCTTCGTCGAGCGAATTTACACGCCTGCCGAGATCGCCTACGTCGAGCGGAAGGCCAACCGTTACGAACGCTTTGCCGCGCGATTCGCTGCCAAGGAAGCGGGCATGAAAGCCATCGGCACGGGCTGGCGGCGGGGCGTGCGCTGGCAGGACTTCGAAGTAACCAACCTGCCGTCGGGTAAGCCCACGCTCCGGTTCCATGGGCAGGCTGCGCGTTTCGCCGAAGCCTTAGGCGTGAAATCCGTCGCCCTGTCGCTCACGCATACGGCGGAGCTGGGGATGGCGCACGTGATTTTGGAGAGCTAGGCACGGCCCGCAATTGCGCCTCTTCCAGCCGCCTGGTCTCCTGCCAGGTATAAATCATCCGGTGGATCACGGTCAGGTTCGCCAGCACTGCGATCACCCACAAGACCGGCGCCATCCGATCGAACAGCGCTCCGAGGATGAGCAACACCACGCGCTCCGGCCGTTCCAGGAATCCGACTTTGCATTTCGGAATGGTGTTCTCCGCGCGCGCGCGGGTGTAGCTCACCATCACCGATCCCGTCATTACGATGGCCGTCAGCACCACATAGAAGAAGCGATTGATGGAAGCGTAATAGACCAGCAAGCCCATCAGCAGCGCCAGGTCCGAATAGCGGTCGAGCACCGAATCGAAGAATCCGCCGAAGCGGGTGACGCGGTTGGTTTCGCGGGCCACGCGTCCGTCCACCATATCGAACAGCCCGGCGCCGATCACCACCACCCCCGCCCAGCGAAAGCTGCCTGCCGCAAACAGGTAGGCCGCCACGATGTTGATCACCAGCCCCAAAAACGTCAGGACGTTGGGGTGAATGCGGGAAAGCGCCAGCCACCGGACAATCCGGTCGATGGCGGCCCCAAAGACGACGCCGATGGCGCGCGTGTAAGTCATGGTTCAGTCCGCCGCCTCGTGAATGGTGGTTAGCTTCAGGATTTCCAGCTCCTTAAACCCGCCCGGCAGTTGCACGCGCACCGCATCACCCACTTCCTTGCCCAACAGCGCGCGCCCGATCGGGGAACTGGTCGAGATCTTGCCGTTGGGTGCGTCAGCTTCCTCCGTGGTTACCAGGAAGTAGGTGATCTCTTCTTCCTTCTTGGTGTCCAGGACCACGATGGTGGAACCCAGCCCCACTTTGCCGTGCGGAATCTTGGTGAAGTCCACCATGGACATCTCGGCCAGCCTATGCTTCAACTGGTTCAAGCGCGCGTTGACGAACCCCTGGCGGTCCTTGGCCGCGTGATACTCGGCGTTCTCGCTGAGGTCGCCGTGCAATCGGGCCTTGAGGATCTCCCTGGGCAATTCGTTGCGCAGTTCGTACTCGAGCAAGGTGATCTCGTCTTGCAGTTTCTTTTTTACTTCGTTCGCTCCCACAGGACAATTATAGGCCAATCGGCGGGCAAGGCAACCGGCGCCGCGCCCTTACTGGGCGGTAATGGTGACGGTCTGGGTCAGGCTGCCCGCTGCGATGGTGAACACGTTAGCGGCGCCCGACGTGGGTCCCATGCGGATGTTCACGCCCCACACGCCCGGATAGTAGGCATCCAACCAGTTCACCATTAATGCATTGCCGCCGCCCGATGAGACGGTTACCGTGGGATTGACGGCACTCACGACGATCCCGGCCGCGTCCGTGATGCGGAACAGAATGGCGTTATCCACCAAGCTGCCGGCCGCCGGCGGCGTGCCAGGAATATCAAGAATCGTGATATGCGCCGGCGTGGACGGCCCCACTCCGTACCAGTATGGGATGCGCGCCACGCTTCCCGAGATGGCGCCTTGAATTGCGATGAAGCCCTCATACTCGCCCGGCCCCAGTCCGGACGCTGTGAAGCTGAACGGAACATCGAAGTACGTGTCCGAATCGAGCTGCACGCTGTTGGTGGAAGGCACGGGCGCCGGAGCGCTGCCGGACGGCAACACGGAGATCTGAAACGTATCGCCGCTATAGCCGAGGTTGGACAGGCGCACCGTCGCGGAAAGCTGATCAGTGCCCGATCCCACGCCAAAACCGATGGACGCCGGGTACACCGCCAGCGGGGCCAGCATGGCTGCATTTAGATCCAGCACGCCCGCGCCGGCGTTCTCGACGGACTGCGCCTGGTCGGGAGCCGGAAATGCGGGAGCCGCGCTGTTCACCAGCAGCGACTTGTATTCGAGAGGCGTGAAACCCGGACGCGCCGCCTTCAGCAAGGCTGCCGCGCCGGACACCAGCGGCGCAGAATAACTGGTGCCTTGCGAGACGACGTAGCCTTGCGCGTTGTACAGCTCTCCGGTGGGGTCGTTCGTTTCGGCCGCCACGTAGATGTTCTCGCCGACCGCCAACAGGTCCGGCTTGATGGACAGGTCCACGCTGGGTCCCGACGAGGAGAAAGGCGCGATGCTGTTCGGGTCGATCGCGGTAGGCGTCAGGGTGAACGACATGGTGGCCTGAACCGGGGTGGCCGCGAGTTGCTTGATGCTGAGGCCATCCTGGCTGCTCGCCATCTCCGCCGGAAGCGTGGCGGCGCCGACAGCCATGGTAATGGCGTTGGGGCTGGATGGATACGTGTACACCAGGGCGGCGACGGCCCCAGCCTGCTGGGCGTTGTCCAACTTGACTTCAAAAGTACACGTGCCCCGGAGGATCAGCGCGATGGCGCCGCTCAAGCTGTTCGCGGGCAGCGCTGCGCAGGCCAGGCCAGTGGAATCCAGCTTCAGCGAGATGTCTACCAGCGGCGCCGTAATGGGGCTCGCGGGCAGCGTTTCGGCCGCCGGAACTTCAGCGAACGATCCCCCGCCCACCGCGAACGGCGGCGCCATGAAGCTCCGGTCGTTATTCATGGCACCCATGGTAATGGCGTCGGGCGCCGTGCCGGGCGACGCGATGGTGTTCGGATCCGGGCCGCCATTACCGGCTGATATGACCACAATGACGTCCATGGCTACCGCGTTTTCCACCGCCGCCACCGTGTCATCGGCATCGGTCCGCGGCGCCGGGATGCTACCCAGGCTGAGATTGATCACATCCATGCCATCGTTCACCGCGTCATTAATCGCGGTGTCGATCGCTTGAGTGCAGCCTCCCGACGAGCCGAACACTTTGTAGTTGCCCAGATACGCCAGAGGCGCGACTCCGGTAATGGTCGCCAGCGGACCGGTGTTCTCGACGCCCGCGGCGGTCATGGCTGTCCCGGTCCCGTGGCCGATGTTGTCCTGGGCCGACAAATCCGGATCGGTTGGGTCGCACAGGCTGACGTAGCTGCGGGCCACAATCACCTTTTGATTGGTGAATGCCGCATCGCTGGCGGCGTTGACCAGCGGAAAGCCGGGCGGCGCCTGGAAACCGGTATCGTTGAAACCCGGATGCGTGATCTGGATGCCGGTATCGATCATGCCGATCTTCATGCCTTCGCCTTGCCGATAAGCGCCCCCCAGGCTCCACGCCTGCGGAACCTTGTGCAGCGGCAAGGCATGATCCAGTGTCAGTTGGTAGGTGCGCTCGGGTAGCACGCGCCGCACCCCGCGTACGGTCCGCAGGCCCGCCACGCGCGCGACCGGCATGTGCACGAACAGCGCATTCAGTACGGTATCCACGGAACCGGCGATGCGCGCGCCGCGCCGCTCCAAACGGACGCGCACGGCGGCCTGTTCCAGACGTACGCGGGCGCGGGCCTGCCTTCCCGGAGCCCCCGCGAGCGCTGCCCGCCGCTGGTTTGGCGGAAACGCCCGGGCGATCGATTGTGCCGCGGATTCGCCGGTGAGCTCCACGATGTAGCGGTCGGGAATGACCCCGGCGAACAGAGGTATCGAAAGAAGGTAAATCCAAAGACGTCTCACGCAGAGGCTCCCTCAAGGCGCCGGTATATATTGTAACTGTTACTGTATCGGCAGGTTGGCCGGCTGCGAGCTAACCCCACTTTGGGTAATGACCACCGGCTGCATACCCGCCGGAGCATTGGCGGGAACCTGTACGTCGATCTGATACAGGCCGATGCTGTCCGGCGTCAGTCCGCTAAACAACACGTTCGCCGCCACCCCGCCGATGGTCACCGTGGGCTGAACCAGGGTCGAGGCGAGTTGCTGCGAAGGCGTCGCCTCGCCCGAGAGCGGTGGATGGTCAACGGCCCCCAGCCCATTCGCGTAGAGGATGATGTATTGGCCCGGTTGCGCCGGATTGCTCGCGGTCACAAGCTGGTAACTGCTCTGATCCTGCGCGATCGCCAGGTGGTCGCCGTATGTGAACATGGCCGGCAAGTACGGCGAGATCGGAATGGTGTACGGCACGCTCACATCAGCCACGTTGACTGTTAGTTGCGCGGAGGTCAGCCCTTGCAGTTCCCACGGAATCTGCACGTTGATTTGCGAGGGGCTGACATACCACAGACGGCCGGGCCAGCCCTGGGTGCCATCCGGCGATTGGAAGCTCACGCTGACTCCGGACATGGAGAATGGCAGGAAGTTGGTGGAGAGGTCCTCGGTGGCGTCGCTTAGGGCGTTTCCGAAGATCGTAATATAAGAGCCCGGCGCGAGACCCTTGCCCACTTGATAACTGGCGGCATCCACCACGGCATTGGCGCCAATCGACGGCGCCGGACGCACGTTGGCATAGAAGGTAGTCGTGAGGCCGCCGGCCTGGACCTGAAAGGTCTCATCGCCGGGAGAAGGCCCCAGATCCACGTTGGTCCATGCAATACCGTAGCCGTTGGTCCCCGTGGCCGAGGAACAGGACGAAGACGTGGATTGCGATCCGCCCCCCGTCGCCCCGTTGAACGCAGCGGATTGACTAGGGACAGCGATGCCGAATTGGTCCACCACTTTGAATGCCAGATACCAACAGGTGTCGCCCACCGTGCCGAAGAAACTGCTGTCGTACACCGGCAGGATGTCGAAGGGTACGCCGTCGCTCTCCAGGTACCAATACGGCACACGCAAGTTAGTATTGGGGCCGCTGATGGTGAAGACGCCATCGTAGATACCCGGCACGGTGAAGCCACCGCGCAAGAACACATTGACCTGCCCTTGCGCCCCAGGTTCAAGCTGTAAGCTGCTGGGCGAGGCGCCGATTACATCGCTCGTATCCGGGTCGAGTGACGCGGCATCGGGCGTCCAGGAAAGAGTGAATGTGGCCGCGGTCTTGCCGGTATTGGTGACGGTGAGCGGCACGGTTTGCGCCGCCGAGCCCGGTCCCACCCAGCCGAAAGACACTGTTGACGGCACAACTGTAGCGCCGGGCGCCAGGGCCGCCGCCGCGTTCAGCTTTCCAGCCCCCACGGCGGTAATCAACGGTTCTCCGGAGCCGGAGTCGTCGCTGATATCATTGGCGTCGATGCTCGCGGTATTGACCAGCGCCGACTTGATCTGCGCGGCCGAGAAGCCCGGATTCGCCTGCTTCACCAGCGCCGCGGCGCCGGCTACCATGGCGGCCGCGAAACTGGACCCCTCCACCGTGGTGTAACCCGTCGGGTCGTACAGATCGCCGGTGGGATCGAGCGATTCGGTAGCGGTGTAAATGCCTTGCCCCACTGCCACCAGTTCCGGCTTGATCGAATAGTCGATGGATGGCCCTCGCGACGTAAAGTCCGTGACCAGGTTGGAGGAGGCGATTTCCACGTGCAGGACCGGCGTCAGTGTGGCTTGCACGTTTGAGTTGGCTGCCAGATAGGCCCCGAGCGCCTCGCCGTCCGCGTTGTCGATCATCATGGCGGGAATGCCGGTGTCTTCGGCTCCCAGATCGCTGAAGGGCGGATCGGTCGGGTGGCCTGGATCTTGATAGAGCACCACCCCGATGGCGCCCGCCTGCTGGGCGTAGTTGATCTTGGTCGAGAAGTCGCAGTTACCGCGCTCGATGAGGGTGATCGCGCCCGCCAGCGAGCCACCGGGCAATGCGGAACAAGCCAGCCCCGTGGGGTCCGCCGCGGTAACGCTTTGCAGCGTGGCGGTCAGCGGGCCGGCCAGTTTAACGCCATCCCCGACGGCTGCGTCCAGCGTTTGCAGATTCGAGGGCACATTCGAGCCATTGACTGTCACGGCGGCATACAGGATATGCGCATTCGTGGATGCGCCGACCGTAATGGCCGAGGGTGCGGTACCCGGCGAATTGATGGAATTCAGGGCGGGCGCCTGATTGCTGGATAGCGCGTCGTTGCCCGCCGCCACCACTACCGTCATTCCCAGCGCCACGGCGTTCTCGACGGCTTGCGCGGGGATATCGCAATCGTCCTGGTAGGCGGAGGGGACGCCGCTTGTCGCGCAGGCGGGGTCCGTGTCCAGGGGCCCACTCGACGGCAGGCTGCCGAAAGCCACCACCGCGATATCCATGTGGTCCGCGACGGCGTCTTCCAGCGCCTGAATCGCCGCGGCGAAGGTGGTGGTGTCGTTGACGCCGGGAGTGCCGAAGATCTTGTAGTTGCCGAGCCAGGCCTTGGGCGCGACTCCTGTGATAGGGGCCAGCGGACCGGAATTGGTCTCGCCCGCGGCAATCATCGCCAGCGCGGTGCCATGGCCGGAGCGGTCGCGCGGCGTGGTGTCGTCCGGCAGGAAAAACATCGGTTCATAGCTGCGCGCCACGATGATCTTACCGTTGGTGTAGGCTATGTCGCCCAGCGGATATCCGGCCGGCGGCTGCAGCGACGCATCCTGAAACGCCGGATGCGTGCCGTCGATGCCGCTGTCGATGATGGCGATCTTGACTCCCGCGCCGGCATTCGCCATGCCGCCCGAGAGCGCGCTCCACGCGGCGGGCACGTTCACCAGGTTGACGGCCACGTTGAGCTTCCGCTTGAGGCGCGGCAGCCGGACCACATGTCTCACCCCGGCGAGCGAGCGCAGCTCCGCCACCCGGTCACGGGATACGTGCACGAAGACGGCGTTCAACAAGGTCTCGGCCGAGCCGCCGACCCGTATCTTGCGGCGCGCCAACTCGCCGCGAAGCTGCCGCTGCGCCGATTCGACGCGCGCGCGGGCCGCCGGTTGCCGCGCCAGCGGCGGATCCTGCAGGATCAGGGCGTATTCTTCCAGGCGGGTTCGCGCGAAGGACTGGAGGGTGAGAAAAGGAAGGGCGAAAAAGAGTAACAGACAAGTTTGTCGCCGCACGGCTTGTTGGACGCGGCTAGGTAAGGGGCGGTTACGCGGTGAAACTTGTGGGGCAGCTTGGCAAGCTCCGGCCGATTGTCAATCGGCCCGCTCGCGCTCGCACCGGACAGCCTGCCCCACATAAAATGGTTGCAACAGGCAGACCCCGGCTATAGACTGGAATAGGTCCGGGGTATACCGGAGGCCAAAGTCTGAAAGCCCGACTTGCGGCTCTAACGGTTCTGCCCCAGTCAGCCGATGAATGCTTTGGGTGTAATAGCTTGAAACCAGTTCGCGTGTTTAACGTGATACCGTCCCTGCCCGAGCCGTTGGAGCCGTTGCGGGAACTTGCCTATAATCTGCGCTGGGCGTGGGACCACGACAGCATCGAATTATTCCGTCGTTTGGATACCGACCTCTGGGAATCCACCGGCCACAATCCGGTCCTGATGCTGGGCAGTATCGATCAAATGCGGCTGGTGTCGGCCGCCGCGGACGATTCCTTCCTGGCGCACCTGGAGCGCGTGACGCGCGCCCTGGAGAGCCGCATGGGCCAGAATTCCTGGTTCCGGCGTGTGCATTCGCCCGCCGGCAAGCTGCTGGTCGCGTACTTCTCCGCCGAGTTCGGACTGACCGAATGCGTATCGATTTTCGCGGGTGGATTGGGTGTGCTGGCGGGCGATCACGTCAAGTCGGCCAGCGACCTGGGTGTGCCGCTGGTGGGCGTGGGCCTGCTCTATCAGCAGGGCTACTTCCGCCAGTATCTGAGCCAGGCCGGATGGCAGCAGGAAGAATACGTAACCAACGATTTCCACAATCTTCCGCTGCGGCCGCTGGTCCGGCCTGATGGCAAACCGTTGACCATCGAGGTGCAGTTTCCCGGCCGCGCGGTCACGGCGCGCATCTGGTGGGCGCAAGCCGGAAGGGTACCGGTCTATCTGCTGGACACCAATGTCGCCGCAAACAGCCAAGCGGACCGCGAGATCACCGGCGAACTCTACGGGGGCGATAACGAGATGCGCCTCAAGCAGGAGATCCTTCTGGGTATCGGCGGGTACCGGGCATTGGAGGCGGCCCAGGTCCAGCCGGCAGTCTATCACATGAACGAGGGCCACTCGGCGTTCCTGTCTTTGGAACACGTGCGGCGGCTCATGGAGCGCTACCAGCTTTCGTTCCCGGAGGCGCGCGAACTGGCCTCCCCCAGCCTCATTTTCACCAGCCACACGCCCGTGGAGGCGGGGCACGATTACTTCGCACCGGACCTGATGGGCCACTACTTCACCGAGTACTACCGGGGCCTGGGACTCAGCCGCCACGACTTTTTGGCGTTGGGAAGGCGAAACGCGGGCGACCAGAACGAGCAGTTCTGCATGACCGTTCTGGCGCTGCATCTGGCGGCCTCCTCGAACGCCGTGAGCAAACTGCACGGCGAGGTGAGCCGGCGCATGTGGCAAGCGATCTGGCCCGGTGTGCCGGTGGACGAGGTCCCTATCGGGCATGTCACCAACGGCGTGCATTACCGCTCCTGGATTTCCAACGAGATGAACCAGTTGTACGACCGCTACCTGGGTCCGCAGTGGCGCGAAGCGGCCAACGGGGTTATCTGGAAGCGGGTGGAGACGATTCCCGCCGAAGAGCTCTGGCGCACGCACGAGCGGCGGCGGGAGAGGCTGGTAGCGTTCGCCCGCCGGAAACTTCGCGATCAATTGAAGCGCCGCGGCGCTCCGCAATCCGAAATCGAAGCCGCGGAAGAGGTGCTGGATGTGCAGGCGTTGACCATCGGCTTTGCGCGCCGGTTCGCCACGTACAAGCGGGCGACGCTTCTGCTAAGGGATACCGACCGGCTGAAGCGTATCCTTTGCGACGCCAAGCGGCCGGTGCAAATTATCTTTGCCGGCAAAGCGCACCCGCGCGACGGGGGCGGCAAGGAATTGATCCAACGAATTGTGGCTTTGGCGCGGGACCCGGAATTCCGACGCCACGTGGTCTTCCTGGAAGATCAGGATATGGCCATCAGCCGCTACCTGGTGCAGGGCTGCGACGTCTGGCTGAACACGCCCCTGCGGCCGCTCGAAGCCAGCGGCACCAGCGGCATGAAAGCCGCGGCCAATGGCGCGCTCAACCTGAGCACGCTGGACGGCTGGTGGGACGAAGCTTGGCGAACGCCCCGCCCGGACTCCGAGTTGATCGGCTGGGCCATCGGCAACGGCGAACCCTACAAGGATCCGCGCCAGCAGGATCAGGTGGAAGCGGAGGCGCTCTACGATCTGCTGGAGCGGGATGTCGTCCCCACCTTCTATGCGCTGGGACCGGACCGCTTGCCCCGCCGCTGGATCGCGCAGATGAAGGGATCCCTCAAGAATCTCTGCCACACCTTCAACACGCACCGCATGGTGCGGGAATACACCGAGCGATTCTATCTGCCGGCCTACGAACGGTTCGCCCGGATGGAGGCGGATTCCGCCGCGGCTGCGCGCGCGTTGGCGTCCTGGATGAGCCTGGTGCGGCAAGAATGGCCGCAAGTGCGGGTAGAGGCTCTGGAAGAGGGTCCCGCGGGACAGGCCAAGGTGGGCGACCTCGTCGGCGTGCGGGCGCGCCTGCGTCTGGGAGCGCTCGCCCCGGCGGACGTGATCGTGGAACTGTATTTAGGAGCGCTGGATGCCGCGGGCGAATTGGTACAGCCGGCCAGTTTCCCCATGCGCCACGCCGTCAGTCCGGGCTACGGCGAGCATGTTTTCGAAGCCACCGGCGTTCCCTGTTGCCGCAGCGGCTTGCAGGGTTACACCGTGCGCGTCCTGCCGCATCACCCGGATCTGGCCGCGCGCTTCGTGCCGGGTCTGATTACCTGGGCGAGTTAGGCGCTTATCTCACAGGCTGAAGCCTGTGCCACCATCTGCCGCTAAGTCATTGATAACGGCGGCACAGACTTTAGTCTGTGGCCCGAAACTAGGGCGCGCCGCTCACTCCCTGACTATCTTCCAGCTCGTGTCCGGGTCGTATTCCGCCATCGCAGCCGCTACCTGCGCGGTCTTCGGACCCAGGTTCTTTTCATATAAACGACCCTGCTGGTTGACCATGAAGGTCATGATTCCGGAACTGCCCCACTTGTCGGGATAAGCGATCAGGGCGTAACCGGCGATCATGTTGCCATTGATCACATAGCCGAACTTTCCGCCCGGCGCATGCGGGCCTTGGCGTGTCAGGATCTTGAAGTAGTATCCGTGATACGGACGCTTGGGTGTTCCGCTGGGCCGCGTCTGCCCCACCGGATAACCCTCGGCTCGGGCCTGTGCGATCAGGCTTCCCAGCGGGCTGGGCTTGGCCCCCGGAGGCGTCTCCCAATAGAGCCCGTCCCGTTTGCCTGGTGTGCTGACGAACTTCTGCGCATAGACCGCCAACCCATCCTGGGAAGTGCCCGTGGCCTGAGTGAAATACTCCCACTGCGCCAGCACATAGGCGCGGCAGGTCAGGACCGCGGAAAGCTCGTCTTCACCGATGTGCCGGTTGAGGATCTCTTCCAGTCCCGCGGCGGTATCGAAGCGCCACTGGTTTCCGTCTTTAACGATGGGGATGGGAGAGGGCCAATGGTCGTCGCCCACCAGGAGGGTGAACTTGGTGTCACTCACCTTCTCGAGCTTGCGCGCCTTCTCAAGGTTGGCGGCAAAGCGCTCCAGAGCCTTGTTGTCCTCCACCGGATCGCCGGTCACGAGCCTGGCGCGGTCCGGACCGAAGATGGCCGTCAACGCAGTTTGATCCTTCGTTTGAGCCGCGTGCGCCAGGGCCTCGACGGCTTCTTCCGGAGTCGCAAAGCGGGTCTGGTTGGGCGCCGCGGCCTTCTGCGCTGCCAAACCTGGCGAGACGGAAAGCAGTGCCAACGCAACTGCGAGGAGCAGGCAGCGCCCTTTCGTCAGGGAATCTTGTCGGGGATTCATCAGTGCCTTCCTCCACCACCGCCGTGTGATCCGCCGCCGCCGCGTGTCCCCCCTCCACCCGAAGATCTGGCAGCGGGGGCCGGATGCGACGCTTCCGCGCGGCTGCTTTGCCCGCGCTGGCTGGAGGCCTTCGCGCTGAAGTTGCCGCGGTTGCCGCCAAACGCGGCATTGCCTGTCCCCTCCGTGGCTCGCGGCGGCGCCGCGGCCGGCGCGTTCTCCACGGCGCGATTCGGCTCGGCTTGGGCGGTCGCGGGCTGCTCGGGCTCGCGGCCCCGGTAGAGATCGATCCGCGCATCGTTGACGTTCCCATTGCGCTGAATGATCTTATTATTCACGTTGTTAGTTGGAGCGGCATTGCTTGCTACTACCTCGTTCCGCGAACTACCGTAAGTCACGTTTTGATGGACGCTGTTGTACCGAGTCAGATTGCCGTAATTTACCGCCCGGTTGATCACGCTCCGGTTCATAGTGACATTCTTGAGTGTCTTGTTCACATAGACGTTGTTGACATGGACGTAAGGACGGGACCGCCCAATCCATCCGCGTCCAGTAGACCAGCCATGATAGTAAATGTGGCGATGCCGCCAGTCGAAATCGATATTGAGCCATACGCCAACGGGGAAACCGGAGCTGAAGGTAACGACTGGTCCGCCGAAGACTCCCCCGGAACCAAAGAAGGCTAGACCCGGATCGTAGATGGGCAGGTAGCAGAACTGCGGCTGGGCGGGCCAGATCTCGATATTGCCATCGTTGACTTCGACGTCTTGCTGCGGCGTGGTGATCAGGTTCCCCGCGTCACGGGCTTCCTGCCGCAGGCGCTGCACCGAGACCATCACATCATCGGTCTGGTTGACGTAGGCTTGCCCCAGTGCGGTGGTCCAATCCAGGCTGTCCGCCATCATATAGAGGACCGTAGGGTAGTGCGCGACGGCTTTGACGCTGACATCCCATGGCTGCGTATCGATGTCGTTGGGATTGGCGCCGGCGCGGCAGAAGCGGGCCGCCTCATCAACTTGGTCGGGGAAAGTGGCGGCCAGCAGAATCTGGGCCAGCAAGGGGTCCGGATAGAGAGCCACGGGCGCCAGCAGGTTATCGATCTGGTCCGGAGAGAACGGCACCGCGGACGAAGTATCCTGAGCCCGGATCATCGGCGCGCAAGCCAGCAGTGAGAATACTAGAGAGACAGCCAGGGACTTTGACATGGAGTTCTTTCTCCTTACCGGTCGTTTCACATTTCATAATCAACTACCGATAACCTAGTCGCCATAATAGACGCCGGAAAATTTAACAAAGTTACGGCAGTCTATAGAGTGCCAGCGTAGTTCGGGTAGGTAAAGGCGGCGTTGCCAACCGGCAGTCTCACTGTGAGTAGACGACCACCAACACAGTCACCGGGTTCGTCCCGGGCAGGCTGCCGAGCGGATCGTGGCAAGCGCTGCGGCGAATCGTAATCGAGGCCGCCAGGATAAAACCAGTCCTCGGGGCCATCGGGCGTGACGTGGGACGAGTGGCTGGCGTCGCACCAGTTGCGCAGGCCGCCCGTTCACGGTAAATTGAAGAGGAACGCTCCCATGCGCCCGTAGCTCAGCTGGATAGAGCGTCTGGCTACGAACCAGAAGGTCAGGTGTTCGAATCACCTCGGGCGCACCATGAAACTAAAAGATTTACAGTTCCAGCGGTGTTAACGTCGAACAGTTTTGACAGCCATTTTGACAGCCACTAAATAAAAGGGTCTCGCCAAATCGAGTGGGAGGCGGGTGTCCTTGTGGCTGGACCGCCCCCCGTGTGCTAAGCTGTTATTAGTCACCGCAGTCTGCTTTAGGTTTTCCTACCTTTTAGGTTGTCCTCAGCACTCAGAAAAAGAAAGGACCCAAGATGTCTAAAAAACTTACGGCAGCGGTAGTGGCGTTGTGCGTGTTGCTTGGCGCGGCGTTCAGCAGCAAGCCGCCTCACGAGATCCACCAGGAGATTGTCCGCCATGAGCCGGTAGCAGACGTTTCCGAAGTCTCGATCACCGGTAGCATGTTTGCGGGACCGGGCGCGCCCATCCCCAATAACTTCTCTGCCTGGAATAGCGACTCCGATTTGCCGCCCTTCTTTGACATCGAGGACTAAGACTTATTTATTGAACCTTGGCGCCGGTGCTGTCGAGGGTTGTCGCGTCTGGTCTCGGACCGAACGCGGCGTCCGTCTGACGGGCGGTCTCCCGCTTCATCTCTTCGAGAACGTGGCCGTATGTGTTCATCGTGGTGGTGATGGAGGAGTGTCCCAAAAGCTCCATGATGGACCGTGGGTGAACCCCTTGCACAAGCAGCAGCGTCGCCGCGCTATGGCGTAGATCGTGGAAGCGGAGGCGTGGCAGCAGTCTGCGTTTCTTCTTGGGATCTGGCTCCGGGTCTTCCGAGTCCCGTGTGTTCATGATCGCGTAAAAGGACCGCAACAGGTTCCTCTGATCCAACATGGTGCCGATAGTCGTAGTGAAAACCATCCCGGTCTCATGCCAACGTGAGCCACACAGGCTACGCTCCTCCTCTTGCCGAAGGCGATGAGCGTGCAGCGCGGAAACCGCGACCTGGGGCAGCATGATAACACGGCGGCTGTGGTCTGTCTTTGGGGAGAGCAATTCCAGCTTGCCCTTTGTTGCCCCTGGGCGCTTGACCCTCTGCAACGAA
>JBEKPZ010000143.1:0-18249 GCA_049520215.1 Bryobacteraceae bacterium | reverse complement strand
ATCGCTACTTCAATGCGTTGGAGGACGTCGTCACGGCGGTTGAGGAACAGTTCAACAAATGGACGGACGCCAGCGAAACTCTGCGCCGCCTATGCGCAATAACTTAAGACGCTGTGTTTAGAACAAAGGAGGCTTGGAGTCAATGCGGGAGTCTGGCCCTCAGCAACCCGTACACCCAAGTCCCGACCAGCGCGCTGCCGATCGCCACAATCATCACGGTGACGCCATTGCCCACCAGCGCGAAGAGCGGTCCCGGACAGGCTCCGGTGAGCGCCCAGCCCAAGCCGAAGATCGTGCCGCCCGCAGCATAGCGAATGCCGAGGCCCAGGGTCTTGGGCGGAATCGCGATGGGCTCGCCCGAGACGGTCTTCAACCCAAGCCGCTTGATTAACGCCACCGATGCGGCGGCAACCACAACGGCCGAAGCGATGATCTCGTACATGCGCGGAGATTGAAACCGGAACATCTCCTGGATGCGAAACCAGGAAAGCACCTCCGACTTCGTCAGCGTGACTCCGAAAGCAACGCCGAGAAGAAGATAAACCAGCAAGGCGATGCCGTTTCGGTTCTGCGCTTGTTCAGTGGACATAGATACTCACAAGATCAGCGGAAGAATGAAATACGTCGCCAACAGGCCACCGGCGAAGAAGCCCGCCACTGCGATCAACGACGGCAACTGCAGGTCCGCCAGCCCCGAGATCGCATGTCCTGAAGTGCAGCCTCCCGCATAGGCCGTGCCGAACCCGACCAGGAAGCCGCCCAAAATAATCGAGGCAAACCCTTTCAACGTCAGCAGGGCAGACCACGCGAACACCTCGCGCGGTGCAAGCCCGGAGAAGTCGTGAATGCCCAATCCCATCAGGGCGAGCCTGGTCTGTTCGGAAATGGCTACGTTCTCGGATCCCCACAGGTGCGAAGCCAGGAAACCGCCCAGGAAAATGCCGGCCACGAACAGAAGGTTCCAAAGGCCGCTTCGCTTCCAGTCATAGCGGAAATAATCCAGCTTGCCGGGTAGGGCGGCGGAACACATGTGCCGCAGGCTGCTGGAAACGCCAAAGACCCTGTTGCCTACGATCAACAGCGCAGGCACGAACAACCCGATCGCCGGACCGGCTACGTACCAGGGCCAGGGGCTGAACGGGAAAGCCATCATACCGACTGCCTCCTTGAACTTAAAGTCTACTGCCCCCATCCAAAGCTGGCGCCCACCGAGTTCTGATACATGCTCAAGCTGGCCTCGCCGCCGCCGAAGGCTGCCGGGATCGAGTTGACGCCATTCAGTGTCCGCCGGAAGGCGTGCTGATAGGCGATATTGATCTCCTTGCCTCCGTGGAGACCCAGGGTTGCCCCGGCCGACAAGTGCTCTTGAACCACGGCGGGCGCGAGCAGATTGAAGAAAGTCTGGCTGGCATCGAACGGCAGGCCCGAGTGGTTGTATCCGGCGCGCAGCGTCACCTTGGGACTGGCCTTGAAAGCCAAGCCCAGCTTCTCGGCGGTGATGTCGTGCCAGCCAAAGCCCGGGCCGTTGCTTGCGCCCAGCGGAGCTACGATTGGAAAGCCCGGATTGGCGATCGAGTTCACTTGTCCGTAGAAAATGCGCTCGGCATCGAACAGGATCGTCGCTTTGGGATGGACCTTCAGCGCTACGCCGCCGGCGACGTTCGCCGGGATATCAAAACCGCCCTGCCCGGCGAAAAGCCCCGCATATTTGTTGAAGTTCTGCATGTAGGTCCGGCTCTGAAACGTTGCACCCAGGTTCAAATACTTGTTGACGGTTCCCACCCAGCCCGCGCGGAATCCGGCGCCGAAGGAGTGGTTGGCGCCATTGTCAGTCACGTTCCCCGGGGCGGTAGAGAAATTCGGATTCGCAAAATTCTGCAGTCCAGTGGCGGAGAATAACTGGTAGCCGACGTTCAGCGAGACACCGAAGCCATTGTGTGTGTTGGCCTTGAAGGCAATTGTCGGCGCCGCGAACAACTGCTCGAGATTCACGCCCGCCGGGCGGCTTCCGAACAGTGGAATAGGAGTGGTGTACTGGGTGTTCATCCCACCGTTCCCGTAGAGCGAGATGCCGACGGAAACCTTTGAATTGAGGAGGTGGTTAAATCCCAACTCGGGGATGAAGAAATTCTTCTTTCCGCTGGCGTCATAGGCGGCATCCGCGCCTGGGAAGCCGTTCCCGGTGATTGTGGCGCCGCGAATTGGACGAAACAAGGTCACGCCGAAGTCAAACCGGTCACCCACAAGAACCATCCCCGCCGGGTTGGTTGCGGCCGCCAGGCTATCCTGCGGAAGCGCGATCCCGGCACCTCCTTGGCCCTGTTGTATAACGCCGTAGCCCGTCGAAAAGTAGCCGTCGGTCGCCAACATCGGCGCGGCCAAAAGCAGGGTAAGGGTAAAAGCCCACAAACGCCTATTGAGGTCGGTGCGCACGCGAAAGTATTCTCCTCTGAGTTGAGCGTCGAGAGTCAACTTCGCCAAACATGGCGGTTGCCGGATCCTTCTGGTCTCGACACACTATTCCTCACGGTACAATATTTTGTATAGTTTGTCTATCGATTTGATCTGCATTCTGTGGCGAGAAACCGACGTGGCCGTTCTGCCAGGTTTGTTGAAAGTGCGGGCGGCGGGGCCTGCCCCACTTACGCGCCGCGGGTAGCGCTGGCGGTGGCGGTGAGGCGGCTGCGAATCTGGTTCATCACTTCGGAGGCCAGGAAGGGTTTGCGGAGCACGGGAAAATCGTGCTCTTCGCACAGCGCCTCTTCCTCCGCCGGGAGAATAGTACCGGTCATCATGATGACCAGCATGCGCGGCTGGGCTTGCAGAAACTCGATGCCCAACTCGACGCCGTTGCCGTCGGGGAGCATGTAGTCGAGCAGGGCGGCATTGGGCTTCTCGGCGGCCATCAGCTTGCGGGCCTCGGTGGCGGATTCGGCGGTGAGCAACTTCCACCCGGCGTCGGCCATGAGGCGTTCCAGGAAATGGAGCAGGTCGCGGTTATCGTCTACCAGCAGCACAGTGGGATGCGCGGCGGTGCGGGCTTCCTCGCCTTGGACCGCATGGATGCGGAGGCTCTCGCCATCGTCCGCCAGGTCCGCCCGCACACGGGCGCCGGGACTCACCTGAGAGGTGGCGACCTGGGTAGCTAGGGGTTGCGTCAGGTGGCGGTGGATGGTGCGGTTCAGTTCACGCGCGCCATACTCGGCGCTGGTCCCTTTTTCGAGCAGAAACCGGCGGGCTTCAAGAGGCACTTCCAGAGTGAACGACCGCGCGCCGAGCCGCGTATTGACGTGATTCTGCAGATCGGCGATCTGGTGGTCGAGGATGGTGGAGAGCGACTCCGTGGTGAGCGGCTGATAGGTAATAATGCAATCGATGCGGTTGACGAATTCCGGCGAGAAGCGTTTGCGCACGGATACCAGGGCGATGTTTTGCAGCTTGCCGGTGAGATCGGCGCGCGAAGGCGACTTCACGGATTGGAAGCCGAAATCTGGGTTGATTTCGCGCATCATCTCCCGCGCGCCGAGGTTGCTGGTAAGAAACACCAGGCTCTTTTCGAAATTGACGATGGTGTTGTCGCCCAGCCGCAGAATCCCTTTGTCGAGCACGCCGAGCAGCAGGCGGGTCATGGACGGCGCGGCCTTTTCGATCTCGTCGAACAGGACCAGGGACAAGTTGCACTTCTCGGTGGTGACACCGTTCAGCTTCTGCTGGGTGAGCATGGGCTGGGTTTCGCGATGCCCCAGGTAGCCGGGAGGGGCGCCGATCAGTTTGGCCACCTCGTGCTCCATCTGGAACTCGCCGCAATCGATCTTGAGGACATTCTTCTCGGAGCCATGTAGGACGTCGGCGAGGGCCTCGACGGTCTTGGTTTTGCCGGTGCCGGTGGGCCCCAGCAAGAGAAAGACGCCCACCGGACGGCCTTCGGGGGCGAGTCCGGCCTGGTACATCTGGATGTAGGGGACGATGACGCGGGTGGCGGCAGGTTGCCCGACGACTTTTTGGGATAGGACGGCGATCAGGTTTTCGGCCGGATCGGGCGCCGGCTTCCGCGACCGGCCGGACGATTGGGTGCTCTTACCGCGCTCCACTGCGCCCTCCACCTTGATTATACGGGGGGTGCGGCTTCTCGCGCGCCGCGGGGGGCGCTCTTCGTGGATCGTTTCATCAGCCATTACGGTCCTCTAATTGCCCTAATTACAGCCAGTTACGTCGATCCCGAGGCGGTCCAAGGGGCACTTCACGGATACCTGTGACCAACTGTAGATGTAGTGGCCGGAGGACGCCAAACTCTACCTAATTATTAGCATGGCACGGCCGACAATGTATGTAATATACCGCACCGGTACACGCGGACGGCGGGTGTTAGGGGGGATTTACCTGTGGCGGAAGGTGATGCGGCCCTTGGTCAAGTCGTAGGGAGACAGCTCCAGGGTGACCTTGTCGCCCGCCAGCACGCGAATGCGGTTGCGGCGCAGCCGTCCCGCCAAATGGGCCAGCACCACGCGGTCATGGTCGAGTTGGACGCTGAATTTGCCGCTCGGGAACTTCTCTAAAACCGTACCGGTTACTTCGATATTGTCTTCTTTACTCATAAACCTCCGTGGGGGATTCGCCGGCGGGGGGCCACCCGAAGCGCTCCGTTTCGAGGAGGCCCCTCCCGCATTTGCTCGCTAGCCGGCCGTGACGTTGGCCGCCTGCAGCCCCTTCGGACCGCGCGTTACTTCAAACTCCACACTGGCGCCTTCATCCAGGCTTCGATAACCCTCCGTCTGGATGGCCGAGAAATGCACGAAGACGTCTTCTCCGTTCTCCCTTTGGATGAAGCCGTATCCTTTGGCTGCATTAAACCACTTCACTGTACCTTTTTCTCTCATTCGATGTTTCCTCTTCTGGTAGTGCGGATCGATCTCCCACGACGCGGCGCCACAAACACAAAAGGGGGTCGCGGCCAACTCACGCAGCCCCCCTTAGACCTGTCCCGACACGAAGATGAGAGTCAAAATGCTCTTATAGTATAACGCAGGGCGTTGTCCAGTGCGAGTGAGCACAGTTCTTCGGGGCCGGGACCGTGTTCGCCTACTGCTTCTTTAGCGTGTAGACGAAATCGTTCAGCCCGAATGCGGCGGTAGACGGGTCGATGAAATGGTACTCGAGTTCGTTGGCGCAGCCGGTGATGACGGTCTTCCACGACGAGCCATGAAATCCAAGCGACGCTGCGATCTTCGCCGGGTCGGCCGATTTGTCCCGTTCGTGCATCTCGCCGAACGCACCCTGAAACAACCAGTCGGCTGGGTAATCCTTGACCTGATATGCCGGGCCTTGGCACGTGAGGATACTGGGACCCGCGATCTCCTTGGGCTTGATCGCGACCGTCTTGCCGAGCAGCGATTTCATCTCCGACGGGTCCGGCCGGGCAGGACTGGCCCAGGGCGCCACTACCGCAGAGGCGATCTTCCAAGTGCCGAGATAGAAAGGGTCCGCAGCGAGGGCGTTGGTGGCGAGTGCGGCGCCTGCGAGCAGGGCAGCCGCAAAGCGTGAGCGGCCGCAAATCGAGATAGATTGGTTGAATGGACCAGGCAAACGACGCACCTCGGCCATTATATCTGGAGGATCTTCACGTAGGGCAGCGATTCACTTCAGGTGTGTATCGCATAGACGGGGATCGCATCAAAGCGTTCGCCGCGGAGTTCGATCCGCAGCCGTTCCACCGGGACGAAGCGGCAGCCCAGGCCAGCATCTTCGGGGGACTGGCGGCGAGCGGCTGGCATACCGCCGCGATCGCTATGCGGCTCCTGGTCACTGGCGGACTGCCTTTCGCCACTGGCGTCATCGGCCTGGGTGGGGAAATCTCCTGGCCGCGGCCCACACGCGCGGGCGACGTATTGCGGGTGGAAAGCGAGATCGTCGAAATCCTGCCGTCGCGCTCGAAACCGAATCAGGGCATCGTGAAGGTTCGCAGCACTACGATGAACCAGAACGGGCAGCCCGTGCAGGTGTTCCTGGGAAAGATACTGGTGTACAAGCGCGTGGCGGTGTAGGCGCGGGCGCATGCGGACTTTGGTGGTGGGCGCCGGCGCGATCGGCTATTTCGGCGGCAGTTTGTTAGAGGCGGGCAGGGATGTGACCTTTCTGGTCCGCCCGCGTCGCCGGCAGTGCAGGTGGAAAATCTCACGGACCCCTTCGATCTTGTGCTGCTCAGCCTGACAGGCATACGACCTGGAAGATGCGATGGCGTCCTTCGCACCGGCGGTTGGACCCGAAACAGCCATCGTTCCGCTCCTCAACGGGATGCGGCACCTGGAGAATCTCGACGGGCGGTTTGGGCGGGCCCGCGTGCTTGGCGGCCAGTGCGTGATCGCCGCGACCCTCAATGAGAAACATGAGATCGTGCACCTCAATAAGTCTCACTCGCTATCGTTTGGGGAGCGCGATGGAACCATGTCCGGGCGCGTGAAGGCCATCGAGGATCTGACCGGCGCGCGATTCGATGCGCACGCGAGCGCTACGATCCTACTCGATATGTGGGAGAAGTGGGTGTTCCTGGCTGGCGATGTCAATCACGCGGGGGCATACCGGCAACGAACCCGTTCTGGTACAGGCGAATCGATGTGAGGAACCGAACAGTGGCGGCACACCAGCCGACGGCCGCCGGTGGGGTAGGACATCGGTTTTGGTGGCCTGGCCTGTTGCATATCGGCAAACGCAGACGACATAAAACGATCGTCTGCGCCACAGTTGCGGTAACATTCGTTGATGACTGGAATGCGAGCCTCATGCGCTATGTGAAGATCGGCGCTCTCGCGCTTGTACTGCTATTGTTCGGGACCGCGATATTCCTGATCGTGGCCGACCGGTTAGGCCAGCCTGCGCCGCCCGATCCGGCCGGCCTGATCGCCAAGGCTGCGCAGTATCGGGTGAGGATCGAGCGCGACAACTTCGGCGTGCCGCATATCGTCGGCCCCAGGGACGCGGATGTCGCATTCGGCATGGCCTTCGCGCATTCCGAAGACGATTTCGCCACCATTCAACAGGTGGCGCTAGCGGTCCGCGGGCAGTTCGCCGCGACCGAGGGACCCAAAGCCGCCGTCACCGACTATCTGGTCCGCCTCTTTCGGGTCTGGGAAACGGTCAACGCCAAGTATGAAAGCGACCTCCCGCCCGATCTGCGGCTGGTGCTGGAAGCTTATGCCGACGGCGTGAACTATTACGCGGCGCTCCATCCGGCCAAAGTGGCGCGGGGCCTGCTGCCGTTCACCGGCAAGGATGTGGTGGCCGGGTTCGTCTTCAAGCTGCCCTTCTTCTATGGGCTCGACCACGAGTTGCTGAAGCTGACCCGTCCGGAAGCCGGCGCCATCTCCAACAGCGGCAAGCATGCGTTCCTGCTAACGGACACGCCGCTACCGGTCGGGTCGAATGCTGTCGCGGTAGCGCCGTTGCGCTCGGCGGACGGAGCTACGCGCTTGCTGGTCAATTCGCACCAACCCTACACCGGTCCGGTTTCCTGGTATGAGGTGGTACTCGACAGCGGGGAAGGCTGGCACGTCGCCGGCGGATTCTTCCCCGGGTCGCCGTTCATGCTGCACGGCCACAACCAGCATCTCGGCTGGGCCAATACGGTCAACGGCCCCGACCTGGTGGATATCTACAAGCTGGTGGTGAATCCGGCAAATCCCAACCAGTACCGGCTGGATGGAAAATGGCGCGACTTTGAGAAAAGCGACGCCAAGATCCGCGTGAAAATCTGGGGGCCGCTGGTCTGGACTGTGCATCGGGAGGTGCTCTACGCGGCGCAAGGGCCGGTGATGAAGACCGAGCGGGGCGCCTTCGCCATCGGCTATGCGGGTATGAACGAGGTTCGTGCGCCGCTACAGTATTTCCGTCTCGACAAAGCCGCCAATCTCGAGGAATGGCGGGCCGCCATGCGGCTGCAGGCGATCCCCAGCCTCAACTATGTGTACGCCGACGAGAAGGGGAATATCGGGTACATTTATAATGGCCTGTTCCCGGTGCGCAAGGAAGGTCCGGACTGGCAGGGGGTGCTGCCCGGCGACCGGTCCGACCTGATATGGCGCAGCTATGTGCCGTTCGACAAGGAGCCGCAGATCTGGAATCCGCCGTCCGGTTTGGTCTTCAATTCGAACAACACGCCGTTCCATGCGACCGCGCCCGCCGACGACCTAAAGCCGGAAGACTTTTCGCCGACGCTCGGGATTCAGACCGACATGACCAACCGCGCGTGGCGCGCGATGGAAACCTATGGCGCGGATTCCCGGATCACGGCGGAGGCATTTCACGGGTACAAGTACGATCTGGCCTACAGCGTGCGGTCGGACGAGGCGCAGATCCTCGCTGAGGTCATGACCGCCGATCCAGGCTCCGATCCGGGTAAAGATGCCGATCTGCGGCAGGCGTACGATATTCTGCGGCATTGGGATCGCAGAACAAATGTGGCGAACCGAGACGCGGCGCTCGCCATCCTGACCATTGAACCGGTGCTCCGCTCCCGCCTGGAGGGCAAGGCTCCGCGTCGGCCGATCGATGCGCTGCGGGAGGCCATCCGGACGCTCAAGACGCATTTCGGGCGGATCGACCCGGAGTGGGGACAGGTGAACCGGCTCCGCCGCGGACCACTCAGTCTGGCTCTCGATGGCGGCCCGGACATCTTTCGCGGAGTTTATGGAGAACAGCAGGCGGACGGCACTCTGACGGCGATGGCCGGCGACACTTTCGTCATGTTCGTGACCTGGGACAAGGCGGGCAAGCTGACGTCGGAGAGCATTCATCAGTTCGGCTCGGCGACGCTGGACCGGAATTCACGACACTATGCGGACCAGGCGCCGCTGTTCGCCGCCATGAAGACGAAAGCCGTCTTGTTCAATCAGGCGCAGCTTGCGGGGCACATTGAAGCGGATTACCGGCCGGGAGATCGGGAGAACCACTGAGGCAACAGCCAGCGTCATGTGGGGCAGGCTGGCAGTCGGCCGGGCACCGCGTCCAGCATAAGTTCCACTTATGTTACAATGACCTTGTTTGCACCTTTTCGAAGCCAAGCTTTTCAAAGAAATCGCCCAGACCAAGAGTATCAGCAGAGCCGCCGCACACTCCGGCATCAGCCAGTCCGCAGCCACCCAGCACGTGCAGGAGCTGGAACGCCGACTGGGTCTGCGGCTGGTCGACCGCAGCACGCGGCCCCTGGCGCTCACCGATGCCGGCAAACTGTACGCGGACTTCTGCCGCGAAATCCTGCGGCGCGAGGACCAGTTCCTGGTGGCGCTGGAGCGGTTCAAAGGTCAAGCCGAAGGCGCCGTGCGGGTAGCCTCCATCTACTCGATCGGCTTGTCGGAGATGTCGCGTCTGCGCCAGGAGTTCGAGCGCCGCCATCCCCACGCCCAGTTGCACGTCGACTATCTGCGTCCGGACAAAATCTACGAAGCGGTCCTGAGCGATCAGGCGGACCTGGGACTGGTTAGCTATCCCGTGGCCAAGCGCGAACTGGCGGTGATTCCATGGCGCAAGGAAGAAATGGCCGTGGCCGTGCCGCCCTCGCATCCGCTGGCAGCCAAGACGATCCTGCAACCCGCGGATCTCAACGGCCAGGACTTCATCGGCTTCGACGAGGACTTGCTGATCCGGCGCGAACTGGACCGTTTCTTCCGCGACCACGGCGTGGAGGTGAACCAGGTGATGCAGTTCGACAACATCCAGACCATCAAGGAAGCGGTGGCGTTGGGTTCCGGAATCAGCATCCTGCCGGCGCGCGCCATGCAAACCGAAATCGAGCAGGGCCGTCTGATTTCCGTGCCCCTGCATGCTCCGGAGTTGTTGCGCCCGCTGGGCATCGTGCACCGCAAGCGCAAGAAGTTCAACCTGGCTGCGCAGGCCTTTCTAAACCTGCTGCGGGAGCAGCCGGCGGCGCGGGCCTCATGAACCGGGCGCGCGCGGCGGCGTTGGCGCTGTGGCTGGGCCCTATCGCCCTGGCAGCCGGCGGCGATATTGTGGCGGACGTGCGCGCCGCGTCCGCCGACCGGAATTTCGCGCTGGCCGAGCGGGAGATTCAGAGCTACCGCGCGACGGCGGGCGTGACGCCGGAAATGATCGAGGCGCTTTCCTGGCTGGCGCGCGGCACGCTGGACGATAAGCAATATGATCGGGCCGACGCGTACGCCACCGAGACGCGGCAGATGTCGCTCGATTTGCTCAAGCGAGTGGGAAAGGGAGACGCCGCGCTGGTCACCGCGCTGGGCGCAGCCATCGAAGTGCATGCGCAGGCGCTGGCGGCCCGCAGCCGGCGCGCGGAGGCCATCGACTACCTAAAGACCGAGATGGCCACTTGGGCCGGCACGCCCATGGCCCCCCGCATCCAGAAGAATCTCAACCTGCTGACCCTGGAGGGCAAGCCCGCGCCCGCCCTGGACATCAGCCGCTGGCTGGGAACCCGGCCCACATCGCTGGCCGCGCTGAAGGGCCATCCGGTGCTGCTTTTCTTTTGGGCGCACTGGTGTGGCGACTGCAAAGCGGAGGTGCCCATTCTCGCGCGGTTGATGGCAACCTATGGTTCGAGAGGCCTGGTTCTAGTCGGGCCCACTCAACTCTACGGTTACACAGCCGCCGGCGATGCCAACTCCGAAACGGAAGCGCGTTACATCGACCAAGTCCGCCGGCAGTTTTACGCGCCCCTGGGAAGCATGTCCGCACCACTCAGCGCGGAGAACTTCCAAAGATACGGCTGTAGCACAACCCCGACGCTGGTGCTTTTGGACCGCGGGGGAATCGTACGGCTGTATCACCCGGGCGCGATGACCTACGACGCGCTGGCCGGCCAGGTCAGGCGCTTCTTAGGCGCTGAGGGCTCTCACCCTTAGTTTGGCACCGGGCATAACTTTCCAGACAACGGATGAGGCTTTCCACGGCCGACCGCCGGGAATAAAGCTCGATCAGTTTCTTGTTAATAGACTTAACGTCCTGTGGGAATGTATTATTGAACCCCAAATCGGCAGCTATCACCGTTCTTTTGTAGCAAAAGTACTAGAGCCCTTCAATACCCCCATCTGAGGCCGGATGACGCCACCCCCATTTGGGGGTACGGCGCGTCTCGGAAGCGTCATCACCCGTGCAAGAATGCGGTGATCCGATCAGCGTCATTGGGTACCACAACGGGCTGGTTGCCAAACCGGGAATGGATCGCGGCGCCGTCGGGAGCCTCCAGTTTTCCGGTGTGATAGCGGTAGATGTAATCGGGATCCTTCAACAGGTTGCCGGTGAGAACCGCCACTACGTCGGCGCTGGCCGCCATGGCGCCGGATGCCGTCAGCTTGCGAATGCCCGCCAGCGTGGCAGCCGAAGCCGGCTCGCAGCCGATGCCGCAGCGGCCGATCACCGCTTTCGCGTCAGCGATTTCCTGTTCGCTCACTTTCTCCACCACGCCGCCCGAGCAGGCCACTTCCCGGAGCGCCTTGGGCCACGAAACCGGATCGCCAATCTTGATCGCGGTCGCCAGCGTCTCCGGGTGGCTCACCGCGTGAAAGCCGCGCGCGGGCGCCCGCATGAGATCGTAAAACGGCGCCGCGCCTTCGGCCTGAATCACCGCCAGCCGCGGCATGCGGG
The DNA here is from genome assembly GCA_049520215.1 of Bryobacteraceae bacterium. GTDB lineage: Bacteria > Acidobacteriota > Terriglobia > Bryobacterales > Bryobacteraceae > Bog-159. The sequence goes on along the minus strand of JBEKPZ010000143.1, from coordinate 6,642 downwards.
CGATGAAGCCCAGCCCGTGCAGTTCCCGTAGCGCCTTACCGAACGCGGCGGTGTTGCCCAGATTGCCGCCGGGCAGCACGATCCAATCGGGCGGGTTCCAATCGCGCTGGTCGAGCATCTCGACGATAATCGTCTTCTGACCTTCGATGCGGAACGGATTGATGGAGTTCAGCAGGTAGATACCGAGGCGTTCGGCGAGCGTACGCACCAGCGCCAGAATCTGGTCGAAGTTGGCTTCCACCTGCAGGGTCTTGGCGCCGTATTCGAGCGCCTGGGCCAGTTTGCCGTATGAGATATTGCCGTGCGGAATGAAGACGATCGGAGCCAGGCCGGCGGCGCTGGCATAGGCGGCCATGGAGGCGGAAGTGTTGCCTGTTGAAACGCACGCCACGCGCGGCATTCCCAACCGCAGCGCCTGCGCGACGCCGCAGGTCATCCCGTTGTCTTTGAAGGAACCGGTGGGATTGAAGCCCTGGTGCTTAAACGTAAGCGCGTCCAGGCCGCCATATGCGGCGGCGGGCGGCGCGGGCAGCAGCGGGGTATGGCCCTCCCGCAGCGTGACCACTTGAGCGTACGATTCCAGGAACGGAACGATCTCGCGATAGCGCCATACGCCGCTTTGATCCAGCGGCGCGTTCGACGTGCGCCGCTCGCGCCAGATGCGCTTCAGGTCGGCAGGCGGCGCCACGGGCGGCGGATACCAAACTTCCAGCAGCCCGCCGCAATGCGAGCAGTTGTAGATCACGTCGGTGATCGGAAAGCGCGCGTGGCAGCGCTCCTCGAAGCAGATCAATTCGGCGGGCATGGAACTTTAATTATAGCGGCGGGGCGCGTGCTACTCGCCGGTGGATATACTAACCAACATGCTGGCCGTACACCTGGAAAACGGACGCGTCGAGATACGCGATCAGCCGCGCCCCCACCGGCCCGAAGGCTTCGCCCTGATCCGGCTGCTCTGCGGCGGCATCTGCAATACCGATCTCGAACTCCAGCGCGGTTACTACGGCTTCGCCGGCACGCCCGGCCATGAGTTCGTGGGCGAAGTGATCGAGGCGGATTCGCCCCCTTGGGTTGGGCGCCGCGTCGTCGGCGAGATCAACCTGGCTTGCGGTGCGTGCGACTGGTGCCGGCGCGGCCTCGGCCGCCATTGCGCGCGGCGCACCGTCCTCGGCATCGTCAACCATCCGGGAGCGTTTCGCGAATATATGACTCTGCCGGAACGCAATCTGCACGCGTTGCCGGATGCGCTCCCCACCGAGCGCGCCGTGTTCGTGGAACCCCTGGCGGCGGCGTGCGAAATCTTGGATCAGGTAGCGCTGCCTTGCGGCGCCGAGATCGCCGTGCTGGGCGATGGCAAGCTCGGACTGCTTATCGCTTTGGTGCTGAATGCGTATGGCCACCACGTCCACCAGTTCGGCCGACACGCGGAGAAGCTCGAAATCGCGCGCCGCGCCGGCGTTACTACCGAAGCGATCGGCGGCGCGCTCCCGGAGAGGGCGTACGACTGGGTGGTGGACGCCACCGGCTCGCCGGAAGGACTACGACAAGCCGTACGGATGACACGGCCGCGCGGCACCGTGATTCTGAAATCGACCGTGCACGGCTTGGTGGGTGTGGACACTGCGCCCGTGATCGTCAACGAGATCACCCTGGTCGGCTCGCGCTGCGGGCGTTTCGAGCCGGCGCTCGATCTGCTCAGCCGCAACCTGATCCCCGTCGAAGAGATGATCTCCGAACGATTGCCGCTGGCCGACGCCCCGCGCGCGTTCGAGCGCGCCGCGCATAAAGGCGTGCTGAAGGTGCTGCTGCGGGGGTAACATCTCATCATGACCCCATTCCGATTCTGCGCGCCACTGCTCTTCGCCGCCGCCGCCTTTGGCCAGACGCCCATCGTGCTGCGCGCCGCGCGCTTGCTGGATGTCGAATCCGGCAAGATGCTGAAGCCGGGCGAGGTGCTCGTGACTGGTGAACGGATCGTGGAGGTGGGCGCTACGGTCACGCATCCGCCCACCGCCGAGGTGATCGATCTGGGCGACCGCACTATGTTGCCAGGCTTGATCGATGCGCACGTGCACCTGTTTCTGCATCCCGGCGCGGAAGACCTGCAGACTGTCGAAGAATCCGTGCCGGAGCGAACCATCCGCGCCGTCGCGGCCGCCAAGGACGACCTGATGGCCGGCTTCACCGCCGAGCGCGACATGGGGACCGAAGGCGCGGGCTCGGCCGATACCGCCGTGCGCAACGCCATCGATCAAGGACTTGTGCCAGGGCCGCGGCTGCGCATAAGCGGCAATGCTGTTGACATCCTGGGCGGCCATGAGGACGCCATCGGCTACAACCCGGCGCAGCATGTGCTGCCCAACGCCACCTGGGCCAACAATGCCGCCGAACTGGTCGCCGTGATCCGCGGCCAGTTTAAGGAAGGCGCAGACTTCATCAAGATCTACGAAACCGGCCGCGACGCGCTGCGCGACGGTAAGTTCTCCACGCCGTACCAATACACCGAAGCCGAACTGCGCGCCGCCGTGGAAGAAGCCACGCGCGTGAGCAAGCGCGTGGCCGTGCACGCCACTGGAGAGCCGGGCACGCTCTACGCCGCGCGCGCCGGAGTGGCTTCGGTGGATCACGCGCTCCAGCTCAGCGAAGAGACCATGCGGCTGATGCGCGAGAAACAGATCTTCGCCGTGCCCACCTTCACGATCTTCGAGTATTTCGCCGACCACGCCGCATCGCCCCAGGCGGCCGAGCGCGAGCGCTCCATCCTCGAATTTCACGCGCATGAATTCCGCCGGCAGCTTGCGGCGGGTGTGCCCATGGCCATGGGTTCCGACGTGGGTCCGTTTCCCCACGGCACGCAAGCCCGCGAGTTCGTGCTGATGGCGAAATACGGCATGTCGCCGCTGGCCGCTTTACAGGCGGGCACGTTGAACGGCGCCCGGCTGCTCGGCTGGCAGGACCGGATCGGAGCGCTCAAGCCGGGCGACTTCGCGGACATCGTCGCGGTGCCCGGCGATCCTCTGCAGGATATCGGCGTGCTGCAGAAGGTCGTGTTCGTGATGAAAGGCGGCACGATTTACAAACGGTGACGCGGCGCGGGCCGGTTATTTGGCAAGCGTGAAATTCACAGCGATCTCCGTCACCACCTCGACCGGATCGCCGTTCAGCAGCGTCGTCTGGTACTGCCATTGCCGCACCGCATCGAGCGCCGCGGCTGCCAGCAGCGGGTCGCCGCTAAGTACCTGGAGGTTCTCGACCTTGCCGTCTTTACCGAGGGTGGCCTCAAGCCGCACCTGGCCCTCGATACGCTGTGCCTTGGCCTCGGGCGGATAAACGGGCGTCACCTTCACTAACAGCTTGGCCTGTTGTACGTTCCCGCCTATGCGAATCCGCGTGGGAGGTCCCGCCGGCGCCAGAGAGACACGCAAACTGGCGGAGTTTTCGTCCGACGGGTTTAGCAGCAGGGCCACCCGCAGATGGTCGTCGAATGCAACCGCGCTGGCCATGGTTGCGCGCATACCGTCCGCATCCAGGATGTCTCCCTGGTGGATCGGCAACTGCTGCAGCAACTCGTCGCGCGCCGAAGGCGTGAGACCCTCCACCGTGAGGTTCTGGAGCAATACGCGCTTGCCTTCGAGGTAGCTGTCGGGTTGCACGACGGTGTCGGGTCGCACGACGGGCGATCCTTCCGGTAGCAGCTTGAAGTTCATCGTCACTTCCGTGGTCGCGGGCAAGGTCATGGCTTGGGGGTTGTAATGCCACTGCAGAACCGCGTCTACGGCAGCGCTCCTCAATTCCTCCGGTCCGCTGATCACCTTCGGGTCGGACACGTGGCCCTTGGCGTCTATGTGGACTACCATCACGACGGCGCCCTCGATACGTTTGTCCCGCGCCGCCTGTGGATACTTGGGCGCCACGCTGTGTAGCAGCTTCCCCGACTCCTGATCTTGGGGAACAGGCGCCGCCTGGAGCGGAAATGTGTGTAGCGCGAGCCAGCCCGCGGCGAGCAATACTCCGCAACTAGCGGCGCAGAACGTAATGAGTTTTTCTTTCGACATGGTAACCTCCCTCAATAGCAGAGCCACCCGATTCTTCAGGTGACGTTTTCGCAAAAACAGAGCCGCCGGGGCCAGATCCAACGCCGGCCGATTCCCGGCCATGGACAGGAGCGCATTCAGGTACTGCCCGCGGTTCCCGGTGAGCGCCACCACTTCGCCATCCACGGTCTGTTCGCGCGCCAGTTGCGCCTGGCCGATCAGCCACCAGATGGCCGGATGAAACCACAGGGCCGCGCGGACGACCTGCTCCGCCACGGTGACGACCCAATCGCGGCGGCGCACGTGCAGCAACTCATGGCATACAATGGCTTCCTGAATATCCGCCGGCAATTCATCGAAAAGAGCGGGCAACACGACTATCGGCCGCGACAGCCCGAACGTTACCGGGCCGGATAGCGATGGCGACAGCCGGAACTCCGCATGGGGCGCAATTTTCGTGCGCAGCAGCTCGAGACGTGGCGGAAGCGGCGAAAACACGCGCGCCTGCCGCCGCCAGCGGCGCAGTCTGCCGAATCCCACGGCGAGCCATACCGCCCGCCCGGCGCAACCGGAAACCAGCGCGAATAGCAGAGCTTGGCGCCATGGCGGGAAATATACTGGAGCGCGGCCCGGCGAGACCGGTCTGGCTACTGCCGTGGTGAACTCGATTTTCCCGTCCACGGCGCGGCGCCACGGTTCCACCGCGGGAAGCAACAGGCAGATTGCCAGCAAAGCTTGCCAGTATACCAGCCGGATCCGCGGTGCGCGCAACTGGAAGGCCCAGACCGCGGCTCCTCCCGCCGCGATCAGGCCCGCCGCCTGTGCACTCCAGGCAGCCAGGTTGCCGAGCCAATATGCCGCGTTCACGTCCGCTCTCCGATCAGCCGGCGGATTTCCTCGACTTCATCCGCCGTCAGGTGGCGGTCTTCGATAAGGTGCGCGAGCAGGGGCTCCGCCGAACCGTTGAACACGCGATTGACGAAATCCCGCACCATGACACGGATCACGCTATTTTTCGGCTGGGTTGGCCGGTAGACGTAGGCGCGCTCCACCTGCTTGCGGTTGAGGTAGCCCTTCCGTTCCAGAATCTTCATCATCGTCATGACGGTGGTGTAGGCGACCCTTCGCCGCTCCAGCAGTGCCTCGTAAACGTCGCGAACGGTGGCGGTTCGCCGGTCCCAGACGATCTTCATGATCTCCAGCTCCTGGTCGGTCAGGGTCTTGCTTGGGGATCGCATACTAAATAATTAGTACTATTGAATAAAAATGTCAAGAGTTTTCTGGGGGGCATGGGGCTCTGGGGACCGAAGCGGCTGTCCGCGCCGCGCGCGTCGGGACCGGTAACCGTTTCGACAACCGTTACCTTACCCCTAAATACTTGTGCCGGCTCGCGTTGGGAGCGCACCCTCAATCAGGAGGGAAAAATGCGCGGAATGCTGCTGGGACTGCTGTTGGTTTCAATCCCGTTACACGCGATGGGGGCCGAATCGCCCGATACGCAGGCGAGGGAGGCCATCGCCCTGATCGATAATGCGAAACAGAACCGGGCGAATGGATACTTTTACCGTGCAGAGGCGCAATACCGACGGGCGCTGGCGATCGTGGAGCGGATATCCGGCGCGCAGAGTGCGGATCTGACGCCGGTGTTGAACGGCTTGGCCGAACTCTACTTCGACGCCGGGCGTTACACGGAAGCCGAGGCGTTTGCGCGGCGGTCGGCGGCGGTAGTGGAGGCCAGCTTTGGCGCGGAGCATCCGCTGATGGCCACAGCTCTGCACGATCTGGCCGCCATTTACCAGGTGCAGGGACAATACGCCAAGGCCGAGCCGCTCTACTTGCGGGCGTTGGACATTCGCGAGAAGACTCTGGGACCGAATCATGCGTTTGTGGGCGCCACATTGGCCAATCTGGCCGAGCTGGACCGTGCATGGGGCAGGCGGGACCGGGCGGCGGCCTACTCCGCTCGCGCTGTCCGGATACGGCAGCAAGCCCTCGTGCCAGGACTTCCAGGAACTCGATAGGCGAAACTTAGGCAAAGGAAATCTTACAGAGTCGGCCAGCTAGGCCACGACCGTAAGTAATCGCACAATCGGGGCAGGGCTGTGGAAAATAACGGACTCAAAGCTGGGGCGCTTGGGATATACTAGCTAATGTTTCGCCCACGGGGGGAGAACTCTGGCGGGACACTCGGATTATAGTTTCAGACTCGGAGGGAAAAGACGATGAAGAAATTTTTGCTGCCCAGTGCCATGCTTTTGGCATTTGCGGCTAACACAATGTCTGCCGCCAGCATTTGCCCCGCTCCTTATGCGGGCAGTGTGGGCGCGGAGGGCGTCAGCGGGACCTACACTGCGGACCTCCAGGTTACAGGCACCTACGCCACCGGAACCGTGCAGAACGACACAGGATGCAACGTGTTGATTACATTCGGCGCCGGTGGAACGGTTACCACGACGTTTCCAAACGCCGCCTCTTCTTACGACAGCGGGGGTGACGACAACCTTATCGGCATTCTCAACAACAGCGGTGCGACGATTACATCCATCACCCTGACCAGTTCAACGGATGACATCTTTGCTTTCGATGGGGACGGCATCTGCGGCGACGT
>JBEKPZ010000142.1:0-31069 GCA_049520215.1 Bryobacteraceae bacterium | reverse complement strand
TGAAAGCCCACCAGCAGCAGTATCGGAAACAGTGCCGGAAGCGCATCCAGTTTTCCCTCCCGGTAAGACTTCACCAGGAGCTCCACATACCCGTCCTTGAGAGGGCGGTGCGCCGCCAGCGTGACCGTATTGAACAGGAAGGCATGCGCCGGCACAAATGCCACGATCGCGCCAAGCAGTGCCGCCCCACCCACCGCGACCGCAGCCCCAAAATGGGCCAGCAGCCTGGCCCCGGCGCTCGCGCCTAAGAACAGCGCAATCGCCAGCACGATCGGCGCCATGGTCTGCTTGCTCCCCACAGCCAGCACACAACCCACGCCCGCCAGCCAAACCTGCGGCACCATAATGGGTTTCCGTGGATTACAGAATACGCCGCAAGCCAGCGTGGCGAAGGCCAGGGCGGCCGCATCCGTGTGAATCATCGAAGCCGTGTGGAAAGTGCCTGGCGCTTGCAGAATCAGGAATCCGCAGAACAGAAACGCGGCGCTGGCCGCCAATAGCCGATCGCGGACACCCTCACTGGCCCGAAGCAATACCCAACCCAGCGGCACAAACAGGAGCAACACGGACAGCAGCGATCCCGCGAGCAGTGCGTAGGTAGGGCTATGAAATCCGGCTGCCAACAAGTAAAGGCAATGGCTCACTGGAGTATGCAGCGTGCCGATTACCGGGCCGATTGCGTCTCTGTCCAAATAGAGACTGAAGCCATGCAACATCGCTACGGAACGCGCCAACCGGATCTCGTTCCAGACAAAAGACGGGGCATTCAGTATCCCCGCGGCAGCCTCGACCGCCAGTAAGGAAAACAGTAGAGCCATCGCGGCTCCCACCCACCGCCTGGCTGGATGAAACGTCAAGATCGCCGCCGCTGGAGTTCGCTGCGGATGCGGCCCAACTGCCCGAGATACTCGAACCAGTCCCGCAGCCGCACGTGGCTCCGTCCGCTGCGCCGTGCCTCCATGGTGTACCCGTGTTCCACTACATTTCCCACACGCCCGCGCGCCAGGACTTCTATCAGCGTTTTGAACCCCGCGGGCCGCAACTCGATATCCTCGATGGCCCGCCTGCGAAACATGTAACATCCGCTGAGCGGGTCGCTGACCTCGCGGAATACCCTGGGCGCGAGCAGCACTCCTACGTGTCTCGCGAATGCCGACAAGAACTGGCGATGCACGGGAAATCGTCCCACCGAACCCTCCGCCGCGTAGCGGGTGGCGACCACCAGGTCCGCGTTTTCCATCTTCCGGAGCATGGCCGGAAGAATCGAGGGCGGGTGTTGAAAATCCGCGTTGATGGTTGCCAGCACGTCTCCGCGCGCCGTCTGCCAACCCCGTACCACCGCGCTCGCCACGCCCCGCTCTCCCGCCCGCCGCACCACACGCAGGTTGGGCCAATCGGTCGAAATTCGCCCGGCAAGCTCGCCCGTGCCATCCGGACTCGCATCGTCCACCACGATCACTTCGTAGCCGCCGCCGGCTCCCGCATCCAGACAGACCCTCAGCGCTGCGAGAAACGGTTCGATATTGGCCGCCTCGTTGTACGTAGGGACCACCACGGAAAGGAAGGAGCAAGCGGCGGACGGCTCAGCGGCCATAAGGACCTATAATAGCGTTCCCACGGCAGGAATAGAGCGTAACCAACCAAGTGCGGTGTGAAATACACGCCCAGCATCAGGGCGATGAACACCTGCATGACAAAAAGTCCCACCAGAGTGAGAACCCGCAGACGCCGGACGAACAATGCGGGCAACGCCGACAACTCGACGATCACGGTCGCCACTGCCGCAAACTGGCTCAGCCACGTCGACTTTGCCAGAAGGCCGCCGAGAGCGGTCGGAGGGGTGTGGGTGTAAAGCTCTCCCAACCAGATGGAGCGCATGTTGACAGCGGTCATCCAGGCCAGCCCGCCATTGCGGAGCTTGGCGTAGCCTGCCGCGAAGAATACCAGCAGGAAGAGCGTCTGCGCGAGGCGAACAGGCCACCTGTACTGCCAGGAGGCTTCGGTCCGCACTTCCGGATTGCGCCGCAGCGCCCCGTCGACCGTCAGCGCATCGCTGCAGCGCGACAGCGCCAGGATGATGAGGAGTAACACCGGAAATCCGTCGAGATGATGGATCTTTCCGAAGCAATTAGGCAACCCCAGGAGAAAAAAGCCGAGCGCGGCCGCGGTCGCCATGCTGCAGCGCGAAACCAATCCGATCGCCGACGTGAATAGCGAAATCTTCCATAGAACCTGCAGAACGCCAATCAGCGCCGCGTTGCCCGGCGGGCCGGCGAAGATGCGGAATGCTGAAATGGGCATCCAGAACACCGGGGAAACCTGGGTCCAGCCGCGGTCGTCGAGCGGCAGATAGATGAGAAACAGCAGCCCGCAGCCGATCACCCGCACCAAGGCCAGGTGTTCGGCAGTTGCCGGAGTGAACCAGTAGCGCCGCCAGCTTTCGACGATCATCGGCCGGCCTCGGCGTCGTCCCGTGTCGCCTGGGCGACCAGGATTCGCTCCTGGGGTGGTTGGAAGCTCTCCAGACCCGGCCGCAACACCCAGCGCACTGCATACAAGCGTAACGCGCGGAGAGGCAGGCCGCGGGCTTGCCGGCGATCATACAACCGCATCAGATTCCGCAGCGCCTCGTCCAGTTTCTGCTTTCCCCCGTCCGCGCTTTGCAGACGTTCCAGCGCCATGACCAGCCGCGCCTCGTCGAACGGCGCAAAATCGCGCTCGCCACGCAGCAGAACCTCGCCCCGATCCGTCAGCCCATAGAGCCGCAGCCAGGACCGCTGCTCAGAATAGAGCAGAGAGTACATGGGGTAACTGCCGAAGGGCCAATGCTCCAAACCCGTAAGAGTATCAATACAGGCAACCGCCAGGAAACCCAGGATCGCGAGATTCGCCAGTCGCCAGCAGACACAGTTTTTATTGCTTTCCATTTCAATCACTTGCGCGAAATGCCCGCCAGACTGCCGTGCGCCCCATGTCATTGTGAAATCAAGAAAGGGCGCTGTGCTGGGCAGTGCACCTTACGAGAAGCGTTTTGGGTGCGCTTCTCCTGTCCCCAAGCCGGAATTCAGCAGCCGGCTGGCGGCGATCCGACACTCGGAGCCCTTGAGAAAGGCTTGCCGGGCAATTACGACGGTTGCCCGGACGGGTGCGCTGAAGAGGCTTGGCGGGCCTCCAATCTGCACCGGATCACCGTGCTCGGCCTCCTCAGCCATAGGGGGGAGGCCGGGCGGCGACGGTCTTTCTACTTCAGCGTCCCCAGCCGGTGCGCGGGATCTGTCAGGAAAGCCTCATCCACGTTGTCCAGCACCTTCACATTGCCCATGGAGATGGAGGCGTTTTTCTGGGTGTTGATATGATCGCTGGCCAGTTGGAGGCCGCCCACCTTGGTGTATTGCCAATCCCACAGACTGTTGTCCGCGCCTACGCTCCAGTGTTCCAGCAGGTGTGATCGCCGCGAGACGTACGCGTTGTAGCGCATGCCTTCGGCCGCGCCGGGCCGGTCGACCGTCACTTCCACCAGGTCGAATGCCTGCCCCTGAAGGCTCTTCTCGCCCGCGTACTTCAGATGGACCCCCGGGTCAAGCCATCTCCATGGCAAGGTCAGCCAGTCTATGTCCGTGCGGTAGGTGCGGTAGGCGCCTTTCAGAGCCGCCGCGGCAGCCTCGCCTTCCAGTTTCTTCCCGCTCACATACGCCGTGCCCTGCCGGTCGCGAATATTGAACAGCACCACGCCGGGGTTCTCGTTTGCCGATTTCTCTTCCAGGCGGCAGCGGCCAGTCTGCCTGTCCCAGAGGTACTTGCGCTCGATTCTGACCTGGCCGCGAGTCTTCACCACAAAATCGAAACGCACGTAGCGCGCCTGCTTCCAGGCGGCCTCGCCACCCATCGCCTGCATCATGGCCCGCGCGATCTCGACAGCCTTGGGCTCGGGCGCCGCCGCGGGCGCACTCATGATAGCTGACAGCGCGATCAATGCACGGATTCCTGTCTTCATCTCCATCCCATTTTCGGTAGTGGGTCAATTGCAAACTGACCCACTACCCCATTTTCAAACACTGATACATGCTTTCGCCAGTATGCCCCCGTCGCACACCAGGTGCGAGCCGGTCACATAAGACGACTCGTCGGACAACAGCCAGACCACGGCGCGCGCGGGTTCCTCCGGGCTGGCCAGGCGGCCCAGCGGCACCTCTTCGCAGATGCGCCGCCGCATCTCGGGCATGGCCGACGGTTCCACGTTGGCCCACATCAGCCGGGTCTCGGTGGCGCCGGGCACCACCGCATTCACGCGGATGCCGTACTTGGCATAGTCCACCGCCATGCATCGCACCAGCGCCGAAATGCCGCCTTTGGAAGCGCTGTAAGCGCCCGCCGCGCCCGCCGCGAAGGACACCGTGGCCCCCGGCGACGAAGTGCACACGATGGACCCCGGCGCTCCGGTTTTCAGAATCTGTTGGAGCGCATACTTGCAGGTCAGATAGACACCGGTCAGATTGGTGTCCAGCACCCGCTTCCACGTCTCGAACGGCAGTTCATGCACAAAGCCGCCCGCATCCATACCCGCATTGGCAAAAGCGCCATACAGCGGACCCAGACTGGCGGCGATCTCTTCGAATGCGCGCACTACGCTTTCCTCGCGCGAGACGTCGCATTCCACCGCCAGCGCGGCGGCGGCTCCAGCGGCCAGCGCGGCGGCCGCGGCGCTGTGGGCCGCGCCGCCGTCGATATCCAGCACCGCGACACGATCGCCGCGCGCGGCGCACTGCATCGCGACCGCGCGGCCGATGCCCGCGCCGCCTCCGGTCACCACGATGGTTCTGACGGGGGTGCTCATGGGACGATTTCCTTCAATGTTTCTGCGATCTGCTGGTTGTGCCGCGTATTATGCAGCGGGATGTAAAGCAGCCAATGATAGGCATTCAGCATATTGAAGACCGGGAACGGATGTTCGGCGCAATGGTCCTTCATGGGCTGGTCCAACTGCTCCACGAACTGCAACGTCCTGGCGCGTCCTTTTTTGTAGCGGGCCAGGGCCTCCTCGCGCGTCCAGTGGTGATGCGGCTCGAGCGGCGCCGGCGCGGTCGCCTTCAGGCTGCGATCCGGAAGCACGCGATCGAGGAACCTGGTCTTGCGGGCGTCCTCGGCCGCCCAGTCCGGATTAGGCGGCGCGGCCAGAGCCAGCTTGATCTTGGTGAGCATGGCTGTTTCCCCGAGCACCAGGTGCTCGGCGGTCTGCGCCACCGACCAGCGGTCTGGCGCGGCTTTCCAGGTCCATTGTTCGCCGGTCAGGCCGGAGATGAGTTCCAGGAACTCGTTTTCCGAATCGCGCAGAAGCCGGATAACGTAGGCGCGCTCTTCTTGGTTGAGATGGGGAGTGAGGCAGGGTCCGGGCGTGCTCATGGATGACTCGGTTTAGTCTATCAGACCTTGCCGGATCGCGTGAACGTCACGGTCGAACTCACTCCGCCGTTGGACTGCTGCACCATGCTCCCGCTAAGCTGCCTGGTCAGAATGTCCACGATCCGCATGCCCAGGGATTGCGAACGCTTCCCGCCGATGTCCGGCGGCAGCCCCACTCCGTTGTCCACCACCGCCAGGGTCACGGTCCCGCCGTCCCCGCACCGCAACGACACGAGAATCTCGCCGCCGCGTTCTCCGGGGAAAGCGTACTTAAGAGAATTGGTGACCAGCTCGTTCAGGATCAGGCCGCAGGGGATCATCTGATCCATGGCCAGCGATACCGGGTCCAGCGCGAAGCGCAGGCGCGCGTGTCCCCCCGCGGCTCCGAAGGATTCGAAGAGGTCGCGGGTCAGCCGTTTGGCGTACTCGCCGAAGTCCACCCTGAGCATGTCCTTGTCGCCGTACATCTGCTCGTGAATCAAGGCCATGGAGTGTACCCGAAGCTGGGCATCGCGCAGGGCCTGGCGCGCGGCGAGATCCGGCAGCAGCTCGGCTTGCATATGCAGCAAACTGGAAATGGTCTGTAGATTGTTCTTGACCCGATGGTGTACTTCTCTGAGGAGCAAGTCCTTGGCGGCCAGCGCCTCCGACAAGGCTCTTTCGGCATTCTTCTGCTCGGTAATATCGACGGACACGCCACCCAGCAGGCGGCGGCCGGCCGCATCGTGGAACAGGAAACGGAAGCAAAGCGCCTGGCGAACCAGTCCTCCGGCGGCGGTCACCTCTTCAATGCTTCGCGAAGGCTCGCCGCTTGCGAAAACCTGCGCATCGCCGGCGTGGAGCTGGGCAGCGATCTCCGCCGCATCGTCCGACGGATTGTTGACATACAATATCCGGCCGGAATCGTCTTTGATAAACGCCAGCGCCGGGCTGTGGCGCATGAAGCTTTGGAAGCGCACCTCGCTGGCTTCGAGTTCACCCTCGGCCTGGATCTTCTCCTCGCGGAGCTCGTTCTCCATCAGCGCGTGTTTCGCCGCGCTGGCTTCGAGTTCACCCTCGACCTGGATCTTCTCCTGGCGAAGGTCCTTCTCCATCAGCGCGTGCTTCACCGCTGGCCCCAGGCGGCCCAGGCGATCCTTCAGCAGGTAGTCGGCGGCGCCTTCCCGCATGATGCCAACGGCCGCATCCTCGCCGATGGTCCCGGACACCACGATTAACGGGATGTTCAGCCCGCGCTCCTGCAACAACTGCAGCGCCCGCCGGGCGTCCAGTTCAGGCCCGCTGTTGTCGGCCAGGATCACGTCGGGCGGCGGGGTGAGCCGCGCCAGAAAGTCCGGCTCGGTGTCCACCCGCTGCCACTGCGGATCGAAGCCGCCGCGGCGCAACTCGTGCGCCATCAGCTCGGCGTCCCCGGGCCGGTCTTCCAGGATCAACACGCGCAGCAGGGTGTCGCTCACGTCAAGTCACCTCGTTGGTTGCGGCATTGGCGATGGTGTGATCCATCGCGTTAGTTGCAGCCAAGGCCTCGCGCACGGCCTCGGCGAATTGGCCAAAGTCCACCGGTTTCACCACGTAGCTGTGGGCGCCTAGTTCGCGCGCCTGCCGCAGGTCGCGTTTCTCATACGACGAGCTGAACACCACGATGGGGATGGCGCGGGTGCGCGGATCGGCTTTGGCACGGCGTAGCACTTCCAGGCCGTCGATTTTCGGCAGCTTCAGATCGAGCAGCAGCATCTTCGGAGGCTGGTGGGGGCCGCGGCCCGCGTAGGCGCCGGTCGAGAAGAGAAACTCCAGAGCTTCGGCGCCGTCGCGAACGATTTTTACGCGATCGGCGATGCGGCCGGCAAAGTGCCGGCTCAGCACATGCAGGGTCAACTCCTCGTCGCTGGGATTGTCTTCCACCAGCAGAATCTCCACGGGATGGTTCACGGTTCCGGCTCCATGGTGAAGTAGAACGTGGCCCCCTGGCCCACTGCGGCTTCGGCCCAGGCGCGCCCGCCGTGCCGGTGCAGGATCCTCTGCACATTCGCCAGACCGATGCCCGTCCCCGGGTAATCGGCCGCGTGGTGCAGGCGCTGGAAGACCCCGAACAGCTTGTGAACGTAACGCATGTCGAAGCCCACGCCGTTGTCCCGCACATAATAGACGGCGGCGTGCCCGTTGGCGCGCGGCTGTGCGCCCACTTCAATTCTGGCTTGCTCGCGCCGCCCGGTGTACTTGATGGCGTTGGAGAGCAGATTGACGAAAACCTGCTTCAGCAGCGCCGGGTCGCCCTCACAGGGCGGCAAGTCTCCGGCCCGGATTTCGATGCGCGGCGCGAGCTCCGGGCTCAAGTCGTGCAACGCTTGCGCGACCAGATCCGCGGGCGCGATGGGCTGTTTCTGCAAAGGCTGGCGGCTGAGACGCGAGAAGGTGAGCAGATCGTCGATCAGCTCTCCCATTTGCAAAGCATTATCGCGGACCACCTCAAGATAATGCCGGCACTCCGGGGGGAGCAGCGGCGCATGTTCCTCCATCAGGATTCGCGAAAAGCCGTGGATGGCTCGCAACGGCGCGCGGAGATCGTGGGAAACCGAATAGGCGAAAGACTCCAGTTCCCGGTTGGCGGCCTGCAACTGTGCGGTGCGTTCCTGAACGCGTTCCTCCAACTCGGCGTTCATGGTGCGAATTTCCTCCTCCGCGTGTTCGCGCGCCCGCTCCTGGGCATCCCGCTGCAACCGGGCTTTGAAGATAGGCGCGGTATCGCGCGCGATGCGCTCCAGCGTCTCCCGATCGCTCTCGCCGTAATCCGTGGCCTTGTTGGCAATGGCAAACAGTCCGATTGGTTCCTTTTGGAAAAAGATGGGCACGGCAAGAACCCGGCGGACCGAAGCGCTATCCGGCGGGGACGGCGCCGGTTCGTTGGAATACATTGATCGCCCTTCGATCAGCGCGCGGCCCCAAATGCCGGTCCACTCCCTGCGGCGGAAGCGAATGGCTTCGCCGGGGGCGCCGGAGGGGTGGCCTTCCCCCCAAGTCCAGATCGGGAATACCAGCGCGCCCGCTTCGTCGATGTAGCCGAAGATCCCTTCCGGGCTTTGGGTGTGCTCCAGGACGGCGTCCAGCACGGCGGCAAATATCTCCCGTTCGGACAGCGTTAGAAATATCGTGGCGAACCTGGTCTTCAGAGCCAGCTCCCGCTGCGATTGCCGCGCTTCCTCCTCCGCCCGCTTGCGCTCGGTGATATCGGTGCACGAGCCGATCCATTCCCGGACGCGCCCTCCCGGCTCCAGCACCGGCACGCCGCGCACGGTCATGTGCCGGTACTCGCCGTCGTGCCGGCGCAGCCGATATTCCGTCTCGTACACCGTGCCGCTGCGCAAAGCGTTGGCGAAGACCGGCGAGACTCTCTCGCGGTCTTCGGGGTGTACGGCGTTGGCCCATCCCCGGCTGGTAATCTCGTCCGCACGCTGGCCGGTGAAGGCGCGCCACATGGGCCAATCCTCCACCGCTTCGCCCTGTGCGTTCATGGTCCAGACGATCAGCGCGCCGGACTGCGCCAACGAACGGTAGCGCTCCTCGCTGAAGTGCAGGGCGTCTTCCAAGGCGGCCCGTTCGCCGATGTCGCGGCCAATTGTGGAGGCGCCCACCACACGGCCCCCGGCGTCGTGGATCGGAGAAACGGTGACGGACACACCGACCCGGCTGCCGTCTTTTCGCATGCGCACGGTGCGATGGTGACGGATGGTTTCTCCGCACGCGATTCTGGCCAGAATGCCGGAGATCTCGCCAGGCAGTTCCGGTGGTTCGAGCAGCGCGATGTGCCGGCCGACGACTTCCGGTGCGGCATAGCCATACAGCCTCTCCGCCCCCCGGTTCCAAGTTTCGATGACGCCATCCAGCCGCTTGCCGATGATAGCGTCGTCGGAAGAGTCTACAATGGCGGCCAAATAGGACCGCAACTCTTCGATTGTCCGCTCCTGGGTCTGTCCGGCCATCGGCACGCTCAGGCCTGCGAGGGCGCTCCGGCGCCCAGAAGTGTGCGCACCCTCCCCAGAAGCTCCGTTGCGGAAAATGGCTTGGGCAGAAAGCTCCGCTGGCGGTCCAGCAAGCCATCGCCCTCGAAGAAATCGTGCGGGCAGCCGGAGACGAACAGCACCTTGAGATCCGGCCGGAGGGCTGCCAGGCGGTCCGCCAGTTGCGGTCCGGTGATGCCTGGCATCGCCACGTCGGTGACCAGAACGTGGATGGGCTCGTCGTATCGCTCCGCGATGATCTCGGCTTCTTCGCCATCGCTGGCCTCTAGCAGTTGATACCCCTCTTCCTCGAAGAGTTTATGCATGGCGCGGCGCACACTGGCCTCATCCTCGACCAGCAGAACGGTCGGCGTGGCATCCGCGGCGGCGGCCGCAAGGCTTTGCTGACCCCCGATATCGCGCAACCTCTGAAAAGCGCCCAGCCGCGGCAGCAAAATCTCGAATGCCGTGCCCAGTCCAAGTTCGCTGCGAGCCGCGATATGGCCGCCGCTCTGGACCACGATGCTGTGTACCATGGATAAGCCCAACCCGGTTCCGAATCCGGGTTTCTTGGTGGTGAAGAAAGGCTCGAAGATACGCGCCAGGGTGTCCGGGTCCATGCCTTCCCCGCAATCGGACACCAGTAGCCGCACGTAGGGTCCGGGCGGAACCAACTCCGCCTTGGGGCTGGTGGCCCGGACGTCGATGTTGGAGGTTTCCAGGCGCAACTCCCCACCCAGGGGCATGGCGTCCCGCGCATTCAGCGACAGGTTGAGGAGGACTTGCTTGAATTGATTGCGGTCGGCGCGCACCTTGCCCAGATTCGCCCCCAGGTTGGTGGTCAGGATGCGCATCCTGCCGAGGGCGCTCGAAATGGCGGGCTGCATTTCGACGATGGCTTCGTTGATGTTCAGCGGCTCCGGGCGCATGGCCTGGTGGCGGCTCAGGGTCAGCAACTGGCTGGTGAGGGCAGTCGCCAGGGAGGCGGCGTGCTTGATCTCGAAAGCTCGGTCCCGGGCGGCGCCGGTAAGGCTGTCGCAAAGCTCGTCGGCGCAGCCCAGAATGACGGTGAGCTGGTTGTTGAAATCGTGTGCCAGCCCCGCAGCCAGATTAGCGATGGCCTCCATTCTCTGCGATTGCATCACACGCCGCTCCAGGTCCCGCCGGCCGCCGATATCGCGCAGCACCAGGACCGCGCCCAAGCGCTCATCCGAGCGGTTCTCAAAACAGGCGAGTTCGACGGCGGCGGAGTCCCCCGCGCGCGAAACCAGCGTGTAGGCGCGATCCGCGGGGCGGGCCGTGCCGGGCGCGTCCGCGGCCAGGAGATCGACAACGGGGTTTTCCGCGGGCGCTCCGGTGGATTCCTCGTGCAACGCGAGCACTTCCATGAGCAGGCGTCCATGCGCCTCGGTCCCGGACCAGCCCGTGAGCCGCTCGGCCACCGGGTTCATGAAGACCACTTCGCCGTCCGTGTTGGTGGCCACCACACCCTCGCCGATGCTGCGCAAAGTGGTCCCCAGCCACGCTTCGCTGGCGCGCAGACGGCGTTCCATCTCGTGCTTGTGGATGGAAATCTGTACGGCGCTGCGCAGTTCGGAGTCCCGTATGGGTTTCAAAATGTAACCGAATGGCTCCGTGCTGGTGGCCCGGTTGATGGTTTCTTCGTCCGCATGGGCGGTGATGTAGACCACCGGCATTTCCAGCTCGGTTTTCATGGTCTGGGCGGTGGCGATGCCGTCCATATCGCCCTTTAGACGGATGTCCATCAGCACCAGATCGAACGGCGTGGACCGGGCAAAGTGGAGCGCCTCTTCGCCGGTGCGCGCGATGGCCGGCACCTTATAGCCCAGCCGCTCCAGCCTGCTTTGGATGTCCGCGGCGATAATGCCTTCGTCTTCAACGATCAGGACCTGCTTGTGTGGTTCCGAGGTAAATTGCATGGGTATCGTCAACCTTCAAATCTCAGTGTGCGGAAGGGCACAAGTCTCTCATGCAGTTTTTTGGGGAGTCAAGAAATTCCATTGGAGGGCGGCCAATCTTGGCCGCAGCCTGGCTTTCAGCCGGCTTCTGGCCGCCTAAAAGCAAAGTGCCCGCGTGGCGAGGCCATATGGGAGAGGAACTCCGCCTGCGTTTGCAGCCAAATTGGCATCCTTTTCATTTCTCGCCAATTGATTGTTATCAATAACTTCTGGGGGAATGCCTCAGGAAGGCGTCCCCAATTCAGCCTGCTCCACTCAATCCGAGGTTGCCTTCAATCGCTCGATATTCGCCGGTGCAGAAGTATTGGGGCGCTTCCTGGCGCGGCTGAGGCTTGGGCCAGGAGGTCTGCCTGGGACCCGTGAGCGGCCGCCGGCGAGCCGTTCCAGACTCAGAATGGCACGGTCGATATCGTCGCGCTGCTCGCGTAAATCGGCAAGAGCTTTGGCCAGATCCATCACAGGCATCTCACTTGGCGGAACAGGTGGGCGTGATTCCGCTCCAGTTATCCTAACACGCCGATTGTGTGAAAGTGCCCGCAGCTTGGGGAGATCTGTGACGTATAGTACTAGATTGCCGGACTGCCTGGCCCCGTGTGGGGCGGCCAATCCTGGCCGCAGCCGCCTTTTCAGGCGGCTGGACCCGCTAGAGAGCGGGTCCGCGGGCTGAATAGCCCGCCCCACGGTGTGCACATAATCGTCGACCTGCGCGACGCACTACACTAGATTCAGGACAGAGGACACTGGCGTGAACTGCAAGATCCACGAGAGAGCACAATGAAAGAGTTTAAAGGCAAGGTCGCGGTGATCACCGGTGCGGCGAGCGGCATCGGACGTGGGTTAGCCGAATGGTGTGTTAGTGCCGGCATGAAAGTAGTCCTCGCCGACATCGATGAAGCTAATCTCACCAAGGCAGAAACCGAACTGAAAACCACTGGCGGAAGTGTGCTTGGTGTAAGGACGGACGTCTCAAAACGGAGTGACGTCGAACGGCTGGCTAGCCAGGCGCTCGATGCATTTGGCCAGGTACACTTGCTGTTCAACAACGCCGGGGTCGCTGCCGGTGGGGCGCCATGGGACGCAACATGGAACGATTGGGAGTGGGTAATCGGCGTTAATTTATGGGGCGTAATCCATGGGGTCAAGGTGTTCACGCCGCTAATGCTCGCACAGAATGCGGAGTGCCATATCGTCAATACGTCCTCGACCGCCGGGCTCATCGTCGGTGGCGCCTCCGCTCCTTACGCGGTGACGAAGCATGCGGTGGTAGCCCTCTCAGAAAGCCTGCACTTAGCGCTTCAACAACGGAACTCCCTCGTCAAAGTGTCGGTTCTCTGCCCAGGACTTGTGCGCACAAATATCGCCAACACCGAGCGTAACAGGCCCGCGGAGCTGCGTAACGAACCGGTCCCGCTCACCCCGGAAATGCAGGCCGGTCTGACCGCATTCAAGGCGGCCATTGAGGCAAGCATGTCTCCTCTCCAAGTCGCCGACGTGGTCTTCGATGCAATTAAGAGACAACAGTTCTATATTCTCCCCCATCCCGAATGGACCGAAGTGATCCAACTCCGAACGGACAAACTGCTCCGAATGGAGAATCCGCAAAGCCCCGCAGCCACCGTTGCGAAACTCCTTGACCGCCGCGGGTGAAGGACCAAATGTCCGGCTCATTTAATCTTGGGCAAGGTCGCGAGACTTGCCCCACAAGGGCAAAACCTTCAACGCAAGTCTCCAGCGCCAGGCAGTGGGGCAAGGCAGGCGTGTTACCTTTCCATTGATGGCCAAAATCGAACGCGTCCTGATCAGCGTCACCGACAAAACCGGCATCGCGGCGTTTGCCCGCGACCTGCGCGATCTGGGCGCCGAACTGATCTCCACCGGCGGCACGGCGCGGTTGCTGCGGGATTCCGGCGTGCCGGTGCGCGACGTCTCGGAAGTGACCGGCTTCCCCGAAATGCTGGACGGGCGGGTGAAAACCATGCACCCCAACGTGACCGGAGGAATTCTGGCGATGCGCGGCAAGCCGGAACACATGCAGGCGCTGGCGGCGCACGGCATCCAGCCGATCGACATGGTGGTGGTGAACCTGTACGCGTTCGAGGAAGTGGCGGCCAAGGCGGATGCCAGCCTGCCGGAGTTGATCGAGAACATCGACATCGGCGGGCCGACCATGATCCGCTCGGCCGCCAAGAATTACCAGGATGTAGCGGTGGTGGTTTCGCCGGCCGATTACTCGAGCATCGTGGCTGAGATGCAGGCGCATGGCGGCGCGCTCTCTGCCGAAACCAGGTGGCGGCTGGCGCAGAAGGCCTTCCGCACCACGGCGGATTACGATCGCGCGATCGGCGCCCGCCTGGCGATGGTGGATGGCGCCGGGCCGCTGCCCGCCGTGCTCGATCTGCACGCCGGCAAGATCATGGATCTGCGCTACGGCGAGAACCCGCACCAGTCGGCGGCGCTCTACGGCAGGCGCGGTGCGGGAATCGCGGGCGCGGCGCAGCTTCAGGGCAAGGAACTTTCCTATAACAACCTGGTGGATCTGGATGCCGCCTGGCAACTGGTGAACGAATTCGATACGGCGGCCGCCGCCATCATCAAGCACACCAATCCCTGTGGCTGCGCGGAGAAGGGCACGCTGGCCGAGAGCTACCGCAAAGCGTTCGAATGCGACCCGGTGTCGGCGTATGGCGGCGTGATCGGGTTCAATCGCACGGTGGATGAGGAGACCGCCCGCGAATGCGCCAAGACGTTTCTGGAGGCCATTGCCGCGCCGGATTATGCGCCGGCAGCACTGGCGGCGCTACGCGGCAAGAAGAACCTGCGGCTGATGCAAGCGGCGGCGGGCGGCGATGGACTGGTGGTGAAATCGATCTCCGGCGGATACCTGGCGCAGACGCCCGATACGGCACGCCTGGACCGTGCCGCGGCGCAAGTGAAGACGAGGCGCTCGCCCAGCGACGAGGAATGGATGGCGCTCGAATTCGCCTGGAAGGTGGCCAAGCACGTGAAGTCGAACGCTATCGTGTTTGCGCGCGCCGGGCAGACGGTGGGCGTGGGGGCCGGCCAGATGAGCCGCGTGGATTCGGTGAAGATCGCGGCGATGAAAGCGGTGCTGCCGCTGGACGGCACGGTGGTGGGATCGGACGCCTTCTTTCCGTTTCCGGACGGGGTTGAGGAAGCGGCGCGGCACGGCGCGACCGCTGTGATCCAGCCTGGCGGATCGGTGCGCGATGCCGAGGTGATCGAGGCCGCCGACCGGTTAGGCCTCGCGATGGTGTTTACCGGGGTGCGGCACTTCCGGCATTAGCTGTGGGGCAGGCCATCGTTTTTCGTGGCCTGCCAAGTTCGAAAGCGGTGCGCAGCCACGCCGGGCAAAGGAACTCGTTGCCTCCTAAGGCCCTGCAACCCGCTCCACCCGCACATCCTCCCGTGCCATTACCTCTGCGCATAACTCCACGCCCAGCCCGGGACCCGGCGGCAGAGGGAATTCGCCGCCGGCTGGAGGCAGCGTCTGGGTGACGATGCCGCGGTACTCATCCAGGTAATGCCGCCGGACGCTCTCCAGGATATACAGGTTCGTCACATTCGCCGCCAGGTGCAGCGAAGCGGCATGCAACACCGGACCGCCGCAGTTGTGCGGCGCAACCGGCAAATAGTGAGTCTCGGCCATGGCCGCGATTTTCTTCGCTTCCGAGATGCCGCCGCACCAACAAATGTCCGGCATGACGATGCGCGCCGCGCGGTTCTCCAGCAGCTCGCGGAACCCGAAGCGCGTCATCAGCCGCTCGCTCAGACACAGCGGCAGGCGCGTGGAGCCGGCCAGTTCGCGGTAGGCGGCCAGGTTATCCTGCGGCAGCATCTCTTCCAGCCACATGGGCGCGTACGGCTCCAGTGCCTGGGCGATGCGGATGGCGCAGGGCAGGTTCCAGTAACCGTGAAACTCCATGGCCACTTCCATCGAGTCGCCGAATTCTTCGCGAATCAGCCGCAACGGCTCGATCCCCCGCCGCAGTTGATCGGCGGTGATGTATTGTCCGCCGGTTTCCTTAGCGATCGGATCGAAGGGCCAGATCTTCATCGCGTGGATTCCGGACTTAGCCAATTCGCCCGCCAGCCGCGCGGGCTCCGTCAGAAAATCGATATGGTCGTAGCAGGTGTTGTAAGTGCGGATCGACGCGCGCGATGCGCCGCCGAGCAACTGGTACACCGGCATGTTCGCCACCTTGCCGGCCAGGTCCCAGAGGGCGATATCCACGGCGCTGATGGCGCGCATCTCGGCACCGGCCCAGCCGCTGAACGAAACCGCCTGAAGCATATCCGCCCACAGCCGGTCGATCTGCGACGGATCGCGCCCCAGCAGTACGGGCGCAAGCGAACGTAGCACCACGGCTTTCTCGGCCTCCGGGTGGGGATACGTTTCGCCCAGGCCTACGAGGCCGCTATCGGTGTGGATGCGGACCCACAACCACTGGATGGGACCGGCGTGCAGCGTGACGCCGCGCCGCAGGTGGATCGTTTCGACAGCCGTGATGCGCATACAATAGAAAGTATCAGCTTGTTAATCGTGATTGCGGTCGCGGCCGTGGTGGTTCTGCTCATCCTGTGGGCCCTGATCGTGCAGCGCCGCTGAATTTCCAATGCACTTAGACTTCTTGAGCGCACTTCTCAACGTAGCTCTGCTGTGGCTGCTGACCACGCCGCACGAGTTCGCGCACGCCTGGACGGCCACCCGCCTGGGCGACGACACGCCGCGGCTGCAGGGGCGCCTCACCCTGAACCCGCTGGCCCACGTGGATTGGCTGGGCACCACCATCCTGCCGGCGCTCACGTCGCTATTCGGCGGCGGGTTGCTCGGCTGGGGCAAGCCGGTCTACAGTAACCCGTCTAAACTGCGCTGGGGGTTGAATGGGCTGGCGCTGGTGGCTATGGCCGGCCCCGCCAGCAACGTGGTCTTCGCCGTGATTCTGGCCGTGGTCGCGCGCGCCACGGTTGGCTTCGCTCCGGCTCTGGCACAATTCGCGGCGCGCGGCGTGAACCTGAGCCTGTATCTGGCTATCTTTAATATGCTGCCCGTGCCGCCGCTGGATGGCTCCAAGCTGCTGCTGGCCGCCCGCATCCCGGTGGTGGTCTACAACGAACTGGCACGCGCCGGATTCCTGCTGCTGATCGTTGCGGTATCGGTTTCCGACCTGGGACGTTGGATGTCGCAGTGGAGCTACGAGGGCACACTGCACATCTTCGGATTCCTTCGATGATAAAATGTGGGGCAGGCTCTAAGCCTGCGGCGGCCTCTCAGGCCGCCCCTTCCGCCCCCTTCTCCCTCTCCGGCAAGACCGCGCTGGTGGCGGGCGCGAGCCGCGGCATAGGCCTGTCGATCGCGCAGCACCTCGCAGAGGCCGGCGCGAGTACCATACTGGCGGCAAGATCCATCGACAAATTGCAGAAACATGCTCAGGCATTGGAAGCCAAGGGTTTCCATGCGCGCGCCCTGCGCCTGGACATGACCGATTCCGAGTCCATCCGCGCGGCCGTGGAAGGGCTGGAGACGCCCGACATCCTGGTCAACGTAGCCGGCACAAACATCCGTAAGAACTTCGCCGAATACACGAAGGCGGAGTACCAGCACATCATGCGCACGAACCTCGATGGCATCGTGGAGTTGACGCAGAAAATCGGCGCGCGCATGATCGAGCGCGGCGTGGGCGGCAAGATCGTCATGATCGGCAGCCTGATGTCTCTGCTGGGCCTGCCGTATGTTTCCGTGTATGCCATGACCAAGGGCGCGCTGGGGCAGCTCACCAAAGCGCTGGCCGCCGAATGGGGGCGCTACAACATTCAGGTGAACTGCATCGCCCCGGGTTTCATCGTCACGGACCTCAACCGCCAGATGTGGGAGCCGGCGCGGATGCGCGAATGGTTGAAAGGCACGCAGGCCAATCCGCGGCTGGGCGCGCCGGACGATATCGCGCCGCTGGCCGTCTTCCTGGCCGGACGGGGTGCGGATTACATCACCGGCCAGATCATCGCGGTGGATGGCGGCTACACCACCACCGCGGTTTGGCCGTTCGAGCCGGAAGGCTAACCATGCGCCGTCTGCTTTTCGGTTTGTTCCTGGCCGCGCTGCTGTGCGCGCAGCAGGCCATCGAGTTCACCTGCCCCATGGATCGCGATGTGCGCTCCAAGACTCCCGGCCAATGCCCGCGCTGCGGCATGACGCTGGTGGCCAATCTGCCCGAGCCGGTGGAATATCCGGTGGAATTGCGCGTGGATCCGCCGCAGATTCCCAGCGCTCGTCCCATCGCGCTCGAATTTCGCATCGCCGATCCGCGGACGGGAGCGCCGGTGAAGCAGTTCGAAATCGTGCATGAGAAGCTGTTTCATCTGTTCATCGTCAGCCAGGATCTGCAGTATTTCGCGCACGTGCATCCCGATTTCGATGGCGCGGTTTTCCGCTTGAATACGGTGCTGCCGAGGGCCGGCACCTACCGCTTGCTGGCGGATTTCTATCCCACCGGCGGCACGCCGCAGCTGGTGCCCAAGACCATCACCACGGCCGGTTACACGACGCCGCTGGAGGCCGGCATTCCGCGGCTGGCGCCGGATCTCTCGCCCCAGCACGGCGAAAACCTGGAGGTGGAACTGAAGCTCGATCCGGCGCAGCCGATCGCCGGCAGGAAGACCATGCTCTTCGTCCACGTGACTCCCGCGGAAGGTCTGGAGCCATACATCGGCGCGTGGGCGCACTTATTGGCGGTGAGCGAGGTGTGGATCCAGTTCCAGCGCAAGGGAGTGGTGAACACGGTGGCGTTCACGATTCCGGTGTCGGCGTTGCATTAGTTTCAGGCGGTCTCCGCGCCCTCCGCGATTCTTCCTCCACAAATATTAAGGCGAACCAATCGGCAATGGCTCGACGCGACTAGAGCCGACTAGAGGGCATTTATTTCCCAAAATGCCAGGATCGTATCGGAAGCGCTGGGGAAGCGGCGCCATTGGATGCGAACCTGAAGAATCGCCATGGACGCCCGTTGACCATGCGCCCTTCCTCTTCATATGAACCACGCGAGTAACTCGAAATCGCGTTTCGCCAGAAGGCGGCGGCTGGCGCATTTGCTTCGAGGACTCTAACGAGCCATTCACCGGGTCGTTCGTTCCAGAGGAGGGTTGCTATTGTCTGTCCGAAGCCTCTCCTTCGAAATCTGCGGATGACAAAGAACTCGTGCACGTCATAGGCGCCACTCTCGCCTAGCCACTCGACAGCGGGTCCAACAAGGGCAAAGCCCGCGATCGAATCGCCAACCTTGGCTAAATACGCGTCATAGCCCTTCTCCCATACCAAGGATGTGTCGTAAGAGTAGCTTCCATCGGAGTTGGTATCGATTTCAAACCACTCTGCCATGTCGTGAATGTAGAGCTGAAACAGGTTCCGAAGCAGAACGTCCGACTCGGGCCCTATCTTCGAGATCGAGAGAGACGATGACATAAGGAACGCTCGACCGGCGCAACGTCCAGCATAACTCCGCAGAGATGGATTCGCCGAGAACTGCAAGGCGGACATGCGGCATTCGACTCGCCGGGTGGGCACCCAGTCTGGATTGGCATGCCCGTTTCGCGTTTTCTGACAGCCTTGCCGGCCAAGAGGACGGATCAATCGAGATCCATGGCGGCCTTGAGCCCTTCCTCGACTTCACGCAGGGACTCGGACGGGCAGAGAGCCGAGCCTCCTGGTCGGCTTTGCGCGACCCAGCGTAGTCACCTGATGACACACGGCAAAGCTGGTCTTCGCCAGCCCGCCAGTCCCGCCCGAAAGTTCTATGACGGTAGGTCCGCGCTTGCCTTGGGATGAAGAGGTCGAGATCGGCACCACAATCATGGACCTCCATCCAGGCGTTTGGTTGAAACCGTCGTGAGACACCAGGATTACGGGACGCCGGCTCGTCTGCTCCGATTCGGATCGGGGGACAAGATCGGCCCAATAAACCTCGCCCCGCTTCATCTTGCTGCCTTGCTCGTGCTCAAAATGTGCTCGATGGCGGCGGACTCCAAATCGGCGTCGAGATCGAGACGCGTTCCAGCCATTTCCGTAGCGTAGGCAGCGATGGCGTCGTGCCGTGCCTTTCGGCCTTGTTGTCGCAGCCACCAATCGACAGCCTCGCGCGCCAGCGCCGTCGCGGGCACCCCAGTCCGCTCGGCCTCCGCCCTGAGACCCCTGTACGTCTGCTCCGGTAGCGGCAAGTGAAAGTTCTTCATCGCCTCCTCCGGCTTCACTATGCCACGAATTGATGGCAGCCCCCGGATGGCAATAGACGAGTCCTTAACCAGCGCGGGACGAGCATCTGGCGGTCGTGGCTGGGGAGCGCCGCCCCCGTGGCCCTTGTGCGGCAGGCGACGGGACCTCGCCGCCGTGATGGAACATCCGGCGATCGGAAACCGGGGGGAGCACTCAACGAGGTTTTCAACCTCTCGGTTCCTGGACTTCATCGGGACTGGTGCGCTCCGCCCCCGACGAAGCCGCGCGTAACGCACTTGCTCATGATGTTGCGGAAACGGGTGCGGCTGATCTGGTGATCGGCCAGCAGCCGGCCGTTGTAAATCAGAGCAAAAATCGCGTAGGGGGTTGGCGCATTCTGGGCATCGCTCCACGATTCGAGATCGACCACCGTGGGCCTGATGCCGTACTCATGCTCCGCCGTCTCAAGAATTTCAGCCGCGGATCTCGCGATGTGCGGACACTGGCTTGAGCGGATGACGGTCAGGCCCCGGCTGTACTGCGCGAGTTTCCGATCCCAACCTTTCTTGAAAGCCGGATTTGCGCCGCCACTGTCGAACTTGCGAACAAGCAATTGGTAGTCCGGCGGCGCGGTATCGGCGGCTTCGAAACCGTTTGCCAAGAACAGGCGGCGGTCGGCCAGCCATGCACCGTCCCGGACCATCACGGCGGCGCCGCGCATGCCAGCCTTTTTCGCATCGTCCAAGCAGCCTTCCACCATAACGCGCCCCCAGCCTTTTCCCCGATGCTGCCTGGAGAAAATCCAAACGCAGTGAATGAACATGAAGCCGCTGGCTTCAACGCCACGCCAGGCGAACTCGCCCGGAAGGTATTCAATGTAGCCGCACGGTTGCCCGTCCGGGGCTAGAAGCATTTTGGCCCGCAAACCAAACTTGGCGTTGGCTTCTAGCCAGCACTGCTTCTGCTGGCGGCCAGGATGAGTGCGGCTCTTTATCCCGCAGCAGGGCAGTGTGCCGAAGCTCGCCGCATCGACATCGATCAAGCGCGGCTCGTGTATCAATGGGGACCGGCCCTTCGTGGTATCTGACACGTCCAGTGTACTCCTCGGCGCTCTGGCAGGCTGCGGAAAAAGGCATAAACATCGCTCATTCGGGCCACAGACTAAAGTCTGTGCCACCGGTTATCAATGACTTAGCGGCAGATGGTGGCACAGGCTTCAACCTGTGAGAGCCTTTTTCCGCAGCCTGCCAGGAGGGCAGCCGGCATTGGGCCACCACGTCGCGGTTTCGAGCGATCGCGACGTCCGGCCGGTCCAGAGCGTATATCCAATTCTGCTTCCTGCCCCGCAATGCGGCCGTCCGCTGCCAATCCGGATATAATCGTGAACGACGAAACGATGAAACTGCTGGGCCTGTTGCTCACTGCCACCCTCTCGGCGCAGACCATCATGGTCTCGCCCGATGGTCCCATCCGCACTTTGTCCGCGGCCCGCGATACGGCCCGCGCCCAACGCCGCGCCGGAAGCACTGGGACCATCGTCGTGGAAATCCGCGACGGCACTTACTTCCTCTCCGAGACCCTGGTCCTCACGCCCGAAGATTCCCACACCGTCTGGCAAGCCGCGCCCGGCGCGCGCCCCGTTATCAGCGGCGGCCGCATCATCTCCGGTTGGAAGAAAGGGCCGCGCCAGATTTGGACCACAGACGCATCCGGCCCCGATTTCCGGCAGCTCTTCGTCGGCGGACGCCGCGCCCAGCGCGCCCGCACGCCCAACTACGGCTTCTACCGCATCGATGGCGCCAGTCCTCAGGACAAGCCCCTGCGGCTCCATTTCCGCGGCCACGACATCCTGCCTCAATGGGCTTCCCTCGGCGACGCCGAAGTGGTCGCCTTGTTCGCCTGGTCCGACATTCGCATGCCCATCGCCGCCGTGGATGACGCCGCGCACATCGCCACCCTCACGCGCGATCCACAGCCCTCCAACCAGGAGGCCGACGCCCGCTACTACATCGAAAACACTCCGGACTCGCTGGACACCGCCGGCGAGTGGTATCTCGACCGCAAGACCCACACCGTCTCCTACTGGCCTCTGAGCGGCGAAAACCTGGCCGCCGAGCGGGTCATCGCGCCCGCGCTGGTGCAGCTCATCCGTCTGGAAGGCCAGCCCGAACAGGGGCGCCTGGTCCGCGACGTCACCTTCCGCGGCCTGCAGTTCGCGCACGCCGATTGGAGCATGGATGCCAAGGGCTACGCCGACACGCAAGCCGCAACGCCCGCGCCGGCGGCTATCGAGGCCATCGGCGCGGTGGACTGCAAGCTCGAAAAGTGTACCATCGCCCACTCCGGCGGCTACGGCGTGTACTTCGGCCGTGGCGCCCAACGCAACCAGGTGCTTGCCTGCGAACTTTTCGATCTCGGCGGGGGAGGCGTTAAAATCGGCGAACCCCAACTGGCGCCGACGGAGAGCCTGCAAAACTTCGGGAACGTCGTCGCCGACAACCACATCCACGATCTCGGTTTGGTCTTCGCGCCGGCGGTGGGCGTTTGGGTGCTCCAGAGCGGACGCAACCAGATCGTGCATAACCACATTCACGACCTCTTCTACACCGCCATTTCCGTGGGCTGGACATGGGGCTACGGCGCGAACCAGTCGCAGGCGAACGTCATCGAGTACAACCACCTGCACGATATCGGCAAGGAAATGCTCAGCGACATGGGCGCCATCTACACCCTCGGCGTGCAGCCGGGCACGCGCATCCGCAACAACCTGATCCACGACGTGGCATCGTTCACCTACGGCGGCTGGGGCATCTATCCCGACGAGGGATCGTCGGAGATGCTGATCGAGGGCAACATCGTGTACCACTGCAAGAGCGCCGGCTTCCACCAGCACTATGGTCGCGAAAACATCGTGCGCAACAACATCTGGGCCTTCAATCGGGAAAACCAGTTGATGCGCACCCGCGCCGAGGACCACCTATCGTTCACCTTCGAACACAACATTGTCTATTTCGACCAGGGCCGCTTACTCGGCGGCAACTGGACTGGCGACCGCTTCGCCATCGACCACAATCTCTACTTCGACACACGCGGCGGCGACGTCACCTTCGCCGGCCAGAGCTTCGCCGAATGGCAGGCAACCCGGCACGATCCCGGGTCGCGGATGGCCGATCCGCTCTTCGTCAACGCGGGCAACTTCGACTTCCGCTTGCTGCCCAACTCGCCCGCGCTCCGCATGGGCTTTCACCCGATCGATATGCACACGGCCGGCCCCCGCGTCCCGGCGGGCCAGTAGCCCGAGAATACCGCAACGCTGCTTGAGCCGGCGCCTTGCAGGACCTTAAGTTTTATCGGCGTTCTAATGGCCAGATCGCCTCAGAGTGAGTTAACCTGAAAAGCGGTAGTGGTCGATTTGCATAGCATCGCCTTGGAGGGCGGCCAATCTTGGCCTGGGGTCCCCTCTGGGGACGCCTTTTTAGGCGGCCAGAGCCGGCTGAAAGCCGGCTGCGGGCAGAATTGCCCGCCCTCCAATTGCAAACTCACCATTACCTGAAATGCAAAGCTGGTGGGCGGCGACGTGATCAAAGAGTGTTTGCTGGGGATCGCATGGCTTGGAGTGACGCTCGCAGCAGCGCCCGTTTGGGCCTCCGGCGCGGTTGAGCCGCTCGATATCAAGACCGGTCTCTGGCAGATTACGTTGACCGTCCGCACCAGCGGCCTGCCGCCGATACCACCCGATGTGCTCGCTAAACTAAAGCCCGAGGAGCGCGCCAGGATCGACGCGCAGACCAAGGAAAAGAGGGCCGAGGGACCCCGGATCAGCGTCAAGAGAAGCTGCCTGCGGGAGAAGGAACTGCATCAACCGCTCCTGCCCGGGTTTGGCGGCGAGGGTCAGGGCTGCCGCCAGACCGTAACCAGTTCGTCGCGCGCCGGGCAGGAGATACGCGTGGACTGTGGCAAGGGCGCCGAACAGGGAGGCGGAACCGTCCGCATCGAAGCCATCGATAAGGAAAATGTAAGGGTCGCCTCAAGTTGGTCCATGACGGATGGCGCCCGGACGCTGCAGATGAGTTCGACGGCCACTCTCAAGTGGCTCGGCGCGGTCTGTGAACCGGATCCGCCGGCCGAACTCCACAGTGCCACTCCTCCCGCCCCGCCTGCTGCGACGGCGTCCCCCTCCCCGCCGGCCGCGGTCGCGCCTTCAGCCACGGCGCCCCCGGCGGACGCGGCCTATTACTACAAGCTGGGAAAGGAGCAGGCCGGTCGAGACGATTTCTGGGGGGCCTTACGTTCGCTCAACCGGGCCATCGAGCTGGATCCGCAAAGCGCCCCGTCGTACAACGCCAGAGGCTACGTCTATCTGCGCTTGCAGAGTTTCGCCAACGCCGTCCTGGAGTTCTCCAGCGCCATTCGTCTGCGCCCGGATTATGCGAACGCCTACCAGAACCGGGCGATTGCGAGGCGCCGCCTGGGTGACGAAGAAGGCGCCGCCGAGGACAACCGGAGGGCCGCGGAGTTGGCGAAATCCCCGCCCAAACGTTGATTTGGTGCGGCCGTCACGGGCGCGACATAAAGCTGGAGATTACCGCAACGCGACTCATCGGCGGCCAAGTATGCTTTTCGTCCGGCCGAACACAAAGATCAAACCCGCTATCGGCCGCCCGTGAACGCGGCGAAGCCTGAAGTACTAGTGCGAAAGGTCGTGAAAGCGGATACCGCTGGGCCGGCCGGCGATTCAAGTACCTGGTGCGGTCGGACGGCACAACCGCACCGCCCTCAACCAGCGCCGTTTCGCGTGGCGTGTGGAGCGCGTGGACGGTACTATAGCGCTGGAGCGTCTCCTGGCCTATACTCGTTACAGCCGGTTAAATCATGCGTGCGTTGCGAGGTCGCCAATCTCGCAGGGATGAACGTTATCCCTTCACCTGCGCTTTGCAGATCTCCTGGCAGCGTTCAACCGGAGAGAGCTGCACCATGCGCGCCACCTGCCGGGAAGTCTCGCTCCACGGCGCACGGGTGGAATGCGACGAACCCCTCGAGGTTCGTTCGAACGTCTACTTGAATACCCTGAGCTATGGCCTGATGGGCAATGCCACGGTTCGATATTGCCGGCGGCAGGGCATGAAATATGTCGTCGGTCTGGAATTCACTTTTGCCGTAGCTCTGGCCGAGGAGGGCAGGAGGCGGGCCCTCCAAGGACCATAGCCGTTGACCATTGACACGCACCTTCGAAGCACGTAGCTTTCTGATACAGTTTCGTTACGAGGATATTGTGCGCCGCTTCGATCGACAACTCGATGATTTGCAGGCCCGGCTGCTGGAGATGGGTGGGCGGGTGGAATCGGCAATCCACAACAGTATCGGCGCGCTGGTCGACAGGGACGAGGCGCGCGCCCGCCAGGTGCTGGCAAACGAGTCCCATATCGACAGCATGGAAATCGAAATCGACGATTTCACCGTGAGCCTCTTGGCCCTGAAACAGCCCGTGGCGCGAGACATGCGCCTTCTGGCCGCAACCATCAAGATCAATAATGACCTGGAACGTATGGGCGACCTGGCCGCCCACATCGCCGAACGGGCGCTCGCTCTGATCGAGCAACCGCCGCTGCCGCTTTGGGACATCCCCCACCTCGCCGGGTTGGCCGGGGCCATGGTGCACGACAGCCTGGATGCGCTGGTGCGTCAGGATGCCGAATTAGCGCGGCGCGTCCTGCTGTCGGATGACACCGTAGACCAGTTGCGGGACGCCCACTGCCGCCGCCTCATCGGCTCCATGGAGAAAGACGCGTCGGCGGTATCGGCGGCTGTCCATCTGCTCTTCGTGGTCCGCTACCTCGAGCGGATCGCCGACCACGCTACCAACATCGGCGAGGACGTCCTCTATTATCTGCGGGGTGTCGATGTGCGGCATCGGGCTCCTTTGGCGGTGTGACGGTCCAGTCTTGAACCGGGATCAGGCGCCAGGCACCAGTACCCGGATGATCTCGAAACACAGCCAGGCCGCGATGGCGGACGCGGGGATGGTAAACACCCAAGCCCACACGATATTAGCCGCCAGCCCCCAACGCACGGCTTTCAGGCGCTGCACCGAGCCGACACCCGCGATGGCGCCGGCAATCACATGTGTGGTGGACACCGGTTGGTTCACGGCCGTGGCCAACAAAATCGAAATCGCCGCGCCAGTCTCGGCGCAGAATCCGCCGCGGGGCTTGAGCTTGGTGAGCCGCGTGCCCATGGTGCGCACGATCCGCCACCCGCCGCTCATGGTGCCCAACCCGATGGCCGCGTGCGCGCAGAGAATCACCCACACGGGAACCTTGAATGTCGTCATGTAGCCTGAAGTCACCAGGACACTGGTAATGATCCCCATGGTCTTCTGCGCGTCGTTGCGGCCGTGCTCGAAGCTGAAAAATGCGGCCGAGACTAATTGCAGCTTGCGAAAGTAGACGTCCATGCTCCGCGGACTGGAGCGGCGGAACATCCAGTGGACGGCAATCATCAACCCCCATGCCAGGACCATGCCCAACAGAGGCGCTACGAAAATGGAGACGATGGTCTTCGTCCACCCGGCCCACAGGATGGCGTCGAACATGTGCCGGACGCCTTTCAGGTGTGCGACGTGGGCGATCGCGGCGCCCGAGTACCCGCCCATCAATGCGTGCGACGAACTGGTGGGCAGCCCCCAATACCAAGTCAGCAGGTCCCACACGATGGCGCCCAGCAGTCCGCCCAGGATCACATAGGGCGTCACAATACCCAGGTCCACCAGTCCCTTGCCCACCGTCTGGGCAACGCCGGTTCCAAATCCGAAGGCCGCCACAAAATTGAAAAACGCGGACCACAATACCGCCTGGCCCGGCGACAGCACGCGGGTGGATACAACTGTCGCCACCGAATTGGCCGCATCGTGGAATCCGTTGATGAAGTCGAATACCAGAGCGATGGCGATGATGGCCGTGGCTAACAGCAGGACGGGGCTCATCTCAACTGTTCTTGATCACCACGCCTTGCAGCACATCGGCCACGTCCTCGCAACGGTCGGTGGTGGCCTCCAGGAATTCGTAAACCTCTTTCAGTTTCATCAGCGCAATCGGGTCTTTTTCATTGTCGAAGAGTTCGGAAATGGCTCTGCGCACGACCCCGTCGGCCACGTCCTCCAATCGGTTGATCTCAATCGAATGTTCCGTCACCTGCTGCTTGTCGTTGAGCGCTTGAAAACATTTCTGCAGGCTCACGGCGCAGTCGTAGATGAGCGCGCAGAGTTGCACCATAGCCGGCGGGATTGGATTCAGACGGTAGGCGAACATGCGGTGCGCGGCATCTTCGATGCCGTCCAACACATCGTCCAGGCTGGAGGAGAGCGCGTGGATGTCCTCCGGATCGAGCGGAGTGATGAAGGTCTGGTTCAGGCGGGTGAACGTGTCGTGAATGATCTCGTCGCCCTTGCCTTCCAAGGTTCGGATTTCCTCGCTGGCCCGCGCCATGTGCGAGTTGCCGTTCCGCGCTGCATCCAGCAGCAGCCGGGAGGATTCGACGATCAGTTTCACTTGGCTGACGAAGAGCTCGAAAAACTTCTCCTCGCGCGGCAGGAATCTCAAAAGACCTCGTCTCTTGTTGGCCATGGGAATTGAGGGGCCTTCGGCGGACGGGCGCGCAGTTGCGCTGTATGGGACCGCCACGTCCGATTATAACCGCATACGGGGGGCCACGTTTGCAATTGGAGGGCGGGCAATTCTGCCGGGGTCCCCTCTGGGGACGGCCTTCAGCCGGCTCTGGCCGCCTAAAAAGGCGGCTGCGGCCAAGATTGGCCGCCCTCCAAGGCGATGCTATGCAAAATGACCCACTTCCTAACTTTCTTACTTTGTGGGCTGTTCCTGGTACCTGCCGGCCGATGCCGAGTTCCTCCAGGGCCGGTATCACTTCCTTCTCCGAAGTCCTCGTCCACAGCGAGTATTAGCTCTGCAGAGCCGTGACCGGCTGGACTGCGTGTGCCCGGCGGATGGTCTGCACTCCCGCTTCGGAAAAGTGCTTCACCTTGCCTTCCTGAATCATTTTTTGCCTGCCTATAAGCCGCCAGGCCGCCCCGCAGGTTGCACCATCTTGCAGCACCCGATGTTCTTCGTTGGAGGGCGGGCTTGAGCCCGCGCGGGGCTTCAGCCCCGCTCGTCTTACTCGGATTTGAGGGAAGCCATGTCAATGGAGAAGCGGTACTTCACATCTGCCTTGACCAGTCTCTCGTAGGCTTCGTTGACCTTCTGGATAGGGATGACTTCAACATCGGCGGTGATGTTGTGTGCGCCGCAAAAGTCGAGCATCTCCTGGGTCTCCGCGATGCCGCCGATGCAGGAGCCGGAGAGACTGCGGCGGCGCATGATCAGCCCGAATGCCGTGACGCCCAGGGGCTTGGCGGGAGCGCCGACCAGGGTAAGGTTGCCGTCGCGGCCAAGCAGGTTGATATAGGCGTTGATGTCGTGCCCGGCGGAGACGGCGTCCAGGATGAAGTCGAAGCTGCCGGCATGTTTCTTCATCTCGTCTGCATTGCGCGAGACGACCACTTGGTCCGCGCCGAGGCGGAGCGCGTCTTCCTTTTTATTGGGCGAGGTGGTGAAGACCACCACGTGGGCTCCCAGCGCATGAGCGAACTTCACGCCCATGTGGCCCAGACCGCCGAGACCCACTATGCCGACTTTCTTGTCTTTTGTGACGCCCCAGTGGCGCATGGGTGAGTATGTGGTGATTCCGGCGCAGAGCAGCGGCGCGGCTCCGGCGAGATCGAGGTTGGAGGGGACGCGCAGAACGAAGCGTTCCTCGACGACGATGCTAGCCGAGTAGCCACCGTAGGTGACGCCTCCCAGGTGCTTGTCCGGAGCGTTGAACGTGAGGGTCCCGTTCGCGCAGAACTGCTCGAAGCCCGCCTTGCACTCCGGGCAGGTGCCATCGGAATCGACCATGCAGCCGACCGCGGCAAGGTCCCCCGGTTTGTACCTGGTAATTGCCGAGCCCACGCCGGTGACCCGCCCGACGATCTCATGGCCGGGGACAATCGGGTAGACCGTGGGCATGAACTCGCTCCATTCATTGCGGACCGAATGGAGATCGGAGTGGCAGATGCCGCAGAACAGGATTTCGATTTGCACGTCGTGATCGGTGGGATCGCGCCGCGGGATGGTCGTGCCGCCAAGTGGCGATGTCGCACCACTAGCCGAGTAAGCTTTCGTCTTGTACATGGGTTTTCCTCCTTGTGGGGCAGGTTGGCAACCTGCAGGCCGATTGTTAATCGGCCAAGATTGGCCGCCCCACATCACTGTATTGAATATTGTTCGTCGCTGACCTGCTCCATCCAGTCGGCGGCTTTGCCGTCAAGCTGTTCCTGAATGGCGATATGGGTCATCGCCGTGGTTGGAGTGGCGCCGTGCCAATGCTTCTCGCCAGGCGGAATCCAGACTACGTCACCCGGCCGAATTTCCTCGATCGGGCCGCCCCAGCGGCATACCCGGCCGCAACCGGCGGTCACTATCAAGGTCTGACCGAGCGGGTGTGTGTGCCACGCCGTCCGGGCGCCGGGCTCGAAGGTGACACTGGCGCCCATAACACGCGCCGGCGTGGGCGGATTGAACAGCGGGTCGACCCGCACCGTGCCGGTAAAATACTCTGCCGGTCCTTTGCCGGAAGGCTGGGAACCACTTCGTTTGATTTCCATTTCTCGATCTCCTTCCCGTAGCCGCTCAGCGGCCGGTCATCTGCTCCAGCTTTTCCGGGTACCGCGCGCCTTGGACCGTGATCTTAGAGGCCGCGGTCTCGATGTCGCGGAGATCGTCCGCCGAGAGTTCGACTGAGACTGCCCCGATGTTTTCGTCCAGACGATGCAGCTTGGTGGTGCCTGGGATCGGTACGAACCACGGCTTCTGGGCCAGCAGCCACGCGAGCGCGATCTGAGCGGGTGTGGCCTTCTTGCGTTCCGCGACGCCGGCGAGCAGATCGATCAGGGCCTGATTCGCCTTGAGCGCCTCCGGCGTGAAGCGCGGCAGCGTACTCCGGAAGTCGGTGCTGTCGAACTTCGCATTTTCGTCGATCTTGCCCGTCAGGAAACCCTTGCCCAGGGGGCTGTACGGGACCAGGCCGATGCCAAGTTCCTCCAGGGCCGGTATCACTTCCTTCTCCGGAGTCCTCGTCCACAGCGAGTATTCGCTCTGCAGAGCCGTGACCGGCTGGACTGCGTGTGCCCGGCGGATGGTCTGCACTCCCGCTTCGGAAAGGCCGAAGTGCTTGACCTTGCCTTCCTGAATCAGGTCTTTCACCGCTCCAGCTACGTCTTCGATCGGCACGTTAGGGTCAACCCGATGCTGATAGAGCAAGTCGATGACCTCGACCTTGAGCCGCTTGAGCGAGCCCTCGACCGCTTGCTTGATGTGCTCTGGCCGGCTATTCAGACCTGCCGCCCCCGGCCGATTGTCGCTGCCACTCAGATCGAAACCGAACTTGGTGGCGATCACTACCCGGTCACGGAAGGGAGCGAGAGCTTCGCCCACGAGTTCTTCGTTGGTGAACGGGCCGTAGACCTCGGCGGTGTCGAAGAATGTGATGCCGCGTTCCACCGCCGCTCGAATCAGAGTGGTCATCTCCCGCTTGTCTTTGGCCGGACCGTAAGAAAAGCTCATTCCCATGCAGCCCAGGCCGAGAGCCGAAACTTCCAGGCCGCTGTTTCCAAGTTTGCGCTTCTGCATTGTTTCTCCTGGGGAACTTTTTCCCTCCTCTCCAGGTTAGAATCGGGCGCCGTGGAAGCGGTATCCCGATCCTTCCGATTTATTGCCTATTCCTCTTGCGTTGTTGATCCACGCACAGCGCCGCGGTTATCCTGGGGTAGAGGAGAGCGAGCCCGCTGCCATGAAAGACCACCGTGGAGACGCCATTCCGTTGCCGGATCGAGCGCGTGAATTGCGCGCCGAGCTGGCTCGTAAGATTGCCTTGTTCATTGGCTCCGCAGAGAGCCGGGCAACGGATATTCCCGGGCTGACGCTCCACCGGCGGACCTCCCCTACCGCCCCATGCTCCATGACCTACCAGGCCGGCGTGACCGTGATCGCCCAAGGGCGAAAGCGCGTAGAACTCGGCGGGAACGTTTTCATCTACGATGCGTCGCGATTCCTGCTGACGTCGGTGGATTTGCCGGTCGTCAGCCGGGTGATCGAGGCGAGTGAAAAGGCGCCCTGCCTGGCGTTGTCGCTCAAACTCGAAATGCCCGTGGTGCGGGAGCTTCTCAGCCGGGAGGAGATTCAGGTGGCGGAGGCGCCGTCTGCCAGTCCTGGCATGGCCACCGGCGAGACTACGGTGGAATTCCTGAGTGCATGCTGCCGGCTCGTGGACCTGCTGGACACGCCGAGGGACATTCCCTTTCTCCATGGCCTGATTCAACGCGAGATCATCTACCGAATCCTCCGCAGCGCGGAGGGAGCGCGCCTTCGAGCCATTGC
>JBEKPZ010000141.1:0-18393 GCA_049520215.1 Bryobacteraceae bacterium | reverse complement strand
CCGATGCTCAGCACGGTGGAGGACGTGCGTGTGACGGCCAGATCGCCGAGTTGATAGGCCATCGTAACTCCGCCGCCGCTGCCGGAAACGTTGGACGGGAGCCACGCCCCCGCCGAAGAGTTCCATACCAGGGCCTGCCCGTTGCCGGGAAGCGTGCTGGACACCGGCTGTCCCTGAATGGCTTTCACTGTGGCGGTTGTCAGCGTGCCGCCGAGATCGCCGCCCGCACTGGGTAGTTGGCCGGAGGCAACCGTGCCCGATATCTGCCCGAAGCCGTAATCTCCAGTCTGGGCGGTGACAGCGCCGGTTCTGCCGAATATGCTGCTTACCGCGCCGCCGCCGCTCCCGCCGCACGTTCCTCCGCAGGTGATATTGCCCGTCGCATAAATGTTTCCCTGTACCGTCAACGGCTGTGATGGCGTCGCCGTCCCGATGCCTACATTGCCGCTACTGTAATAGATAGGAGGGCTTGGCGCGAACGTCGACGGGATGCCGGTCAACCGGCCCCCCGACCATGTGAGCGTCAACCACGATGGATCGGAATAGCTGCCTGTCTGACTCAGCGCGTTGGTCACTTGCGCCGCAGTGTAGTCTCCTGGCTGGGCTGTGACCGTGCCGGTTCTGCCAAACACGCTGCTTACCGCGCCACCCCCCGATACGGTGCCCGGTTGCCATGCGGCGGCTCCGGAATTCCACACCAGCGCCTGGCCATTGGCCGGAGCAGTGCTCGCCACCGCCCGGTTTTGGATGCCGGCCACCGTGGCGGCGGTCAGAGTGCCGCTCACATCTCCGCCCGCGCCGGGAAGTTGGCTGGAGCCGACGCTACCCGATATCTGCCCAAAGTTGTAATCGCCGCTTTGCGCCGTGACGGCGCCGCTTCTGCCAAATATGCTGCTTACCGCGCCGCCCCCCGTGCTCACTGACGCCGTGCCCGCGCCGTTCACAACGCAATAGCCTGTCTGCGCCGTGCTGAAATTGACTGTGACGTTGTAGGTCGTCGGACTGATCTGGATCTTGTCCGGCTCTACACGCTGCGGTGGCGTCGAATTGTCATAGCAATCCACAACCAGGTTGGCCGTTCCGAACTGATGCACAGTCCCCGGAATCGTGATGTTGGCTTGTGCTGCGAACGCATACGCGGAATTACCGGCTTGTGCCGGTGCCGGCTGCCACTGGTTTTGAGCGGCGTTCCATTGCAATACCTGACCACCGGACGGAGCCGTGTTGCTCAGATTCCTTCCTTGCAGCCGGTTTACCGTCAGTCCGCCCGGAGCACCCGAAATGTCTCCGCCTAGCGCGAACCATTGGATGCTGCTCCCGTTGCTTGACAGTACTTCGTTTGCGGTGCTCGAAGTCACCGACAGGCTGTTGCCTTCCACCGTCCACGTGTTAGCCGGATTGCACGCATATACATTGCTCCCCGCGGGCGCCGTCGTCAGGAAGAAGAACTGTCCCACCGCGCAGGTAGACGGTAGGCTGTTTCCCGTCTGCATCGGTTTAGTGGATCCGGCCGCTGAAAAATCGACGCTCTTGCTCTGCGTACGCAAATCAACTGACGTCTGGCCCTCTCCCGTAGCGCCAAACGCGCTCCAAAGGAAGAGGCCTGCTGCAAGGCTGCATTTGTTCATTTGTTCGCATGGCCTCTAAGTAGGCTGGAAGCCGTGTCGGCTCGACAGGACGAGGCCACTCCTGATATGAGTGCAGCACACGATCGGGCGGAACTAACCGGTCAATCGCCGCAAGTCATAGAAAGTACGGCATTGAAAAGTTGGCGCGGCGTGTGACCCGCTAAGCCGCAATAGCAGAGGGTTGAAAAAGGCACACGTATCGCTCATTCGGACCACAGACTAAAGTCTGTGCCACCCGTTATCAATGACTTAGCTGCAGATGGTGGCACAGGCTTCAGCCTGTGAGGGCCTTTCTCAGCATCCTGATAGGTGCGCGACACAAGAGTGAAGGATGCGGCGCTGCGGAACAGTCCAGAACATTCCGGACTGTTTGGCGCGCCTGCCTATCCAACCAGTGACTCTCAGCCCTGGGACTGGCCGGGGGGTGTGCAGCTTGTCTTCTCGGAGTTGACCGCATAACCGATCACCCCCAGCTTCTTCATACGCTCCTGCGACTCGCCCACAATGTCGGTCGCGGGAACCTCCGCCAGTAGCCATTCCCGGTACTGGCGCACGGATTCGGCCGCGGGAACCTTCGGCTGCCAGCCCAGCGCGCGAATCGCGGATATGTCCGAGATGGCGTGCCGCGTATCTCCAAACCGGAAGCGGCCATCCAGCACCGGCGCAAATTCCATGCCGTAGGCTTCCGCTACGATACGCGCGAACTGCAGCACCGTATAGTGGGTCCCGCCGCCTACGTGGAAGACTTGATAATCGGCTTGCGGATGATCCAGCGCCAGAAGGTTGGCCGCCACCACATCCTGAATGTTTACGAAATCCCGGAGTTGCCGCCCATCTTCATAAACGATCGGCTGCCGTTTCTGGTAACAGGAAAGGCTGAATACGCGGCATGCGCCGGAGTACGCGTTGCGAAAAGACTGCCGCGGGCCTTGCACGATGGAGTAGCGCAGGGCCACCGTGGGAATGGCGTAGCGCCGGCCCAGATGGATGGCGATGCGTTCCTGGCACTGTTTGGATATGCCGTAGGGATTCTGCGGATTGCCCACCAGCTCCGTCGCCGGTACCGGTGTCATGGCTGACTGGCAGTGCGGACACGGCAGGTCCCATTGCGCCGCCTCCAGTTGTTCCCGGGAACGGCTGTCCGGGAGAACCTGCCCGTGGTTGGGGCAGTCATATAGGCCCTCGCCCAGCACCGCCTGCGACGAAGCTACGATCACTTTGCGGACAGGCAGCCGCTGGCTCACGATCACTTCGTAGATCAGGGCCGTGCTGGCGGCGTTGACGTTGATAAAACGGCTGAAGTCCGGCAGATAGTCCTGATAAGCCGCCAGATGATAGACTACGTCCACGCCGGCCAAGGCTTTGGCCACCGCATCCGGATCCCGCACGTCGCCGCGTATGCGTTCAAATTCCGGGGACAGGTAGTCGGGCCAGCCGCCTACGTGGACTGGAGGCTCGAGACTATCCAGGAGCCGCACATCATATCCGCGCGCCAGCAGCGCCTCGGCTGTATAGGAGCCGATGAAGCCGGCCCCGCCTGTGATCAGAATTCGCATATATGCAGAATGATAAGCAATATCGATGACTAGGGCTGCTCGCCGGCAAGCGAGGCAACCTCCAACTCGACGGGACACTCGACCAACTGATGTCCCACCCTTCTCTGTTGAAAAATAATCTTGCTGCCATCCGGTTCCACGGATATGGGCAACTCCCGATAATCCTCCAGGGCCTTCCGTACGGCCTGCTGGTGTGCGGGGTGGCAATAGAGCAACAAAAAACCTCCCCCTCCGGCGCCGCAAATCTTGCCGCCCAGCGCTCCGGCAGCCAAAGCCTTCTGATACATCTCTTCGATCTCGGGATTACTGATGCCGTCCGCAAGCTCGCGCTTCAGTATCCAGCCGTCGTGCAGAACCCGGCCCAGTTCCCACAGCCGCCCGCGATCCAGCGCTTCCCCAGTTCGTCCGGCCAACGCCTTCAGGCTATGGAGTTGTTTTACGTTGATCTCCGTGCGCCCGTCCTGGACCGCCAGGATGGCCGCCGACTTCCGCGTGCGCCCGGTGTAGAACAGCAGAATCTGGCTGGACAGGTTGTGGAACAACTCGGGCCGCCTCTGGAACCGCCGTACACCCACGCTATCGTCCTTGCGGAAGCGGAACTCGCAGATACCCCCGTACGCCGCGATGTACTGGTCCTGCTTGCCGATCGGCTTGCCGCAAAGCTCGATCTCGATCTCGCAGGCTTCCCGGGCCAGTTGTTCCGCCGTCACCAACTCGCCCTTGTAGCCGTACAATGCATGCAACAGGCCGACCACCAGGCTGCTGGAGGATCCCAGGCCGGAGCCTTCCGAGGGCACGTCGGCCAGCATGGTGATCTCCACCGCCGCCTGAATGCCCGTTCGCACCAGCGCCTCGCGCACCAGCTCGTGCTGCAGATCGCTAACTTTTTGGACGATCTCTTTCTTGGAATAGCTGACGTAGATCAGATCGTCGAAACGCGGCGAAACGATCACGTAAATATACTTATCGATCGCCGCGCTGACCACCTGGCCTTCGTGCTCTCGATAGTAGCGCGCGAAATCGGTCGCGCCTCCCGCAAAGCTGATGCGCAATGGCGTTTGAGAAACGATCATCTTCTTGTTCGGTGGCGAGCGGGGCAAACTGCCGGCGTGAACTCCCCACCCCGTTCGCTATCGACAATTATGCCACACGGGGCAAGCTGGCGAGCCGCGACCGCTACCGAGCCGCGACCGTCAGGGAGTGCCCCTTGGTCCTACGGACCACCAAAGGTAAAGAAGACGCACGGAACAGTGGGGCGGGCGCCCTCGCCCGCGGACCGGCGCCCCGCCGGTCCACCGGCCGCAGGCCGGCAGGGGTTTCGTCCTCAACGGAGCGGTTTCCCAAAAAACTGTTAAGCACGCACCGCAATCCGTTATCGTATTTCCAGATTTTGCAGGCTATACCCGAAGGCGCGCACTCGCGTCTCATAGCGCGCGATCCATTCCTGGATGGACGCGCTCGTCTGCGGATCCTTCGCCATTTCCAGCCATTGCGCGAAATACCTCTGGTTATGTTCCGTGGTGGCCTCGAAGGAAGTTTCGTGAGGCGCCACTCCCAGAAACGCATAGATCTTGCGCAGCGTGGCCGCTGGCTCTTCCACCAGGGTCTCGTATCTGACCGTCATGACACGCTGCAAATGAGGACGATCCGTCTCAAAGGTCTCATGTGCTACCAGCCAGTGTTCGATCAGGGAGTCCAGGCTCCGTGCGCTCCATTTCGTAGTGGCCAGCGAGACGGCCACCGGATGCCGCTCAATGATCACGAAAGAGGAATTCGGAAAGGCGCTTTCGAGGAAACGGGTCATCAACAGGTGCGGCGGAGATTTTTCCAGCAGATAGCGCTTTCCCAGATCCCAGTAAGGAAACCAGTCGACGGCCAACTGCGCCTTACTCGCCGGCGTCAGCAACTCCGAAGACTCAGTGAGGTGCGCCTCGGGCGCAAAAGCAAAGCTGCCGGGTCCCCCGTAACACATTGCCGGCGGATATATACCTTGCAAAAACTGGCCTTCGTCCTCGAGCGGAGTCCATTCCGTGGCGACCTTATTGTTCGCAAAACCAGTCATCTCCGGATGCTCTCGAAGCATCCGGAAAAGCAGAGTGGTGCCGCTGCGATGCAGCCCGCATAGAAACACGAAATGGTGCGCCTCCGCAATTTCCCGTGCCTGACCGAAACTTAGCGAGCTGGCAGGGTCTGTGGTAGCCGTCAAGATTAGTTCTGTGGATTCCTGCTGCATTCACCCAAATTATCACAAGCGAGCGCCGGCTCAATAAACCCTGCGAAATCAACAAACCTGGTGGCACAGGCTTCAGCCTGTGACTGGAGATTGGCCATTTACAGTGGGGCAGGCTCTCAGCCTGCGCGGGGCTCCCAGCCCCGCTTTCGCGAGCAAAGCTCGCGCTGCACAGGCTTCAGCCTGTGAACCCGTTACCCAAAAGCGACCGTTACCGAGCCGCGACCGTGAGGGAGCGGCCTCCCCCACAACCGCCAACCACCCGGCCTGCGCAGATTTGGACACATGCACGCAAGCCAATGCTAAACTAAACTTGTTCTCAATGGACTGTTCCCATGTCATCTGAAGCCACGAAAAGCACTCCCGCGCCGCACCGGGGCGCGCGAGGGGCGGCCGCTGGCCCTGACAAAGCTTTCGCCACCATCGGGCTCAGCCGTCTGCTCCGCCGGGGCGGTAGCTAATTTGACCTTGAAAGACACATGTCGAGATTCTTGTTAACCTGCTGGTCCTTCACCGGACATCTGTTTCATGGCATCAACATTGGGCGCGCTTTGCGCGAGCGCGGGCATGAGTGCGCCTTCTATAGCGCGCCGAAAACCGCGCAGTTGTTTGCCGACGAAGGCTTTACTTTTTTCCCGTTTCAGAAGGTGAACGAAGAGGCCATGTCCGAGATCATGTTCGCGCCTAACCGCGAGCGGTCGGTCAAAGACACATTGAGGTTTACCCGGACATTACAGACTTACCTGCTGGACACTATCCCCCAGCAGGTGGAAGACCTCGCGCCGATCCTTGCCAGTTGGAAGCCGGATGTGCTGGTGGATGACGGCACGATACTGGGGCCGATCCTGGTATTGTGGGAGAAATACAACATTCCGGTAGCTACGTTGGACTACTTTTGCTGTCTGGTTCCGGGGCCGGACGCGCCGCCTTTCGGGCTGGCCCTGCCGCAGCCGCGCAACTGGTACACCCGCCTGCTGTCGCGGTCCGTGGCGATGGGCACGCATCTGGTCACCGCCGGCATCCGGCGCAGGGCCACTGAAATACGCCGCGGCTATGGTCTGCCGCCGCTAACGACGTCTATTAACGAATTTACCGGCCGCGTGCCGCTGCACCTGGTACTCAATACGCCCGAGTTGGATTACAACCGGCACGACCTGCCTCCCACGGTGCGCTATGGCGGCCCTTGCTGCCTATGGAACAGGCCCAATTACGAGCAATCCGCCGACTGGCTGCAGCAGTTGCCGCGCGACAAACCTTGGGTGCACGCCACCGAGGGTACTG
The DNA here is from genome assembly GCA_049520215.1 of Bryobacteraceae bacterium. GTDB lineage: Bacteria > Acidobacteriota > Terriglobia > Bryobacterales > Bryobacteraceae > Bog-159. The sequence goes on along the minus strand of JBEKPZ010000141.1, from coordinate 11,698 downwards.
CACATGTGACCGCGCCGATCGTGCTGCGGGCCGCCGCCCAGGGCTTGGCAAACCTGCCCATGGAGGTGATTCTGACCGGTGGCAAACGCGAACCTTCCGAGCTGGATCTGGGGCCGATCGCTGCCAACATCCACGCCGTGCGGTGGGTGTCGCACGTCGACCTGCTGCCCCTGCTGGATGTCATGATCACCACCGGCGGCGCGGCCAATGTGAAGTCCGCCCTGGCCGTAGGCGTGCCCCTGATCATCGTCCCAACCGAATGGGATAAACCGGAGATCGCCCGCCGCGTCGAGGATAGCGGCGCTGGCCTGCGCCTCATGCCGCGGCATTGCACGCCGCGGCGCATGCGCGAGGCCGTCGAACGCGTGCTGCACACGCCGTCATACCGCCAGAATGCGCAACGCATCGCCGGCATCTTTGCTAAATATGGGGGCTCGGCCATCGCCGCTAAATTGCTGGAAGAACTGGCCTTGAAGCACACCCCGGTCGGCTAAGCCTTTTCGGAGGTAGCCGGCTCTTAGCCGGCCAGTGTCCTGTACAGCAGATTAGCTGTGGGGCAGGCCATCGTCTTCCGTGGCCTGCCGAGTTCGAGAGCGCTGCAAGACAAGACGCCCCGAAGGCCCCGTCCGTCGCTTGGCCCACCCCCGTCGGGCACTCCGGTCACACCTCCGCAAACAACCTTCCGCGCCCTCTAGCAGGATGCTGAAAAGGGCTCTCACAGGCTGAAGCCTGTGCCACCAACTGCCGCTAAGTCATTGATAATCGGTGGCACAGACCTTAGTCTGTGGCCCGAATGAGCGATGTTTATGCCTTTTTCAGCATCCTGCTGAACTCTCAACCTGACCAGCGCCAAACCCCCTCAAAAAGTCCCCCATGCGACTAACAGGTCTAGTACCGTTGCCGGATGCGCCTCTGGACACTCGAAACGGGGAAATGCTACTGTTGGATGGTCTGGAATTCAACTGAAAGTTCCTGTTGTTGCAATGGGTAGCGGATTAAAGTGCCGCACCCGCCTGGAGGAGATAGCATGTTACCGTCCGTAGGTTTCCACAAGTTTGGATTTGGAGTCCTGGGCCTGGCCCTGGTTTTTATACTGGGACTCAGTGCGTTTCCGGGGTCGCCAAACGGCCAGCCGGGTGCCCATCCGGAGTCCACCACCGCAGCCACGTCCAAGCAGGCGCCCCCATCCGCCCCGCCAGTCACCGTTGACAGCGTCCTGCCGAACCTGTTTTACGGCGCTACTCCATTGACAACATCAACCCCCCCAGGACCTTGCGCCTCTGCCACAGAGTGCCCTACACCGGTGTTGGTGTTCGTGCACGGCTTGACGGGCAGTTATGCGGACTGGCTGGAATCCAACAACTGTCCGCCTTCTCCCACTGTTTGCGGACCCAACGGTCCCGGCGCCGGAACGGGTAACGACATGTACGACTACGCCTACGAAGCCGGATTCCGCACGGCTTTCATGAGCTTGAGCGCCAACAACAGCAACAACAGCGCCACCATCCAGGCCAATGCGGCCATGCTTGAAACGGTCTTTCCCAGGATCCTGGCCAACTTCGGGGTGTCCAAGGTCTATTTCATCTGCCACTCCAAAGGCGGCCTGGATCTGCAGGCGGCCCTTGCCACTCCGCAGTGGATCGGCATGGCCAGCGCGGTGTTCACCTTTGGAACGCCAAACCAGGGGGACGCGCTGTCCAATTGGCTCTTCCTTACCCCTAATGGCCAGGCGCTTGGACAGGCTTTGGGACTGCTGACGCCGGGCATACAATCCATGGAAACCGCCAACGTCCTGCAGCTCCGAACCCAGTGGGATCCCCTCTTCGAGAACGCTCAAATTCCCTTTTATACCGTGGCCGGCGATCTCTGCACGGAGCCACACCCCAGCACAGCCTGCAACAACACCGTCACCGGGCCCATTCTGCAATCGATCACCGGCGGGACAAGCGCCCCCCCCAACGACCAACTGGTAACAGAGCCGGAAACTTATCTGCCCACCACCTATGCCATGAATATGGGCGTCGAGCTTGAGGGTCACTATCAGTTGCGCCTCGGCGACAACTCTTTTAGCATGATCTACTCCCGCGTGATGGCGCTGGAAAACGAGCAGAATGGGCAACCCGGCCTTACTCGAATTGCGACCAATGGTTTCGGCGACCAGGCCAACAGCGAAGCTTGGTCCATGGTATGGTTCACCAACGCATCGGGCGTTTCCCAGTTGTACGTGGGGACCGGCCGGGAAGTGTATTGTGTGACCAGCGCCGACGCGGCTATAGAAACCGGGCTGCCGGGACTTTATCCGCCAGCCATCGGCGATTGTACACCGGATTATCATCTTCTGCCGTTGCAGGCCGAAATCTGGCAATACACTCCGCAGACCAATACATGGGTACGGGTTTTCCAATCCCCGAACACGCTGACCACCACCAGCACCGCGGGCAAGACCGTGGCGACCGCCCGGGAAATGGGCATCCGGAGCCTCACGGTGGTTAGCGAACCAGGTGGCGTAAGTGCCTTATACGCAGGTACTGTGACTTCCGGCGCGATCTTTGAAACCAACCACACCGTCGGCGGGTGGGCTCCCCCCCGCATCTTACGTTCCACCGACGGCGTGACTTGGGCCCCGCTTCCGCAGGATCCCGGGACCTTCCTGGGCAATATCTCCACAGCGCTGGAGAGCGATCAGAAATTCCAGAATTTTGGTTTCCGATCGGGCGGCCAACTGAACGGCATATTGTACATGCAGGTTGGAGACTTTTCCGGCGTAGGCCGCGTCATTGCTTCCCTGCCGGGGGCCAATCCGAACAGCGGCGACAACAACTACCAATTCGTAAGCCCATCAGCCGAAGTGCTGCCCGTCTGGATACTGCAGAGCTTCAACGGTTTCATGTATGCCGCTACAGGCAACCCCTACGCCGCTGCGGGAGCGCCCACGGAATATGGCGTGTGGAAGACCACCGGTTATCCGACGCAGACCACCGCACCTTATACGTGGACACCGATTATTGCCTCGAATGCAGGCTATTCGCAGCAGGCGCCCGTGGTCCCCAACTACGCGCTGAGCATGCAGATTTTCTCCGACTTGGTTCCGCCGCCGCCGGGCGTATCACCCTGCCCGGCCACCTCCGGTGGCTGCTTGTATGTGGGCACCGACGAGCCCAGCGAGCTGGTTCGCATCCACCCCGACACCACCGGACAGGTGCCCGTGAATAATGCCGACGGATCGCTGGATACGGTGGATAGCTGGGACTTGGTGGTGGGCAATCCGCGGACTATCCCCCCGCCGAACCCGGGCGCAGGCGACGCAGTCCTTCCCATCAGCGGAATCGGGCAATACTTCGACAACGGGTTTACCGGACACTTCTGGAGAATGGGCGTGGGCGGGATGGGATTGTATATGAGTACCTACGATTGGAGCGCCGAGCACTCTAACCAGAATGGGTTCGCCGCGAATTGGGCCCAGGAATTCGGAACGGATCTGTTCCGAACTCCCGACGGGATCCATTGGACCGCGGTGAGCAGGATCGGCTTGGGAGACGGCATGAATACCGGCGGCCGGACCTTCGGACAAAGCCCCTTTGGACTCTATTGGGGCACGGCGCGGCCGGCTGTCGGCGGAACGCAAGTCTACATGATCGACAACAGCGTGTTGGACCTTAACAAAGATGGCGTCATTGATATGAAGGACGTCAATCTGATGCAGGCCAGACTAAACACCAAAGCCATGCCGAGCGATCCGATGGATGTCAACCAGGATGGCAAAATCACCAGCGCGGATGTCCAACTGCTGATGACCCAATGCACCTATCCGAAATGCGCAGTGCCGGCGGTCCGGCCTGCGGCCTCCGCGTTAGGTCAGCCGGTGCTCCACTCCGCGCCGGGCATTGTGAACGGTACTGTGCCCAGCACCGTGTCGTTGGATTGGCCCACCGTCTCCGGTGCACAGGACTACCTGGTCTATCGCATCAACATGTCGCCTACCGATACGATGCCCCCTCCGATCTTTGGACCCCTGGCGGCCGCATGCAGTACCAACGCGGCAGTGGCGGTTCTGCCTCTCTGCTTCGGCGCCAAGACAACTCAGCCGGCCGTAACAGCCACACCTTTTGGCTACCCGGGCGCCGTTCAGTTCATTACCCGCGTCACCGCTAGCGGTTCGACGGCGACGTTTTCGGAGACTTCCCCTTCGACGCTGCAGGTGCTGTATTTCGTGCGGTCGGAGGATGCCAATGGTAACCTTTCGGCGCCTTCCAATCTTGTGGGGGGGCCGTCGCTAGCGGCGCAGTAAGTAACACACAACCTGCGCGGAGAGTGAGTGCCGTGCACTGACTCTCCCCGAGGGAGTACCGCACGTTCGTCAGTACTGGTACCGTTGCGCGGTACGTGTCACCTCAAAGACTTGCTTTCGGGAAATATAGCGATCTAAACTTTAGCAGGGATCACCCCTTCGTGGGATACAAAAAGGAGAAAAGATTTCAAATGATTGTAAAGATGCGGTCTATCGCGATAGCGGCAGCGGTAATGTCTGGCTTTGCCGCCTCGGAAAACTTGGTTGCAGCGTGCGCCACTTCGGTCACTTATCAAGCTTCGGGGTCGTTTGGGGCCAACGTGATCAAGGGCATGGACGCCTTCAAACTGGCAGGCGAGCCCTTCAGCATCACTCTCTATGCATGTGAGGGCAAGGCGCCGTCACAAACCGGAAAGTACGACTCCGTCTACTCTGGCATCGAATTGGTGGGCACCGTCAAGTCTGCCCTGGAGACGACGCCGTACACCATAAAAGCCACCCCCATGACTTTCATATTGGACGTGCCGCCTACCGGCTCGGACTTAGTCGAAATGGAAGGTAACTTGACAGTATTTGGTAGTTTGGTAGCTATCCACGGTAGCATCGCACTGCCGGCGGGTACCCTGCCCAACACCAGCATCGGTCCTTTTTCGAAAGTCTCGATCGTCACAGCCAACTCGGCCTTCACCTATTCGTATCCGAATTGGCTGAAGTCCAGCGTCTATGCCATTGGGCAGCAGATTCTGGACCCCAAGGGTAACGCGCAGAAGGTGCAAACCGCCGGCACTAGCGGGGCCACGGCTCCGACCTGGAACGAAACCAATGGAGGGACCACCAATGACGGCACCGTAGTGTGGGTCTGCGAAGGTCCCTACGTAGCCACTGAGTTGGCGGTCATTGGAACCGCTTCCGGCACCGCCACCCCGGCGGCTGGCCCCAAAGCGGGTGCACTTCTGCATTCCACTGCCGTCCAGGTAATCTCAGCCCATGCGGACGGCACGCAATCCGTCCGGCCGCTGCAGGGGGCGCCGGTCGATCTTTTGGCGTCATCGGACAAGGTCATGCTGCAGTTCTACGCATCGGGTGTGCGCGAGGCGTCCGAGGTTCGCGTGCAGATCGCCGGACAAGACGTGCCGGTGCTGCATTCCGGGGCGTCCGCCGATTTCCCGGGATTGGACGAGATCACCGTGGAAGTTCCGCGCAGCTTGGCCGGTATGGGCCAGGTGGACGTGGTGCTGACCGCGGATGGCGAGACGGCTAGCCCCGTACACGTCTCCATTCAATAGTTGCCAACCAACGACGCGCCCCCGTGCCAGACGGGGGCGCGCCCTTGCCTTCCAGCCCTGTCAGTCCTTGTATTACAACTGCTCAGAATCGTGGGGCAGGCCCTCGGCCTGCGGCGGCCTCTCAGGCCGCCTCTTTTGGTTGCGGCTGCGCTGCCCAGACCCGCCCCTCTTCTCTGCGAGAATGGTTCTTCCATGGCGAACTCACGTGCAGGCAAGTTCCAGGACCAGGTGGTGCTGATCACAGGCGCATCTTCCGGTATTGGCGAGGCGGTGGCCCGTGAGTTCGCGCGCGAAGGCGCTCATACCGTACTGATGGCCCGTCGCGCGGAACGCATTGAGGCACTGGCGGGAGAGTTGAGCGGCGCCGGCATCCGATCTCTCGCCGTTACCGGCGATGTCACTCGCGATGGCGATCTGGAACGGGCCGTGGATCTGGCCCGGAGTGAATTTGGCCGTTTGGATGTGGCCGTGGCGAACGCCGGGTTCTCGGTTGGAGGCCGCTTTGTGGATCTTACCCTGGAGGACTACCGCCGCCAACTGGAAACCAACGTCTTCGGGGTGCTGCGGACCCTGTTCGCCGCCCTCCCCGAACTGCGCAAGACCCGGGGCCGCATCATAGTTGTGGGCAGCTTATTGGGAATCGTTCCAGTTCCCCTGGCCACGCCTTACTGTATGAGCAAATTCGCGCTGGTGCCCTTGTGCGACGGCTTGTCCCACGAACTGGCGCCGCTGGGCGTCAGCGTCACCCACATCCTGCCCGGATTCGTCGCAAGCGAGATCTACCAGGTCGACAATCGCGGGGTGCGCCTGGACGCTCCGCCGCCCCAACGCACGCCGCCTGCATGGCTGCTGGTTTCCCCGGCGCAAACCGCTCGGCAGATCGTCTCGGCCGCCTACCGCCGCAAGCGCACCCGGTTTGTCGGCCTGCATTCCAGGATCGGGAGTGCCTTCGAGCGGCATTTCCCAGGACTGGTCCACTTCGTCATCTCGCGCGCTATCCGAAAGGCGGGTCTACGCGAAAGTGATACCGGGGCCACAGCATAAGGGCTAGGCGCTTTCAGTCTGGAATTATAGTACTACTAGTTCTAGTACTTCAGAGAAATGCCCCTAAGAAATCACCCTTGATTGTTTGTTAAGAATTTCTTATACTCGATTGACAGTACTAGCGTTTACAGCAGTCGATTTGCAGGTGGGAAAAGGAAAGTCATGACGAGCGTATTAACAAAACTACTGAGCCTGGCGGTTTTTGCATGCTTGATTGCTTCCGTAATGTCCGCAGGTCCCATAGCCCCATGCCCTACGGCTTCGGTGGCCGTCTACGTGGCACTCACTGGTCCGTGCCAAATAGGATCTTTGGAGTTTAGCGATTTCGCGTATACCAACGCCTACTTCCCGACTCTTCTCGGACCTCCCGCCAGCGCTGTGACGGTCACTCCTTCGAGCAATCCGGGCGATCCCGGCCTGGATCTATCCGCTGCGTGGAACGTGTCCAGTGGAGCCGGTATGGATTCCGCCCTCACCTACTTGGTCCAGACGGTCTCGGGAGCGCCTACCATCGATCAGGCGGTTTTCGGGATCACGGATAACATCGTCAGCCAGCCGGTCTCGATCCAGTTCTCGGAAACGCTGTGCGTCGGCGTCGCCATAGGACCCGGACAGTGCCCCGCGGCAGATACAATCGATTTACTGGTCCAGAGCCCACAGACGTCCGTCTCATTTGCGCCGGTGTCCGTGATGACCATCAGCAACGATATTTATATCAAGGCGAACGGTAGCGGCAGCGGAATGATCTCGGAAGTCACCAACAGCCTTCCAACGCCGGAGCCGGGAATGCACTTGCTTAGTCTCTCCGGTTTGTTGGCGTTGGGGCTAATGGCGAGAGTGGGAGCCCATCGCCGTCGCAACCGTACAGCAGCTTAGCTGTGGGGCAGGCCATCGTTTTTCGTAACCTGCCGAGTTCGAGCAAGCGCGCGCAATTCCCGCCTACCAGGTGCCCATGTCTTCCCGGAGCATATTGAGTGGGTTCGTCATGCGCGCAGCCAGCTTGCCGCTCTTGATTTTGCCGTCCACGAAACGCATCGTGACTCTTCCCGCAATCGACTTCGCCTTCCACGCAACCAGCCGCTTGGAGGTAGCCACCCCATCCACGGTGACCGTGTCGCCCTTGACTGTGATGTTATTCAAGCGAAGCATCTTCAGGTCCGCCTCGAACCGGTCCTTGTGCCAGTCGACAATGGCTTGCCGGCCCTTATAGGCGGTCATGTTGAAGTCGATGCTGGCATCGTCGCTGAAGAAATCGACGCAGCGGTCCAGATCCCGCTTGTGGAAGGCGTCCAGATAAGCTTCGGCCAGAGCCTTCAGATCCGCTTCGGTTGCGGTTTTATTTTCGTTTCCCGTATCGTTCATGATCGATGTCCTGCCCAGATGCTCTCGGCCACGGCGCCTTCTTCCTTGACCGGATCCTTGGTTTTCCCGAGTGCCTGCAGCTTGTCCGCAAGCCACCCTTCCAGTTCCGCCTCCATGCCGGCCGCCAACTGCGGCTCCTCGACGGCTATGTTGTGGTCCTCCCCAGGATCCGCCGCCAGATCGTACAGTTCCCGGTCCGGATTCCCCAGCATGTCCGGTTGGCGCGCCAGAATGAACTTGTAGCGGCTATTGCGCAAATAGTATTTTGCCTGCCAGGTGGATTCGAGGCCAATCACCCGGTCGTATCCGGAGGGCTCTTCCTGCCCCTGCATCTGCTGCAGAAAGCTGCGGCCCTCCATCTCTTCCGGAATCAGACTGCCGGTCGCCTCCAACAGGGTGGGCGCCACATCCGACAACTGCCGGAACGGCGCGAGGCGGCTGCCCGCCTTTAGCTTGCCCGCCGGCCAGCGCACCACGGTGGGCACGCGCACGGTGCAGTCGTATAAGCCATAGTGGTCATAGCAAATGCGGTGGTCGGTCATGCTTTCGCCGTGATCCGCCCCCAGCCAGATAATCGTATTTTCGGCCATCCCCTGCTGTTCCAGGGCAGCCTGCAGCGCGGCGATGCCTTCATCCAGGTAGCGGATTTCGCGGTCGTAGAGGGCGGTTACGTATTTTGGATCCCTGATCAGGCCACTGGAACTGCGCAGCCAGGTGTCCCGGGCCATGGCGCCGATCGGATGGTGCCACCACTCATCCAACTCATGGTTGTCCGGATCGGTGGGATTGTGGCCATCGTAGAACAACCCACGCAGGCGCTCCGGCGGGGTGTAGGGATAGTGCACATCCCAGTAATGGATGAACATGAAGAACGGCCCCTTGGGAACCGTCTTGATCCAGTGAATGGCGCGATCGTTCAATTCCTCCTGGGTGACGGAGGCATAAAACATGTGGCGCAGGCTCGGGTCCACGATGTACTCATAGCCGCGCCCGAACCAGATGCGTTCTCGAAACAGCGTATCCACGGCGCACGTGGTGTAACCTTCTTCGTACAGGATTTCCGGCAGCCAGGGCGATCCGCGGGTCAGTCTGGCTTTGCCGCCGTGTGCCACCACGCCATGCGTGACCGGATGCTGGCCGGTGAAGATCGTGGTGTGCGATGGCTGGGTAGGGATGCCCGGAGCGAACATGTTTTCGCACAGCACGCCCTCACATGCCAGCTTGTCGATGTGCGGGCTGGTCGGGAGCGGATACTGATAGCATCCCAAGTGATTGGCGCGCAGAGAATCCGCAGTGATCAAAATAATATTAGGTTTTTCCTGCATGGATTACCGATCCGCCCCATTGGGGGGAGTTTACTCGATGTAGCCCAATTCCCGCAGCCGTTCGGCAACCAAGGCTTCATCTTCCGGCCGCATCGCGGGCGCGGGGTCTTCGGGCGGCGTGGGGGCCGGCGGCTCGGGAACAACCAGATCGTCCGAACCTTCTTTGCGGGGGTTTTGCTCCATATGCTTCTAACGACTCTTGTTACGATAGCATACGCCACCGGTCGAAACCAACTCCCCCGGTACTGGTGACATCGTGGCGCAGACGATCGTTTTATGTCGTCCGCGTTTGGGCGGCCCGGAACCGCCTCTCCCATTGATCCTGAAATAGCGTCGCATTGACACTGAAAGACTACTTCCGCTGCCCTCCGCACCCGAATTGCATCGGCGCCGCGAATGGGCCTGTGGTACTATACTGGGCCCGTAACAGTTGACTTTGGAGTGTACCTAAGCACAGAATTCATAAAGATATGCAGAAATCCTTACCGATGGTTGTGTTGATCGGCGCGCTGTTCGCGCTCCGCATGCCCTGTGGCGCCTCAGCGCCTACGCTGACGACGTTATACAGCTTCCCGGGCGAAGAAGGAGCTTATCCCGAAGCGGGCCTGGTCCTCAACAACGGCGCGCTCTACGGTACTACATACGCCGGAGGGTCGGGGAGTGGCACGGTGTTTGAGTTGTCACCGCCGACGCCCCCGGCCACAGCCTGGACCCCGATTCAGCTTTACGCGTTCACCGGCGGCGCCGATGGGGCGTATCCTCGTGCGGGCGTAATCTTCAGCACGCGTGGAGTGATCTTTGGCACCACCGAACAAGGCGGCGCTCATGGATATGGCACGGTGTTCTCCTTGACGCCCGCAGCCGGCGGAAAGTGGACCCAGGCGGTGATCTACAGTTTCACTGGCCAGGGCGGCGATGGAGCTTATCCCGAAGCAGGTTTGGTCCTAAGCCCCAAGAGCGGGTTGCTTTATGGCACAACTTATGGCGGTGGGACTGCGGGTTACGGTACCGTGTTCTCGTTGACGCCGGCGGTAGGCGGAACTTGGACCGAGAAAGTGCTCTATAGCTTTGCCGGGTCCCCCGACGGCGCTAATCCCTTAGCCGGCCTCACGCTTAGCACCAAAGGCGTGCTCTATGGTACGACCTACGGCGGCGGGGGGCTTGGCTGGGGCACTGTGTTCGAGCTGACGCAACCGGCCGGAGTCTGGACTGAGTCGGTGCTCTACAGCTTTAACGGCGCACCTTCAGGGGCCGGCGGGGGCACTGCCTGCACCTCGAGCACTCAGCCGCCTTGCGACGGAGGCTTTCCCGCGGGGAACCTGCTGGTCAACGCGACGACTGGAGTGCTTTCCGGCACGACTACCCTTGGCGGGGATCCCACCGGTTGTCCGCAAGGAGGCTACGAACAGGGCTGCGGCACAGTATTCCAATTGACGCCGCCGACGCCCCCAGCCACAACCTGGACCGAGACTTTGCTCTATACCTTCGGGCCTCCCCAAGACGCCATGCTTCCCTCTTACAACCTGGCAGCGCCTGCGGGCGGCAGCCCGATCTTCGGCACGGCCTTCAGCGGTGCGTCTTCGAGTTTCGCTTGTTTCCCGGAATCTTACACGGGTTGCGGCATGGTCTTCGTATTGCAGCCGCCCAAGCCCCCGGCCACAGCCTGGACGTTGGGTACCATGGGCGTCTTTGCTGGCGACAATGGTGGTGGCCCCAATGGCGTGATCATGGGCACATTCAACGGGGGAGCGGTGCTTTATGGCACCACCTACGAGGGCGGCCTCTCGGGAGGCTATGGCACCGTATTCCAGGTAGCTTATTAACCCAAGTGGGGCAGGTTGGAAACCTGCAGGCCGATTGTCAATCGGCCTTTCCCCTTGCCGCTATGCGTAGCTCCCAGGTGCCCAGGCGTGCGCGGCGTGCGCCGCGGAAAGAACTCCGCGGTCCGCATGTCATACTAAGGACGTGAACGCGTCTACGAGTGAAACCTGCGTTGCGGTCCTCGGGCTGGGATATGTCGGTTCAGTCACCGCTGCCTGCTTAGCGCATCTGGGCCACCGCGTAATCGGCGTTGACCGCGATGCGCACAAGGTCAACAGCATCGAGACCGGACGGGCCCCTTTCTACGAACCCGGATTAGCGGAGCTCATCCAGGAAGGTCACGCCAACGGCCGTCTGTCGGCAACCACACTGCTGGAACCGGCCATCCAGCAAGCGCAGATCGCTCTGATCTGCGTAGGCACGCCCTCCGAGCGCAACGGAAACCTGGGCCTCGATCAACTGCGCCGAGTCTGCAGCCAGATCGCCGCAGCCTGGAAGGCAGAAAGCCGCCGCCTCATCGTGGCGGTGCGCAGTACCGTTTTCCCCGGCACCTGCGAGGAATTGACCTCCGA
>JBEKPZ010000140.1:0-18605 GCA_049520215.1 Bryobacteraceae bacterium | reverse complement strand
GGCGTCCAGCCCGCGGGCTTGTAACCTGCCGGCGGGTTCTTGAGCAGGAATGCGCCGAAGATAGTCATGACAAAAAAGATTCCGCCCAGAATCTGGAAGGTGGTCGACAGCCCGTAGTGCGGGATCAGCTTCAATTGCGACAACGGCCCGAAGATGGCCGAGCCGGCCCCGTAGCCGCCCACCGCCAGGCCGACCGCTAAACCGCGCTTATCGGGGACCACTTGGCCATGACCGGAATCGGCGTGGCGTAACCGAAACCATTGCCCAGGCCGCCGATCACACCGAAGCAGATAAACAGGTAAGTCAGACTGGTGGTATAAGAACACAGAAAGAACCCCAGGCTAACCAGTATCCCTCCCGTCAGCGAACAGTAAAATGGGCCGATCTTATCCTGGATGCGGCCGGCCACCACGAAGGTGAGCGCAAACACCACGACGGCGATGGTGAAGACCATGGAAGTTTCGGCGCGCTTCCACCCGAATTGTTTTTCCAGCGGAGCCACAAACACGCTCCACGCGTAAAGAGTGCCTAGGGCCAGGTTCATCGAGAGCCCGCCCACCACTCGCCACCATCGGCTAATGCCGCTTGCCATAACTAAATCCTCACTTCCTCGGAGATTGTCCAAACCGCCGGATCGGTCCGCCAATCGATGCGCCGGGCTAACAGCAGCCCATCCTGATTTCGCCCTCAACTGTAACTGGCGGTCCGAATGCCTCAGTCGGCGCCGGGGCGCCATTGAGCACGGCGATCCAACGCCGCACGGCGTCGAACACCACCAGCACCACGCCAACAATGAACATGGCCGTGAGGGTCGAATCCAGATATCCCGTGAAAACCTGGCCGGGTGTCGAGGTAAGCGGCCAGAAGATGTTCTTGATCGACAGCACTCCTGCGGTCATGGTTGTCACCCCGACGAAACACATGGGGAGGACCGTGATCGGCGCGTACTTCGCCTTGCCCATATTGATAAGGAAAGTCGTGGCCACGGCTAAGGCGATCGTGGCGAGTAATTGGTTGCCGATGCCGAACAACGGCCAGATGGTCGAGATCGACCCCGTATAAATCAAATACCCCCAACCGCACACCACGAAGAATGTCGCCATTAGATTGCCTGGGAGCCACGCCGTATTGGCGAACTTCTTGTGGGTCTTCCCCAGGAGCTCCTGCAGAACGTAGCGTGCGACGCGGGTCCCGGTGTCCACGGTAGTGAGGATGAACAACGCCTCGAACATGATGGCATAGTGATACCAATAGGTCATCAGGCGGTCCATGCCCGGCAATCCCTTGAAGATTTGAGCCATGCCGATGGCGAGCGAAACGGCGCCGCCCGTGCGGCCAGCCAGCTTCTCGCCCACTTCCCGCGAGAACGTGTCCAGAGTGACGGTGTGCAGGCCGAGCGTACGAAACACTTCCGGCGTGCTGTTGATGGCGAAGTAGTCGCCCGGGTACATGGAAGTCGCGGCGATCAAGGCCAGCACGCCCACCAGTGACTCGCAAGCCATCGCCCCATAGCCGACCACGCGCGCGTCGGTCTCCTTATCGAGCATCTTGGGGGTGGTCCCGGAAGCCACCAGCGAGTGGAATCCCGAAATTGCGCCGCAAGCGATGGTTACAAAGAGGAATGGGAAGAGGCTGCCTTTGATGATCGGCCCGCCTCCGTGGATGAACGGAGTCACTGCCGGAAAGCGGATGTCGGGATGCACGATAAAAACACCCACGACCAGGATCGCGATGGTGCCCAGCTTGACGTAAGTGGAAAGGTAACCGCGCGGCGCCAGCAACAGCCAGACCGGCAGCACGGCGGCCACAAATCCATAAGCGGCCATGAGGATGGTGATCTGGTGCGGCGTAAAAGTCAGCGCGTGGGCGGCGCTCGACTGGGCGAACCAGTGTCCCCCAACAACGGCGGAGAGCAGCAGGACAACACCGAAAATGCTCGGTCCGGTCACGGCGATTCTTCCAGTGTGGCTTCTGAACATCCATACGCCCATGATGAGCGCGATGGGAATGGTGGTGCCGATGGTAAACACGCCCCAAGGGCTGTTGGCCAGAGCGTTGACTACCACGATACCCAAGCCGGCCAGACTCACCAGCAGGATGAAGAGCACGGCAATCATGGCGACCAAGCCGGCAAACGGGCTGATCTCGGTGCGCGCGACATCCGCCAGCGAGCGGCCGCGATGGCGCACCGAGGCGACCAGCACGGTGAAGTCCTGCACGCACCCGGCCAGCACCGCGCCGATCAGCAGCCACAAGAAGCCGGGCGCGAAACCGAATTGCGCCGCCAGCGTCGGTCCCACCAGCGGACCGGCGCCGGCGATGGCCGCGAAGTGATGGCCGAAGAGCACCCATCGCGGGGACGGAACGTAGTTGTGACCGTCTTCGAAGGCGTGCGCCGGAGTGGTGCGGCGGTCGTCCAGAGCCAGCGCCCTGGCCGCGATAAACGCGCTGTAATACCGGTAACCAATGGCGTAAACACAAAGCGCGCCCACTAGCAGCGGGAAAGTGTTCATCGCGCCGCACCTCCTGTGGGGCAGGCCCTCGGCCGGGGTGCCCTCTGGGCCCGGCATCTCAGGCCGCCCTTTTGCAGCTTGCCGCCATGTGGGGCAGGTTGGCAACCTGCAGGCCGATTGTCAATCGGCCTTCCGTCTGAGGCGTGCCGCAATGCGGGGAAGACCCTCGGTCGGCATCCCGGTCGGGGTGCCCTCTGGGCCCGGCCTCTCAATCCGCCTCCTGGCTCTTCGCGCGCAGACGCCTCGTTCGGTGGCATCGAGCTTCTTACCTTTCGTCTCCAGGGCCAAGAAGGCCGCCAGCGAGAGTCCGCCGGACAGACCGGCTCCCCACCAGTGCGCTGATCACCGGCATCGGGAACTGCGCGCCGCGGCCCACGTTGAACGCGGCGCCCATCGCCGGATTCCGCAGGCCCGTGGTGTTGCCAGCCGAGCTGGCCGCTGTCGCTGAGCAGAGGCGCTTCCCTAACCGTACCAGCCATCCTAAGACCCCGCGGGAATCATCCATGTGAACACATAAGCCTGCAGGAACACGACCACACCCACTAAGACGGCCAGCGCAATGCTGTGCCAAAAAACGTAACGCAGGATCGTGCCCTCGCCGCCCTGTTGTCCGGTGGCGACCCCCGCCACTACGATGCTTTGGGCGTCGATCATCTTGCCCATCACTCCGCCGGCGCTGTTGGACGCCGCGGCCAGAATCGGAGGAATGCCGAGCTGCCTGGCGGTGATCTGCTGCAACCCGCCGAACAGGACATTCGATGACGTATCGCTGCCGGTCAGCGCCACGCCCAGCCAGCCCAACAGCGGCGAAAAGAACGGGAAAAGCACGCCGGTGCTGGCAAACGCCAGGCCCATAGTGGCGTCCAGCCCCGCATAACGGGTCGAGAATCCCAGCGCCAGCATGGCCGCTATGGTCACCAGCGACAAGCGCACCCGCAGCAGCGTCCCCCAAAAGATCCCCGTGAGCTTGCGGGGCGTGAAGCCCAACAGCAAGCCGCTGACGGCGCCGGACAGCCACAGGCTGGTGCCGGTCGCCGACAGCCAGTTAAAAACGAAGATGGCCGGCTCGGGCGTGGGCTTAGGAACCACCGGCACGCTGCGAATCACGGCCTTGTGCAAAATCGGGATCTGATATTGATACAACGAAATTCCGTTGAGGAAATTGGGATGCGCTTTCGGCCCCCCGTTCAGGAATTCCTTCACCTGCGGCAGGCCCCACGCGAAGACGAAGACAGAAAGCAAAATCCAGGGCATGAAGGCGGCCAGGGCGCCGCCGGTGGAGTGTGCCGGGCGGGCGGAGGCCTCGGCGGCCCTCTCCTCATCACTTTCGTGCTCAAAGCTCCAGGTAGTCTTAGGCTGCCAGAATCTCATCAGCGCCACCAGCGCGAGCAGCGAGACGATCCCCCCCGCAATACCCACCACCCACGGGCCGTGCAGGTTGCTCACCAGCAACTGCACCACTGCGAAGCTGGCGCCCGCCGTCAGACACGCCGGCCACACCTCCAGCATGGCCTTGCGCCCCGCCATGGCCCAGATCAGCCAGAACGGCACCAGGATGCCGAAGAAGCAGAGTTGCCGCCCTACCATCGCGCTGAGAGCCTCGAGCGGCAGTCCGGTCACCGCCGCCAGCGCAATGATCGGAGTTCCCAATGCGCCGTAGGCCACCGGCGCCGTGTTTCCGATCAGCGCCAGCCCCGCGGCCTGTAGCGGGCGGAATCCGAGCCCGATCAACATGGCCGCTGAAATCGCGACCGGGGTCCCGAAACCCGCCGCGCCCTCGATGAACGCGCCAAAGCTGAAGGCGATCAGCAGCGCCTGGATGCGGCGGTCGCTCGCCATTCCGGCAACCGTGTGCTTCACTACTTCGAACTTCCCGGCCTTCACCGTCACGTCGTACACGAAGATGGCACCCAGCACAATCCAGCCGATGGGCATCAGTCCGTATGCGGCGCCGTTGAGGGCCGCCATGGATGCCAGCTTCACCGGCATGCCGTACACGAAAATCGCAACAGCCAGCGAGGTGGCCAGTCCTGCCAGGGCCGCCCAGTGGGCCCTCACGTGAAAAAATGCCAGGAAGCCCAGCAGCACCACTACCGGGAGCGCCGCGACCAGCGCCGACAATCCGACGCTGCCTGCTACCGGGGTGTAAACCTGTGTCCAATTCGGCATTGTGGACTCCGGCTCACGGTCGCGTCCGGGCGCCGGCGGCGATAGTGGACGGCGTGCTGCCCATATTTGCCATCCAACGTGATTTCCGCGCCGGTGCCGACAACCGCTTTAGAAGGGTACGACAGACTCGCACAGTGGTCTCCAGTCTTATCAATCGTACATCGTCCCCCATGCCACTCAGTGTAGATTGTCGGCATCTCTGCGAAAATTGTGGGGCAGGATCGGAAACAGCCCGAACTCGGCGCCATGATCCTGCCACTCGTTGCTCGGTACCCCGGCCATCAGATAGTTTACGCCAGTCACGAGCCGCGTGTTGGCGTTGGTGCTACTAATCGGGTCGCGATGCACCACCGGTCTCTACGCAAGCCGAGCTTGACGAATCCGCCATACCCGCGAATCGGGCGCTCCGGGCCGACCAGCACCTCTCCAGCGGCGTTGGGGCCAGAGTCGGCCAGCAAGCCGTCGACGGCACTGTACGTCTGTGCATCCGTCAGCCGACCGTTGTCGGTGAAGAACGTATTGACTTGATGTTCGGAGAAGAAGAAGAAGCGCAGGCCTGCTCCGCGATAGGCGCTCGCCGCGAGCCCAAGTTCGCCACGGCAGGGGTGTTGAATTCCAGACGATCGGATCGACGCAGAAACGGACCCGGAGGGTGGCCCATTAAATGAAGAGGGTGCATGGCCGGAGAACGGCTATGCACCCGATAACGAACAGTGAAGAGCCGGTGGCTAAGCCCGCTTCCGGCGCCCCATCAGCGTGCCGAGGCCGGCCAAACCCAATCCCATCAACATGTAGCTGGCAGGCTCCGGAACCGACGGCGCACCCGGACCGAGCGTGCCGGCGTACATGACGCCGAATGGACTGCCGCCCACAAGCTGGTAGCCGTCAACCACCAGCGTGTAAGTCCCTGTGGTCAGATTGAGCGGGATGATGGCGTTCATGCCCGTAAGGCACCCGATCGGAGTAGCAGCGCAATTCGTGCCCAGATTCGGGTTGGCCAGAAACTCCAGTGTGCCGCTGCTTCCGTCCCCGGCGGTGACTGTTCCGTTGTCGATGTAAACGGTCGCCGTGTCGTCCGCCCAGACGGACAGGTTGCCGCTATCGGACGGGTCCGTCACGGTGAAGGTCTGGTAGAAGGTCGCCGTGGCAGGTCCACTGACAGTAGTGCCCACGGGATTGGCCGCTCCCGGCGTGCAGTAGCCAGTGGACGGAACGAACGTGTTGCAGCCGGTTGCGGCATACGAAATCCAACCGTAGTTCGAGTTCCCAGGGACTGCCCACGCCGGAGACACCGCTACGCTGACGTTCCCTGGGGTCTGACTATTGCTTCCCGATCCCGAATTGCTGTAGATATCGACAGTTCCCGCGGACGCCACCCCGCCGAACTGTGCCGGCATGCCGGCGATTACGACAGATACCAACAGCGCCAACCAAAATGCACGCAACCCCGCGAACGATAACATGAAACATCCTCCTTCTCGTAATCTAACGCAAATCCTCGCCAGATCAAAGCCTAAACTGTATTATCCCAACCGATTTAATACCGGTACTTTTTCTTATGCCGGTCGCGAGTCTACCTCTTCGAATCCCGCCACGGGGCCCAGCCACCCCCGCGTTCAAACGAGGGAGCGCTGGAGGTTCTACCGTATCACATAATTCGGCGCAAGCATAGCCCGTAGGGCAGACCATCGCTTTTCGTGGTCTGTCCAACTGTGCCGCCAGAAACGGCGGACGGGCGGACGGCACGCCTACAGCACCACTGACGGGTGATAAAGGTTCGGCAACACGGCCTCGCCGATGGCAATCAACTCGCCGTCGCCCGAAACCGCCTTGACGTACCGTGTGCCCTGCTGCACGCGGAAAGGCGAAACCGGGAAGTTGCGCCCCTGCCGGATCTGCCCCGCGGTCGGCTGCTCCACGTAGACGCTGGGGAAGTCCGGCAGCATGCTCGCGCTCGGAACCAGCGCTTCCTCCAGGCGGTTCTCGCCGGCCAGTTGCTGGAGCTGTGGAATCGTGTGCGCCTGCTCGATGGTGTATTCGGCGGATGCCATGCGCCGCAGATCGCGCAGGTGCGCGCCGCATCCCAAGGCCTGCCCCAGGTCGTGCGCAATCGAGCGCAGGTACGTGCCTCCGGAGCAACGCGCGCGCAGCCGGGCTTCGGAACCGCGCACTTCCACCAGCGTCAGCTCATAGATGCGCACGGCAGCGGGCGGCAGGTCCACGGGCATCTGCCGGCGCGCCAATTGGTAGGCGCGCACGCCATCCACTTTCTTGGCGGATACCGGTGGCGGCGCTTGCATGATCTCGCCGCGGAAGTTGTCCAGCAGCCGCTCCAGATCTTCGGCCCCCACGGCCGGCTCGGTCACCGGGGATGTCGGCGACCCGCCGCGGTCGTAGGTGTCGGTCGCAAAGCCGAAGCGGACCGTCGCTTCGTAGATCTTATCGCTGCGCGTATAGAACTGCGCCAGGCGCGTGGCCCTGCCGATCACCAGCGGCAACACCCCGGTGGCAATGGGGTCGAGCGTTCCCAAGTGGCCGATTTTCTTGGTGTGGGCAATCCCACGCATCTTGCTCACCACGTCGTGCGAGGTCCAACCCTCCTCCTTATCTACGACGATCACTCCATCCACGCTATCATTCTCCCTCGTACTACTATCCATCAGCTTCTGTGGATCTGTCCGTGTGGGGCGGGCGTCCACGCCTGCAGCGGGTCTCCAGACCCGCCGGCCTGTGGGGCAGGTTGCCAACCTGCAGGCCGATTGTCAATCGGCCTTTCCTTCGACCGTTAACTTGGCTGCCTCCCGGTCTGCGGCTTGCCGCTATGCCGGACGGTCCCTCGGGGTGCCCTCTGGCATCGGCGCCAGCATCTGCTCCTTGCGCATCACGAGAGTGGCCGTATTGAAGCTGGCTACTTCGAAGCCGTGGCCATGCGTGATGGCGTCGGTGGGACAAGCCTCCACGCAGTAGCCGCAGAAAATGCAGCGGTTGTAGTCGATGTTGTACACCTTGGCGTAACGCTCGCCGCCGCTGATGCGCATCCTCTCGGTGTTCTCGGCGGCTTCAATATAAATACAGTTTGAAGGGCACGCCGCCGCGCACAGAAAACACGCCACGCACTTCTCCATGCCGTTGGCGTCGCGCTGCAAAACGTGTACGCCCCGGTAGCGTTCTTCGAGCTTGGCCGGCCCGTCCGGATAGTTCTCCGTCACCGTGGGAGACAGCATCTCCCGAAAAGTGACCCCCATCCCTTTGGCAATCCCGGCCGCCGAACCCAGTATCTCCTCGAATGTGTTCGCCATGCGTTTTTTCCTGTACCCTTGCTCCCCCCGGGAGCTTAATTCTTCGACCCTCAACCCGCCTTCCACTCCGGTACCTTTTCGCCCGGCAGGAACGGACTCATCCCCGCGTAGCTGGCCACCGCCAAAAGCTCCCGCCTGTTGAATCCCTCCAGACTCCACACAATCCGCCGGTCGCGATCTACCAGGAACAGCGAGGGCACATGCGCGATGCCGTACGCGTTGCTGGCCGGATAGCCGCTCTCCTCGGTGTCCAGCAGCATCGGAAAACTGATCCCGAACTCGCCGGCGAACTCCTCGGTGGTCTCGGCGTCGTCCTGCGACACGCCGAAAACGCCCAGCGACCCCGGTGTGCGCCCGCGATGAATACGCTCCAGAAAAGGCAGCGTCATCTGGCACACCGGACAGGTGGATTTGAAAAACGCCAGCAGCGCCATCCCGCCTGCCAGCACCTTGCCCAGATCCGACACACCCCGCACCGCCCCATCCTCCAACCGCGCCAGGGTGAAATCCGGCGCACGATGCCCCGCGCGCAATATTTCACTCTGCCGGCCTGCTCCCATGATTTTCAGTGTACCGTGCCGCGAGCCCTGCATTACAACCGGTCATCTTCGGAGCTTGCGCGATTCTTCGTGGGGCGGGCGTCCACGCCTGCAGCGGGTCTCCAGACCCGCCGGCTTGTGGGGCAGGTTGGCAACCTGCAGGCCGATTGTCAATCGGCCTTCCGGCGGACATCTAGGCCGGAGTAACCTCTAGGCGGGTCTCACCCGATTCGCGCCACAGCAAACGGCCGCGGCGGCAAGCCCGCCAAGTGCATCCGCCACATGGTCTCGAACGCCGATTCCAAATGCCGCGCGAACCGGCGGCTGTCGAAAAGCGCCGTCGTAAGCCGGTTGGCTGCCAACTCCACGCGGATCGCCCGCAAGCGGTCCGGATCGAGCGCAAGCTGCAACGCCAGGGTCTCGTAGTCCGTCAGCGTTTGCGTCACTAAATCCGGCAGCCCAATCGCCTGCAGCAGGCTCGCCGCCACGCGCCCCGCGAATGTGCCGCCCGCGCACGTGATCACCGGGCATCCGCACCATAGCGCATCGCTCGCGAGCGTATGTGCGTTGTAAGGAAGGGTGTCGAGAAACAGGTCGGCGATCGCCAGGCGAGCCAGGTGTTCCGGATTCGGCAGCGACGGCGCGAACACCAACCGCGCGGCCCCTCCGGCGAGTCTCGATTCCGCCTCGCGCCGTAGATTGGCCATCGCCGTCCCGTTCGCCTCCAGCAACCACAACACGCTTCCGGGCACACCGGCCAGCAGCCGCATCCAGATATCGAACATCGGCGCCGTGATCTTGTATGCGGAGCTGAAGCAACAGAATACGAACCCGGCTTCCCGAAGTCCGCACTCCACTCGTGCCAGTACGTGCGTGGCGATCGGCCGCCGCCGGTCGTTCACCTGGTAGCAATCCGGAAGGTGTACCAGCCGTTCGGTGAAATACGGCTGTTCCTCCGCCGGAACCACCACCGGATCCACCAATACATAGTCCCACGCGTCGCTTCCCATCGTGCCTGGATAGCCCAGGTAGCTCACCTGCACCGGCGCCGGCCGCAAAACGAGAATCTCCGGCCGCGCATCGGTCGTGTAGCCCTTCAGGTCCACCAGGATGTCCACTCTGCCGGCCCTGATCCGGGCGGCGGACTCAGTGTGCGAACAATCGAGCAGATCCTCGAACTCGTCGAACGACCCCCGCAACTGCCGGCGCGCCGCGCTCCCATCGTCCCGCCCGTAGGAATACCCGATTACCCGAAAGCGCCCGCGATCGTGCAACTCGAAAAGCTCCGCGATCAGGTGCGCGGTGGCGTGTTCTTGAAAGTCCGCGGATAGGTAACCGACCGTGATGCGCTCTTCGCCTCTGGAAGCCGCGGCCCGTTGCCCCGCCGCACCCAGTTGGTCGGAAGCCCAACGCCTCGCGCACAGCAACTGCTCCGCCGGTGTCGTGTCAAGACTCAGAAACACGAACGGATTCACCGCCCCCGATCCCGCCTCGACACTGGCGATCAGTTCCGCGGTCAGCTCGTCCAACTGGCTCCAATCGGAGAGTTCCTTCAACTGGTACGCCAGTTGGGCGGTCGCCGTAGCGAATCCCGGATCAATCGCCCGTGCCGCACCCAGAGCCGTCGCCGCCTCGTCCACCCGGCCGAGCCGCCGCAATGCGCTTCCCAGGTTCCGGAACGCCTCGGCGTAGTCCGGTCGCAAGCCAACCGCGGTGCCATAACAAGCCACCGCTTCCTCGACCGCCCCGGCCATCTGCAGTAGATTGCCCAGGTTGTTGTGCGCCTCCGCGAAGTCCGGCGCCTCCGCGATAGCCCTGCGGCAACTGGCGGCCCCTTCGGCAAGCATACCCTGCTGCGCCAGCACCCTGCCCAGGTCGTTCCACGCCGCCGCCAAGTGAGGATCGCACCCGACCGCCCGGCGCAGCAACTCCACCGCCTCCCGCGCATAGCCCTTCTCAAATGCGGCTATCCCCATCACGTGTAGCGCTTGCGGCTGGTCTGGCGCCACCTGTAGGATCCTGGCGCAGATCCCGGCGGCGTTGGTCAGGTCACCCGACCGTAGCAGCTCACGCGCCAGAGCTAAGGCTTCTTCGAGGGTGAGAGGTTGCGCCAACGGATCAGTATAGCTGCTGCGTGCAGCTTCTGCCCGCGTGTGCCCATCCGTCACACCACACCCCCGAGAAGTCGCTGATAACACAACTGTTGGCCTCTGGAACCCCGTTTGCTCTTACCGCCGCCATGCAGGTTCCAGAGAGCTGCTCCCGTGTATCGGTCGCGAAAATTACGGGACAGGGCCTAATGTCCATCGCGATCCTGGTAGCGCTCCTCTGGACCTGCCTCATCTGCCAGCGCGTGACCCTCCGGCGCGCCAATGCCGGCGCCGCGCAAGTGATGCGCGCCATGCGCGAATTGCGGTTGAAGAATCGGCGCCAACCGGCCGCCGCTCCCGCGCGCCCACGCCATCGCCCGCGCAACACCGAAGTCGGCTGATTCCAGCCCAGTCCTGTGGGGCAGGTTGGTAACCTGCAGGCCGATTGTGAATCGGCCTTTCGCGGGCGCCCTCGCCGGTCCAGCCCGGCGTCGCTCACCGCAAACTCCTGTAAGATCAAACCATGCGCCATTTCGCGGCGAACCTCGTTCTCCTCATGTCCACTCTGATCGTCACCGGATGCGGCTCCCCCGAGCAAAGCTTTTCCAAGCTCGCCGACGAATTCGTCTACTCCACGCTGGCTTTCTCGCCCGTCGCGGCCACCGCCGCCGGCTTGCATCGATTTGAGGGGCGCAACCTGGATGAGCAGCTCGACGACATGAGCCCGGCCACCCTCGACCACCAACGCGAATACTACCGGCGCTTTCGCGAGCGCCTCCAAAACCAGGTGAAACCCGAGGCGCTGTCCGCCCAGTCCCGCGCCGATCTTCGCATCATTCAGGACCAGGTTTCGCTTCGCCTGCTCGATCTGGAAGAAACCCAATCCTATCTGCACAACCCCACCATGTACGTGGAAATGGCGGGCAACGCGCTGTTCACCCCTCTGACGCTGGAGTACGCGCCGCTGTCCGATCGCATCCGGCACATCGTCGCACGGCTCAGGATTCTGCCCTTGCTGCTCGACCAGGCCCGCACCAATCTCATATCGTCCCCGGCCATCTGGACCCAGGTCGCGATCGAGGAAAACGAGGGCAATATCGCGCTCGTCGACAAGACCATTCGCGCCGCCGTGCCCGCCAGCCAGCGCGCCGAATTCGATCGCGCGGCCCGCCCCGCCCTCGAAGCGTTATCCGCTTTTCAGCATTACATGCAAGGCAGACTGGCCCTGCGCGACAACTATGATTGGCGCTTGGGACGCGACCTGTACACGCGCAAGTTCCGCTATGCGCTGGCTTCCGGCTCCGACCCCACCGATATTCTGGAAGTGGCCGCGCGCAGCCTGCAAGAGGTGCGCGTCCGCATGCTGGCTCTGGCTCTTCCGCTGCACGCCCGATTCTTCCCCAACCATAGCGACCATGCGGACCTGGCCGGCCCCGCGCGCGAGAATCAGGTAATTTCCGAGGTGTTGGACCGCATCGCCGCCCGGCACTCCACGCCGCTGGCTTTTCTCGATGACGCCAGCCGCGATCTCGACGAAGCCCGTCAGTTCGTCGCCCAGAAGCATCTGGTCACGCTTCCGCCGCAAGCGAACCTGCAGGTGATCCCCACCCCCGTATTCATGCGCGGCGCCTACGCGGTCGGCGGCTTCGACCCGGCGCCCCCACTCGAGCCCCGGCTTGGCGCCTTCTATTGGGTCACCCCCATACCGGCCGAATGGGACCAGCCGCGCATCGAATCCAAGCTGCGCGAGTACAACTTCTACAAGCTGAAACTGCTGACTTTGCATGAGGCCATCCCCGGCCATTACGTCCAAGCCGAGTACGCCAACGCCATCCAACCCGCCACCCGCCGCCTCCTGCGCGCGCTCTACGGCAACACGCCCTATATCGAGGGCTGGGCGCAATACGCCACCCAAACCATGTTGGACCAGGGCTTCCTCGATAACTCGCCGGAACTGCGCCTCACCTTTCAAAAGGAAGAGCTGCGTGTGATTTCGAACGCCATCCTCGACATCCGCATGCAAATGCTGAATATGACGGATCGCGAGGCGCTGGATCTCATGCGGAACGAAGCGTTTCAGGAAGCCGAGGAAGCCGCCGCGAAACTGCAGCGCGCCAAGCTCACCTCGGCGCAGTTGCCGGCTTACTACGTTGGGTGGCGCGGCTGGCTTGCGCTGCGCGACAAATATCAACAGGCGAAAGGCTCCGCGTTCCGCCTGCCGGATTTTCACGATGCGGCTCTCAAGCAGGGCGCCGTACCGCTAACCGAGCTTGCTCCCCTCCTGCCGTGATCCACCATCCACCAGCCACCAGCCACCAACCACCAGCCACGGTGCCTTATAATGTCCTCAAAAGGGAAATTCGCGAGGGATGCCAGACAATCAGCCGCCGCTCTCGACCCAATCGCCTGAAGGAGCGCCCGCCAGCCGCCCGGGTGGTTTCAACCCGATTTCCTGGATACGCGATCTGGCCCTGTCCGTCCTCATCGCCGTCGTACTGATCGTCTTCATCTATCAGCCCGTCAAAGTGGAGGGCACCAGCATGATGCCCGCCCTGCGCGATCAGGAGCGCATCTTCATCAACAAATTCACCTACCGCTTCGGCATCGGCAACGTCCAGCGCGGCGATACGGTGGTCTTCTGGTTCCCGATGGATATCTCGAAGTCCTATATCAAGCGGGTGATCGGGCTGCCGGGCGACGTAGTCGAAATCGATCGCGGAGTGGTGATTGTGAACGGCAAGCTCCTGGCCGAGGACTACGTGCCGGAGGAATACCGCGACTACCAGTCGCACCCGCCCCTGCGCATGGGACCGGACGAGTATTACGTTCTCGGAGATCACCGCAGCTCATCCAACGATAGCCGCGCCTGGGGCAGCGTGCCGCGCCAGAACATCTATGGCAAAGCGGTTTTTGTTTATTGGCCGCTGGATCAAATGGGGCGCGTCCGTTAACTAAAGGGCGTAGGAAATAGGAACACGGTAAGATCCCCGATGTGTAGAAAATCCAGGGTAAAAAGTACCTAAGTGCAATTGAACGGCGAAAACCACAAACCAGCCACGTCCCTTCGACCCAGGTTAGGCCGCCGAAGCTGTGGCGATCGCCCGGTTTTGGTGCTGCCCTTCCGTCGCCGCCTTGCGCCCAGCCCAGTATCTTCGCATCCGCTCAGATACCTCGCGCCGCTCCTGTGGGCTCATGAACTTACGGCCCCGCCGGGTAACGGTGATGGTCACCGGAAGTAGGTCGTCCCCAAGTTGTTCGAGAGAGGCGATCACCCTGTCGAGCCTCGTCTTCTCCGCATAGAGTTCAGCAATTGTAGTACGTAAATCCATGCCGGTCGCATTGCAATTCAACTGCCGCTGACGTGATGCTTTCAGCGGCGGAAAAACCACATCGCCAGCGAAAGCACCGCGCTCAGAAACAAACAGGTAACAACAGGAAAGTAGAAGCTGCCGTGCTTGCCGCGTACATAGATGTCGCCCGGCAAGTGGCCCAGGCGCAACGGCAACTTCTCCCCGATGGTGAGAAACAGTCCCAACACCACCAGAACGATACCGGCGACGATCAGTAAGCGTCCCACGCTCATGGAGGGCGAGCTTTAGCCCGCGCGGGGCTTTAGCCCCGCTTGCCGAATGAAATCCACGACCGCCTCCAGCGACGCGCCCGGCTGAAACACCGCCGCCACGCCCAGCCGCTTGAGGGCTTCCGCGTCTGCGTCCGGTACGATGCCGCCCACGATCACCTTCACATCCGTCATGTCCTTCGCCCGCAGCAGATCCATCACCCGCGGCACGATGGCGTTGTGCGCGCCGGAAAGAATCGACAGCCCGATCACCTGCACGTCTTCTTGCAGCGCCGCGTTCACGATCATCTCCGGCGTCTGCCGCAGGCCGGTATAGATCACCTCCATGCCGGCGTCCCGCAGCGCCCGCGCGATCACCTTGGCGCCGCGATCGTGGCCGTCCAGCCCCGGCTTTGCCACCAAAACGCGAATCGGCGCAGTCATCCCCTAGCCTCTGTGCCACTGTCCGGCGGTAATTGTATTACAACTGGTCGGAATCCTCGCACCAAGCGCCGATTTTTCGTGGGGCAGGCCCTCGGCCTGCGGCGGCCTCTCAGGCCGCCTCTTCTGGTTGCGGCTGCGCTGCTCTGTGGGGCAGGTTGGCAACCTGCAGGCCGATTGTCAATCGGCCTCCCTCGCGAGTCCTCCAGGACCCGCCCCCCTGCACTACACATGCGCCGTCTCCTGATACGAACCAAACACCTCGCGCAATGCGTCGCAAATCTCGCCCAACGTGGCGTAAGCGCGCACCGCATCCAAAATGAACGGCATGGTGTTTTCCGTGCCCTCCGCCGCCCGCCGCAGCGCGTCCAGCGCCTTCCGCACGCGTCCATTATCCCGCCGCGCGCGCAACGCCGCCAGCTTCTTCACCTGGTGCTCCTCCGCCGCCTGATCGATCTGCAGCAGTTCGATGGGCTGATCTTCCGACTGGAACGCGTTCACCCCCACTACCAGCTTCTCCTTCGCCTCCACCGCGCGCTGATAGTCGTAGCTGGCGTTGGCGATCTCGCTCTGCGGAAAGCCTTTCTCGATGGCCGCAATCATCCCGCCCATCTGGTCGATGCGCCGGAAGTAATCGGCGGCGCCCTGCTCCATGTCCAGCGTCAGCCGCTCCACGAAATAACTGCCGCCCAGCGGGTCGGGCGTGTTCGCAACCCCGCTCTCGTATCCCAGAATCTGTTGCGTGCGCAGCGCGATCGTCACCGCCTGCTCGCTCGGCAGGGCGTAAGCCTCGTCGAGCGAATTCGTATGCAGCGATTGCGTCCCGCCCAGCACCGCCGCCAGCGCCTGAATCGCCGTGCGCACCACATTGTTGTACGGCTGCTGCCACGTGAGCGAGCATCCCGCCGTCTGCGAATGAAAGCGCAGCTTCAGACTGCGCTCTTCCTTCGCCCCGAAGCGGTCGCGCATGGCGTAGGCCCACAGCTTGCGCGCCGCCCGGTATTTCGCGATCTCCTCGAAAAAGTCGCTGTGCGCGTTGAAGAAGAAACTCAGCCGCGGCGCGAATTCGTCCACCTGCATGCCGCGCTCCAGCGCCCACTCCACGTATTCCATGCCGTCCCGCAGCGTAAACGCCAGCTCCTGCACCGCGGTCGAACCAGCCTCGCGAATGTGGTATCCGCTGATCGAAATAGGATTGAACCGCGGCGTGTGCCGCGCCCCGAATTCGATGGTGTCGGTAACCAGCCGCATGGACGGCCGCGGCGGAAAGATGTATTCCTTCTGCGCGATGTATTCTTTCAGAATGTCGTTCTGCAGCGTGCCCGACACCAGTTGCCAGTCCACGCCCTGCTGCTCGGCCACCGCCAGGTACATGGCCCACAGCACCGCGGCCGGCGAGTTGATGGTCATCGAGACCGTCACGTCCCCCAACGGGATGCCGCGAAACAGAATCTCCATGTCTTCGAGCGACGAGATCGCCGCGCCGCACTTCCCCACTTCGCCTTCCGCCAGCGCATGGTCGGCGTCATAACCCATCAGCGTCGGCAGGTCGAAAGCCACCGACAGGCCCGTTTGCCCCTGCTGCAAAAGATAGTGATAGCGGCGATTGGTCTCCTCCGGCGTGGCGAATCCGGAGAACTGCCGCATGGTCCAGAGCCGCCCGCGGTACATCGTCGCGTGGATGCCGCGCGTGTAAGGAAATTCCCCCGGCGCACTCGCATCGAAATCCCCCAACTGCCCCGGCCCGTAAAGCGGCTCGATGGGCACCCCGCTGATGGTGGTGTACTGCTTCTCCGCGACAGCCATGTCCCTTATCTTACCGCGTGGGGCAGGCCCTCGGCCTGCGGCGGGCTCTCAGCCCGCCTCTTTCGGGCCCCTTTTCGGGCTTGACATACGATAATCATCGTAGTACATTCATCGTAGATGCCCGGCGAGCCGCCCAAACCCACCGATGCCGAGCTGGAAATCCTGACCGTGCTCTGGAGCCGCGGGCCCAGCACCGTCCGCGATGTGCACGAGATCATCGCCACCCGCAAACCCGCCCAGTACACTACCGTCCTGAAGCAGTTGCAGGTGATGGCCGAGAAAGGGCTGGTGCGGCGCGACGAAACCGAGCGCTCCCACGTTTACCGGCCCGCGCGGCCCCGCGAATGGACCCAGCGGCAACTGGCCGGCGACCTGCTCAACCGCGCGTTCGATGGGTCGGCCAAAGGTCTCCTGTTAGGAGCGCTATCCGCCCGGAAAGCTTCAAAGAAGGAGCTGGCGGATCTGCGCCGGCTGCTCGACGAGTATCGAAAGAGGACGCCATGACCGCCTTCGAGCGCCTCGTACACACGCCTTTGGCGAAGGCGGTCGGCTGGACATTGTTTCACTCCCTGTGGGAAGGCGCGCTGGCCGCGCTCGTCCTGCTGGCGGTCCTCTTCGTCGTACGATCGCCGCGCGCCCGCTACGCCTGGGCCTGCGGGGCAACGTCCGGCGTGCTCGCGGCATTCGCGCTCACGTTCTGTCTCCTCTGGTCGCAAGGAAGTGGTGTCGGCACGACCATCCCTCACGCCATCCCACCAGCGCCAGTGATTGAGGACCAGTCCCCACCCGGCCCTCCGGCGCGGTTCCCGATCGACGATGTGCTGCCATGGTTGGCGCCTTTCTGGCTTGCAGGTGTAATTGTTTTCCATCTGCGCAGTGTTGCCGGTTGGATCGCGGCCGGGCGGGTGCGGCGTCGAGGCGTCTGTCGCGCACCCGATCCTTGGCCGCAACGCCTTCAACATCTCGCCGCCAGGCTGCGAGTCTCCCAGCCGGTTGCGCTGCTGGAGACATGTCTCGCCGATGTGCCAGTGGTCATCGGCTACCTCCGCCCCGTGATTCTCGTGCCCGTCGGTATGCTGGCGGGAATGCCCGCCGCCCAAGTGGAAGCGATTCTCTTGCACGAACTGGCGCACGTACGGCGCCGCGACTATCTGGCGAATCTGCTGCAAACGGTGGGGGAGGGCTTCTTGTTCTACCATCCGGCAATCTGGTGGATTTCCAGCGTGATCCGCGCCGAGCGCGAAAACTGTTGTGACGATCTGGTAGTCGAGGCCAGCGTCGACGCGCGGGAGTACGCCGCCGCTCTGGCCGCTTTGGAACAAACCCGCTGTGCGGCGGATCGAGCCGCATTGGCAGCTACAGGAGGAAGTCTTGTGAAACGCATTCGCCGTCTGCTTTATCAGCCGGAAGGGCTCGCATGGGCGCCATTCGTGTCGGCCGGCATTTTGACCATGGCCGTGGCCGGCGCGCTGGTCGCCTGGCAGGCCAGCGTCCCGGCGCAGAACCAGCCACCAACCACCCAGCCGAAAGTCTCGCCCTACACCAGATGGCTGGAAGAAGATGTGGTCTACATCATCGAAGACCGGGAGCGCGCCGCATTCCAGAGCCTGCGGACCGATGCGGAGCGCGCCCATTTCATCGAACAATTCTGGCTGCGCCGCGATCCCACGCCTGGCACTCCGGAAAACGAGTTCAAGACCGAACACTATCGGCGCATCGCATACGCCAACGGGCACTTCGCCTGGCGCTCGGATCCGGGCTGGAAGACCGATCGCGGCCGGATCTACATCATGTTCGGCCCGCCGGACGAGATCGAGTCCCATCCTTCCGGCCGGCCAGCCGGAGGCGGCGAACCCGCGACGAATTATCCAGTCGAGCAGTGGCTCTATCACCACATCAAGGATATCGGCGATAACGTGCTGATCGACTACGCCGATGAGGCGAAGACGGGCGACTTCAAGATGACCAAGGACCCCAATCCAAAGGGCGGCACGTTCATCCGGCATCCTTAGCAGGATGCTGAAAAAGGCAATAACAGCTCATTCGGGCCACAGACTAATTAGCGGCAGTTGGTGGCACAGCGCGGCTTCGCCGCAAATGACTGATGGGGTGGTAGGGGCGTCCTCGTTTGGTGTATCGTGTCGTTGAAAGACCAATTCCATCGACACAGGAGAACGCCCATGCAACAG
>JBEKPZ010000139.1:0-18670 GCA_049520215.1 Bryobacteraceae bacterium | reverse complement strand
GAGGAGAAGATGGTCATGATGGCGAAGGAGAAGGCGTTGAAGGCGCGGGTCTTTTCGTCGAAGCGCATCTTCAGGTATTCGGGCACCGAACGAGCCTTGCTGCCGTAATAGAAAGGCATCATGAAAATGCCCATGAAGAGCATGGCCGGGATGGCGCCGAGCCAGTAGAAATGGGCGGTCATGATGCCGTACTTGGCGCCGGACCCGGCCATGCCGACGAGTTCGACCGCGCCGAGATTGGCCGCGATGAACGCCAGGCTGGTGATCCAGACGGGAACGGACCGGCCGGAGGTGAGGAAGTCGCCGCTGGAGGAGATGCGTTTGCGCAGCCTCCAACCGATGCCTAAGACAAAGGCGAAATACAGGGCGAGGATGACATAATCAACCGGAGCGAGTTTCACGGATAGGGCCTCTGCGGTCTCCGAGGGAATTTAGGATTTGAAATGCTGAGTTTAGCGCGAGGGATGGGCAAATGCAAACGAGCTGGAGGGCGGGAGGGGCTTTAGCCAGCGGGGGGCGTCAGCCCCCCTTTAACCTTGACTCTACGGCGACTCTACGGAAGCAGTGCTGGGCCTTCAGTGCACCAGGCCATCCCGCAACGCGCGCGCCACGGCCTCCGAGCGCGAATGCACGTGCAGCTTCTCATAAATCGATCGCAGGTGAAAGGTGACCGTATGTACGCTGATGCCCAGCTCCGCGGCTGCCGTCTTGGTGTGATGACCTTCGGTGAGCAGCTTCAACAGACGCATTTCCTGCGGCGAAAGGCCCGCTGAACCGGCTTCGCGTGGTGGGGCCTGGCGAAACAACTCTACTACGCGCATCGCCACTTCCGGAGACATGACCGCGCCTCCCTCGGCGATCTGCTTCACCGCCTCCATCAGCCGGCCGGGCGGCGTCTGTTTCAGCAGGTATCCGCAGGCCCCCGCGCAGATGGCCTGAAAAATCCGGTCGTCGTCTTTAAATACCGTCAGCATGACCGGCGCAATCGATGGATGACGCTCCTGTAGAATCCGCACTCCTTCGATGCCGCTGAGGCCGGGCAGGCCGATGTCCATGAGCGCCACGCGCGGTGGATTGTCCCCGATTCCCTTCAGGGCAGCCTCCATCGAAGCATAGGCATGCCGGCACTCGAAACCATCGGTATGGTTGATGAGGAACGCGATGCCCTCGCGCATCTCCTTTTGGTCTTCGACAACCGCCACTCCGATAACCGCGGCTTCAGATGTTCCGCCCACTATGTCATCCCGTTGAGGCTTTAGTGTAAACCATTGACGTCCTTTGGCCGGAACTCCGTGCTACGTACCGTTCCCCATGAGCGTGATGGACTGCGGACTGCCCGGCACGGTATCCGAGACTTCGATGGTGGCCTTGCGTTTTCCGGTCGCCACGGGAGTGTACGTGCCTGTGATCTGGCAGGTGGCTCCGGCCGCCAGCGTGGCCGGCGAGACCGGACAAGTGTTGGTCTCGGCGAAATCCCCCGAATCCGCGCCCGTGATCGTAATGCCGGTGATGCCGATTGGTGTGCCGCTCGGGTTGCCGATCGTGATGGTGTGCTTCTTGCTCTTCTTGCCCACCGCCTCGTTTCCAAACGCGACGCTGTTCGGAAATACGGAAATCACCGGAAGATTGAGCAGCACGGATACCGTGTTCGAACCCGCGTTGGGTACGGCGAAGTCTGCGCCGCCATCGCCATTCAGGTCCGCCGTAGCGAGACCCGTGGGGCTAATCCCAACCAGATACTCCACGTCGGGTTGAAAAGTGCCGTCCCCGTTGCCTAAGAGGATGGTAACCGTACCGTGAGGGCAGGTGGTCGATGGTACCACGCACAGAATGTTACTGATGGCCAAATCCGGAATTCCGTCCCCGTTGAAATCGGCGACCGCAACCGCAAAGGGGTAGATGCCCACCGCATAGTCCACGTGAGGCTGAAATTTGCCGTCCCCGTTGCCAAGCAAAACGGATACCGTATTGGCGGCGTAATTGACAACCGCCAGGTCTTGTTTCCCATCCCGATTGAAGTCGCCGGCGGCGACCCCGAAAGGCCCGGCGCCCGCATCGTAGCTGACGGCGGGCTGGAAGGTGCCATCGCCATTGCCCAGGAGCACGCTCACGGTCGATGCATAGCCATTGCCGTTGTCGGCAACTGCCAGGTCCAGTTTGCCGTCGCCGTTGAAGTCCGCGGCGACGGCCCATTCGGGGTCGGATCCCGCCGCGTAGTCCACATGGGGCTTGAAAGCGCCGTTGCCTTTGCCGAGCAAAATGGAAACGTTGTCGGAGCTGTCGTCGAGATTGGACGTGACCAGGTCCGGAATGCCATCCCCGTTAAAATCGCCCACGGCAATACCGATGTCGTAGTTAGCCGTGGGAAATCCCTGTTGAGCTTGGAAGGTACCGTCCCCGTTGCCCAGTAACAGTGAAACGGCGTTTGATCCCGCGGCCGCCACCGCCAAATCCGGCCGTCCGTCCTCGTTGAAGTCGGCGATCGCCACTGCCGTAGGCATATACCCGGTGGGATAGTCGACATGCGTAGCGAACTTTCCGCCTCCTTCGTTCAGGAGAATCGAAACCACATCGCTACCGGCGCTGGCCACTGCCAAATCCGGCTTCCCGTCGCCATTGAGATCCGCGATGGCCAGATCGTACGGGTATTGACCGGTAGCGCTGTCGGCGTGGGTCTGAAATGTGCCATTGCCCTCGCCGATCAGGACCGTTACCGTATTTGCGCCGTTATTGGCGATGGCCAGGTCAATCTTGCCGTCCCCGTTCAGATCCCCGGCGGTCAGCGAGTAAGGCGAAAAGCCGGTCCCGTAGATCACCTGCTTCTGAAATGTGCCGTTGCCCTTGCCGAGCAGCACCGAGACAGTGTTGTCGTCAGCGTTCGCTGCAGCTAAATCCAGCTTGCCATCGCCGTTGAAGTCGGCGGAAAACAGCCCGTCCGGAAAAGCGCCTGCCGCATAGTCCACATGTGTAAGGAAAGTGCCATCCCCATTCCCGATCAGGACCGAAACTGTGTTGGCGAAGGCGTTGGCGGTGGCCAGATCCAGTTTCTTGTCGCCATTGAAGTCGCCCACCACAACGGCCTCAGGCCCTAATCCTGTGGGGTACTCGACCTGGGGCTTAAAAGTACCGTCGCCATTCCCAAGTAAAATGGAAACGGTCCCGCTTAATTGGTTGCCGGTAGCCACGTCGGGAATGCCGTCGCCGTTGAAATCGCCGATAGCCAGCGATTCGGGGTCGTTGCCGGTGGCATAAGTCACTTGCGATTTGAAGGTGCCATCGCCGTTGCCCAGCAATATGGACACTGTGTAAGAAATGGCGTTGACCACCGCCAGATCCGGGTGGCCGTCACCATTGAAGTCGCCCACAGCCAGGGCAAAGGATTCCTCGCCCACAGAGTAACTCACCGGGAGTTGGAAGGTGCCATCGCCGTTCCCCAGAAGGATGGATACCGTATCGCTGTCAAAGCTGACCACGGCGAGGTCCAAGTTATGATCGCCGTTGAAGTCCGCGGTCACGATAGCCGAGGGCCCGCCTGGTCCGGTGGCGTAATTCACGGCGGGTTGAAACGTGCCGTCGGGGTTGCCGAGCAGAACGGAAACCGTGTTCGACCCATAGTTCGCAACGGCCAGACTCAGCGGGCCGCCGGTCTGGAATGCCCCGGTCGCTACAGCATCCGGCCCGCTGTCCGCGGCCAAATCGGCTCTGCCGAACACATATCTCCCGGCTGCGGCGGAGGCCAAGGGGCCGGCGGCGCGCGGCCCGACTGCCCTCGCATTGCGGCTTGCCAGGCGGGCAATTCGCGTGGGAAGCGTTTGGGCCTGGCTGAGGCCAGCCCCGTAGATTGCCAGGAACAACATGGCGGCAATTGGCCCGGTTAATTTCAAACTCATTCCGTAAGCTTTCATAAAACCCTCCAATCACACCGAGCGGTCCGCTGCAACGACGTCTATGTTCTTCATTTCCGGGGCTACGCTTCCGCACGTGCCGGACCTGAGCCCCTCATCTATACGGACTATAATGGCGCAAAGCTGCGCTGACAAGCCGCATATACTTGCAGGTGTGCGCCGGGCGGCGCGGCGCCGCCCCAGACGCCGGCAATGCCTCGCGCCGCTGCAAGCCATGGCTGACGATGAGCGCCTATCCGATTGAATCGACGCGCCTCCTCCCGTTAGAGGAATAGCCGCTGGCTGCCCGGCACGGGAGTCCGGGAGTCGATTCTTGCGCAAGATCTTGCCATCCTGGTGGCAGGGAACCTACATAAACATGCAGGGCGGCCTTTGAGCATTCACGGATCGGAGCAGCGCCGCCCGTCATTTTCTGCTGATGCAATCTGCCGCATCGCGCGCTGTGTTTAATACGCGGCAGCGTGATCGTAGAGGGCCGAGACTCCAGTGGCTGACTGATGCACATCGAGGATCGTGGGGCCAGACACAGCCACGGATGGGACGAGACCAGTGTCATACGGGAAGGCGCCGCTGGAGGAAAATGTTACGATGCCGTCGCCCTGAATTCCGCCGGTATGGTAATAGAGGGAACCAACGCCGGTGACGGCTTGATGCACCTCGACGACTGTGGGGCCAGACACTGCTATCGAAGGAGCAATGCCGGTGTCATACGAGAAGGAGCTGCCGGCCCACACTACGGTGCTATTGGCCTGGATTTCGCCCGCGTGGTAATAGAGGGTCCCCACCACGCCTGAGCTCGCCTGATGTACCTCCAGGATCGTCGATCCGCCTATAGCAACCCTCGGTTGAGCGCCAGTGTCGTACCTGAACGCGCCGGCAGAGTCCCATGTGACGCTGCCATTAAGCTGAATTTCGCCCGTGCGGTACCACAGTGGACCCACGCCCGTTCTGCCCTGGTGCACCTCGACGATGGTCGAGCCGGCCACTGCCACGGACGGCGCCACGCCGTTGTCATACGTGA
This sequence comes from Bryobacteraceae bacterium, assembly GCA_049520215.1. Classification (GTDB taxonomy): domain Bacteria; phylum Acidobacteriota; class Terriglobia; order Bryobacterales; family Bryobacteraceae; genus Bog-159. The sequence goes on along the minus strand of JBEKPZ010000139.1, from coordinate 13,744 downwards.
ACGAGCTGCCAGCCCATGTGATGGTGCCATTGGACTGGATTTTACCCGTGTGATAATACAGCGGTCCAACCGTGGAAGCGTCGGATTGATGAACCTCAATGACTGAAGTGCCGCTCACCGCCACCGACGGCGCCGCGCCACTGTCGTACATAAACGAGCTGGCGGCCCATTGTACGGTACCGTTGGCCAGGATTTGGCCGGTGTGGTAAAACAGGGGACCCACAACGCCCGACACGGACTGATGTACCTCGACTATGGTGGTCCCTTGCACTGCCACGGACGGGAGGGCTCCAGTGTCGTACTGGAAGGAGCCGCCAGGATTCCAAACAAATGGGGGTATCCCTTGCGCCAGGGACTGCACGGGCGCGGCGGCCATCCCCGCAATGGCCAATCCGATCGTGAGGCTGAGCGCGTGGCGAATTCGGCCTCGCGTACAGCGTGTTTCTTGCAGCTTCTCGAAAGTTTTCATAAGCATCTCCATTTTTTGTTAAGTGAGCAGCCCTTTTTTCTGCTCTCAGCCAACTATGACCGCACAATGCCGCACCCGCAAGCCGCACATTCGTGCGGGGCGCCGGCAACTTACTAACTGAGACTAAGTGCCGCATCGCGCTCTAACTCTCCAGCGGCTATCATACTGAAGACACGCGCCCTGCGCCGTCGGAGCGATAGCTCGCCGGCGGTCCGCGGCGGTGTCGGTGAGCCCGATTCTCGCGCAAGGTCCTGTCATGGGGAGGAGGCGAACCTGCATAAACATGCAGGGGGCTTGGCATTCCCTTCCGCCGCGCTGGCCCAAGGCTTCACTGGGATGCTTTACGAGACAACGTACACGGGGGCGTTAAATGGTAACGGCACTGTTTTCCAAGCAACACTGGAGGGAAAGCTGACCACACTGCACGGATTTGGTGGAAGCGACGGTGCCGATCCTCTCGCTGGGCCGGTCCAGGCTTCCAACGGGTTGCTTTACGGAACCACACAAAATGGCGGAGCGAACGGCCATGGCACGATCGTTAAGGCAGCGACGCCAGGTTTTCTACGGAACGAGTGCGTACGGCGGCAGCGGCAATTGTCACCAAAGGGCAACAGCAGCAGGAAGACACTAACGCACATTCCAATTCTGGCTGGCCGCACCACTGCATGGGTTGATTACGAGCTGGGTGCCACCGCCGGACGGCGGTCCCCCCGAGTTATCCAAGCACAAGCTGCCCGATATGCCGATGGCGTTGGTTATACTGCCGTCGGTCAGGAAATAGTCGAGGATGAACCATTGCTGAGTTGCCTTTCCCTTACAGGCTTCCAATTCCACCAGGCTTCCGGCGGTGGCTGCGGCGCTGGTGAGACACTTATCTGTCGTGCCCTGGGAGCCGAGACCGTAGATCTCCCCATTGAAATAGTTCCACAATTGCGACGGGGCGCCGTCGCAAGAGTACGAGATCACAGGTGATCCGTTGGCGGAACTGCCGACCGAGGCGCACAGGTAGGGATTGCTGGGAACCAACTGGAATTGCATCTCACGCATGATCCAATTCTGGCTTTCGGAACCCGTACACGTGTTCACAATCAGTTGGGTGCCGCCGCCAACTGAGGGTCCCCCAGCGCTGTCCAGACAAAGATTGCTCTGAACGCCGATAATCAAACTGCTGGACGGAAGCCCGAAATCCGTGCCGTCCGCTATTTCCCACTGCTGGTTCATCTGGCCGACGCAGTCGTACAGGTCCACTACGGTGCCTGGGGTGGTCCCCTGACCCTCTACATCGAGGCACTTCCCCCCAGCGCTTGACGTGCCGATCCCTTGAAACTGGCCCCCGATGTATTGCCAGTGGTCGTTCGGCCCGCCGGAGCACGGGTAGGCGATCACCGGCGTCTTGTTGGCAATATTAGAGCCCTGCACCGCCGCACACAGGTAAGGGGCATTCCCATTGACCTGGAGTTGCGCGGCGTTCGCCGAGCTCACCCCGCCAGCCAGCAGACCGAACAATCCTAGGGTTAGCAGTATTTGCAGGACGTGCTTCATCGTTCTTCCTCTGCCTCGTTCTTCGGCGAGTAGCAATTGCTCTGCACCGGACGTACAGCGCGCTTCTTGCAGCTCCGCAAGAGTTTTCATAAGCATCTCAAGTTTTGTTAGCGAGCAGCCGTTCCTGCTCTCAGCTAACTATGACCGCACAAGGCCGCGCGCACAAGCCGCATATTCATGCGGGCGCGCGGCGGGCTTCGGCAACTTAGTAAGTGGCCGCATTGCGCTGCCAGGCGCTGAAGTCTATCTTATTGAAGACGCGAGACTTTTTGCATAAGTGGGATACCTTGCCGGGCGGCCGGGACGCTATCCGGAAGTCGATTCCCGCGCAATGTCTTGCAATCGCGGCGGAGGGGAACCTGCACAAACATGCAGGGGGCTACAGGTAGGCTACGGGCTAATGCCACTGTCAACCACTAGCAGGATGCGCTAGAGGCCGGCCTTTCCAAAAGCGCTGTGCTTGACTGGCAGATGTGCCTCTGCCGTGCATCCGCCGCCCGGGCTGGCCGTCCACTCCATGCGACCGCCCAGGCTCTCGGCGCGCCGCTTCATGCTCGGGATGCCGTTGCCTCCATTCGCTCCGGGCACGCCGCCGGTGTCGTCGATCCCGCGGCCGTTGTCCCGCACGCGCAGCAGGATCTCCTGGCCAGCTACTTCGAAATCGGCCACCACCGCGGTGCCGCGCGAGTGCCGGGCGGCATTGTGAATGCATTCTTTGAAGATCAGAAACAGTTGCCGCCGGGCTTGCAGGCTCAATTGCAAATGCGGGCTCTTCTGCGGCGCCCGCAACTCAAAACCGATTGCCTGCGACTCCAGCAGATCGATGGCGAACTCGCGCATGCGCCGGATTAGGGAGTCCACACCCTCCGGTTCCGCGCGGATCGACCAGACCACGTCGCTCATCGAGTCGGCTAGCTCGCGGGCCAGCGTAGCCACCCGGTCCAACCGGTCGTTTGCTTGCGGTTGTCCCAGGTTCCGGTCTACGCGGGCCACTTCGCTCAAGACCGCAATCTGCGAGAGGCTCGCGCCGATATCGTCATGCAAATCGGTCGCAATCGCCGTCCGCATGCGCTCCAGCTTGACGGCTTGTCCCACGCGGTAGCGGTGCGCCGCCAAAACCAAGCCAGCCAAGCCCGCAAGCGCCAAGCCCTCAAACCACCAGCGCCTCCAGAACGGCGGCAGAACCACGAAGTCGATTTCCGCGGGAGACGCGCTCGCCTGATCCTCCGAATTCACCGCATTCACCAGGAACCGGTAGCCGCCGGGCTCCAGCGCCGCGTAGTTGACCGTGTGCTCGCGTGTGTCATGCCAGGTTTTGTCGGTCTCTTCCAATTTGTACCTGTACCGAAGACTCTCACCCGGCTCGTTGTTAAAGCCGGCAAACGTGACCTGAAGCTGATTCCGCGACGGATCTAGTTTCGGCGGACGGATGAGCGCTTCTCCAGCTTGCGATACCGGATAGCGCCGGCCTCCGGTTTCCAGGTCCGTGATCAGCACGGATGGGATCGTAGGGGGCCGCTCCGCGGTAGGCGTCAGCCTCGACAAGCCTTGCGTCGTGGCGAACCAGAGGTCGCCGGAACCGTCGCGGAACGCGGACGTTATTTCTCCATGCGGCAATCCGTCGGCAGCGGAGAAATGCTTGATGCGGCCGGTAACGGGATCCAAACGATCCACGCCCTTCCCCGTGCAGGCGTAGATGCGTCCTGCGTTGTCCTCCACGATTGCCGAGACTTGGTTGCTTGCCAGTCCGCTCACGGTGTCATACATCCGCGGATGGAATGACGCCCGGCCAGGGTTCTCCAGCAATCCGAGCCCGGCGCCGTCGGAAGCGATCCACAAACGGCCGAGGTGGTCGACGAGCACCGCGAAGATCGTAGCCGGCCCTCCATCCGGAAACTTAAACGCGGTGAAATGCCGGCCGTCGTAACAGAATAATTCGCCGCCGTCGGTGCCCCACAAGCCCATCCAGATATTGCCGTGGTGGTCCTCGGCAAAAGCGCTGACCAATTGATGCCCCTTCGGACCGTCTTCCAGCCGGGTGATTGCGTTGGTAGCCGGATCCCATCGCAGCAGGCGGTTCGCCGATCCGTATTGCCCCGAGGCCCAGATACGGCCCTTGGAATCCTCGAAGACGCGGAACACGTTAAGATCCGACGCATAACAGGCCTTCGGCTGCCTCCCTTCCAGGCCTGCGGCGCTCGTCGGCGCGAACCGGCAAAGCCCTCCGTGCGTGGCCGCCCACCACTCGCCCGTGCGGCTCTGCAGGAGGATTTGGTTCTGTCCCCAGCCTGGGTTATCGCCAACTACCGTGGGACCGACGGTGCGGAACTTATTGACTCCGTCGAAAATAGCGACTGCCCGCCCCGACTGAGTTGCCGACTGGGTGACCGCCAGAACCGTGCCCGTGCGATCCCCAAAAACCGAAAACACGCGATCGGTCGCGAGCCCATCTTGTTCGCGAAATGTGATAAATCCGGCGGACCCAATCTTCATTACCCCGCCGCCCTCCGTTCCGGCCCACATGTTCCCTGCCGGGTCCACGGCCAGCGCGACGATCTGGCGATCAGTGAGTCCCTGGCTGCGGGTCAGATTCTGGAACACCGCATCCCCGGTTCCTGGAATCAGCCGGCTGATTCCAACAGCGGTCCCCATCCAAACGACCCCATCCGGCCCCTCGGCCAGCGCCATCACATCGTTCGCTGGCAGCCCGTCTTTGCTTGTGTAGACCCGCTGGACGCAACACCTGCCGCCTGCGCCTCCCTCGCGCAGTAGCACCAACCCATCGCGCGTTCCGGCCCACAGCCGGCCTGCCCTGTCCATCAGCAGCGCATTCACCCAATTATTCGGCAGGCCATTTTCTTTCCCGATACGTTGCACGGAGCCATCTTTGCCTGAGACGACATAGATCCCGTCGGTGGAGGCCACCCATAAGTTGCCGCCCGCGGTCTCCACGAGATCCGTGACTATGTTCCGTTGCGATCCGGGCAACGGTTGACGCCGAAATTTGCCGGCCCCCAGCACTTCGAAGAGTCCCCCGCGGGTCCCGCACCAGATCCTGCCGGATGGAGACTCCCATAGCAGGTAGACGGGCTTGTCGAAGCGGTCGGCGGCCTGCCGGTAAGGTGTGAATCCGTTGCCGGGCGCGTTCGCATGAAATTGGATAAGACCGCGATCCGTGCCGGCGAAGTAGGCGCCGGAGCGCGTCTCTAGAAAGGAATCGACAGACCGGTGCGGGAGCCCATCGGAGGGGCCGAAACTGACTATGCGGTAACCGTCGAATCGGGACAGTCCTTCAGGTGTGCAGAACCAGATGAACCCGCGGGAATCGGGGACGATGCAATAGATGTGGTCGGAGGCCAGCCCGTCAGCCGTCGTGAAGGACCGGATGGGCAACAGTTCGCCTTCGAGACAGAGCGGTACGGCGATGGTCGCGATGAGAATTGCCTGCCACCCCATATTGGCTCCGACCCCTCCTAGTGTACGTTAGCAGGCCGAGCCAAAAACCGCTCTGATGGGCGAAGCGACGTCATTTGGCGCCGGAAAAAAGGCAAGCCCTTGGCTGAAAATTCGGGCCACAGACTAAAGTCTGTGCCACCGGTTATCAATGACTTAGCGGCAGTTGGTGGCATAGGCTTCAGCCTGTGAGGGCCTTTTTCAGCATCCTGTTAGCTTAGGGAACGCCCGCATATTCCTGGGGAAAGTCGAGGACGATGATGTGCTGCAAGGCAGAGTCAGGATAAACGCTCGTTTATTCCCCGGCTGGAGGCGCCACCCAGCCGCTCGACGAACGCAAGTGGAGCACATTTACGCTGCTCAAGGGTCATACTTTTCACGGCGAAGGCGCCAACATGAAGATCTGAAATGCGACGCTCCGGCGCGGTGCGACGGGGCCTTATTTGGAGGTGCGGAAGGGCGTGATCTGGCAGGGGGACTTCAAGGACAAGGCTGAGATCAAGCTGGAAGCATGGGGCTTTTAGGCTTCGCCGTTGGCGGCGCTGAACCGCTGAAGCCGGACTAGGTAGCGCGGCTATCTTTCGGCCTGAACGCCTTCCTCGCGGCGCGCCGGAGCTGGCTGTCAGCCTCCTTCGCCTTCAGGTCTTCGTAAATCCGCTTGAGGTCGTAGCCATGCTCGGCAGCGTATTCCTCGCGCATGGCGTAGACCTCCTGCAAAACCTCGTCATCCTTCCAAGGCGTCCACCCCGAAGAGTTCTCCCGGGGTACAAATGATCGGTCGCCGATAGCCATTGTCTTCCAGTATGCCTTCCGTAATCCTGCGGATTTGAGCATTCGCGATATGGCGAATATTCCAGGTTGCCAAATAGTCGATTTGATAGACCGTGGCCACCGCTATGTGCACTGCGTCCGCCGCGGCACTCTCGGGCAACCCGCCGGGAATTACCAACTTCTGCGCCAGTTCCATTATGCCGCTATTCAAGATGAGTACTTGTGCCTCTCTTGCTCCCACCAGCGCCGCGTCACGGCCTGTCGCATAGCTGTTGCCGGGTTCGCGCTTCCGTCAGCCGCAAGATAGCTGACGACCGTCGTATCGAGATATACGGACAACTTCATCGGGCCTTCGGTGGCGTCCGCGCGAACATGGCGATCCCTCGACGATCACTCGGCGGCATACTGAACGGCGGCTGTAGGCAGAACGTCGTCGCGGAAACATGGGCTCAATTCGCCCGCGACGGCTTGCCCTGGGGCTGGCGGCCTGAGAGGTGTGCTGCCGCAGGCCACGGGCCTGCCCCACAAGCATTCTGTGTTTGTTTGAGGCAGTGCCTTCCGAAAGGCCGATTCGGCCGGCCGTCATTGCGACATCGCCGATTCCTTTGCCAGGGTGCTGCGCTTGCGTCCGAACGGGAAGTAGATGGCGAATCCGATCAGCAGCCAGACAAAGAAGCGCAACCACGTCTCCACCGGTAATGCCATCATCAGAACCAGGCAAGAAACGATCGATAATGCCGGCAGGAAAGGCGATCCCGGCACGCGAAAGCCGCGCGGGCGTTCTGGTTGCTGGCGGCGCAGCACGATCACTCCGGCCGACACCACAATGAATGCGAAGAGCGTCCCGATATTGGCCAAGTCCGCAAAGGTACCGATGTCCCAGACGCCCGCTGGAATGCCCACCACCAGCCCAGCGATCCACGTGCTGATGTATGGCGTTTTATGCTCCGGGTGGATCTTTGAAAACATCCGTGGCAGCAGTCCGTCGCGCGACATGGCGAACCAGATGCGCGCCTGTCCGTATTGGAACACCAGCAGCGAGGAGAGCATGCCTACGATGGCACCCACGCTCACCCATCCGCGAATGCGGTTCATTCCCAGCGTCTGGAGCGCGTTCGCAACCGGCGCAGCATTGTTCAGGGTCGTGTAACTCGCGATACCGGTCAGCACCAGCGAAACGGAAATGTAGAGCACCGCGCAAATCACCAGGGTGGCGATGATCCCCAGCGGAAGGTCCCGCTGCGGGTTCTTGCACTCCTCCGCCGCGGTCGAGACCGAATCGAATCCGATGTAGGTAAAGAACACAATGGCCGCGCCGGTAAGCACACCCGAGAATCCGTTCGGTAAAAATGGATGCCAGTTGTCGCTCTTGACCGCGTGCGCCGCGCCGATCACGAAGATCAAAATGGCGGCGATCTTCACCAGCACCATCACGTTGTTTGTGCTGGCGCTCTCCTTGACGCCGCGCACCAGAATATACGTCAGAATGAGCAAAATCACCAGCGCGGGGAGGTTGAACCACCCAGTCGGCCCGCTGGAGGCGAAAGTCGGATTGGATATCTTGTCGGGTAACTGCCAGCCAAAAAACGGCGTATGCGCAAAGAAAGTCGAAGTGAAGAAGTTCTTCAATATGTCGTTGAAATAAGCGGAAAAGCCGACCGCCACGGCCATATTGGAAACGGCATACTCCAGGATCAGGTCCCATCCGATGATCCAGGCGATGATCTCGCCCAGCGTGGCGTAAGCATAGGTGTAAGCGCTGCCCGCAATGGGAATCATGGAGGCCAGCTCCGCATAGCACAGCGCCGCGAAGCCGCAACAGATGGCGGTCAACAGAAACGACAGAGAGATGCCCGGCCCCGCTCCCGGCCTCCCCAGCATAGACAAGGCGTGCGGCCCGTGCAGGATGAGATCGAGAACGGTGGCGTGCAGGATGGACGTGTTGCGCAGAGTTTCGCCGGCGGCGGCTGTTCCAGTCAGGATGAAAATGCCGGAGCCGATGACCGCGCCCACACCGAAGGCGGTGAGGCTCCAAGGGCCGAGCGTCTTGCGCAGACGTTTATCCGGCTCCTCGGAAGCCTTAATCAGAGCGTCGATGCTCTTGGTGCGGAATAGCTGGCTCAAGGGCCTGTCCCAGTAACCGCTCCCTCACGGTCGCGGCTCAGTATCACGGCGCGGCGCAGTATCGTCGCGCATTCAGTATCAGTCGCGGCGCCATTCTGACTTCTGTCTTCTGACTTCTGTCTTCTGTCTCCTGCCTTAGCGTTTTCGCTGCCCTTGCACCATCTTCTTGACTTTCTTCTTCATCGAGCCGCGCGCCACGCCTGCCGCGCGCTTGGCCTTGGGAGCCACTTTCTTCCGCGCCGCCCTCTTCAACTTCTTGCGTTCCAGTTTATCAGTGATTGTCGTCGTATTCATTTCAGCCTCTCTTCAGCCCCGCGTACTTTTCTACCAGCTTCTTCAGCCCATATCGCGGAAAGCTGACTGTAATCTTGGCGTCTTCGCCGTCGCCCTCGCGCCGCACCACCGTTCCGATGCCATATTTAGGATGCTCCACCGTCATGCCGGTTCGCGCCGACTTACGCACCGGCGCGGCCGCAGGGGGCCTGGCGGGCGCAGCCGCAGCGGGCTTGGCGGGTGGGGCCGCCGGGAACGCCTTCTGTTGAGGCATAACCGGCGGCGTTTTCTGCGTCGGGAACGCCACTCCCCGTTCGGCGAAGAACTGCGAGATGTTCTCCATGGAATTATAAGCTTTTCCAGTGAACGTGTTGCGCTGCGCGCTCTGCCTCACCTGGTAGCGCTCGGCCTGCAGATCCACCTGCGGCACGCTATCGTCTTCGCCGAGATTGACGATCAGATCCTCCGGCGCCTCACTTAAGAATCGAGACGGCACCGTGCGCTCCTGTTCCCCGCCCCCAAACCGGCGGCGATACTTGGCCCACGTCAGATACAGCCTCTTTTGCGCGCGGGTCATGCCCACGTAGCACAAGCGCCGCTCTTCTTCGAGCGCCGCCGGTGAGGCCATGGACCGCTGATGCGGGAACAGGCCCTCTTCCATGCCCGCCAAAAATACGATCGGGAACTCCAGGCCCTTGGCGTTGTGCAGGGTCAACAAGCTCACCTGGGCATGCTCGTCGACCGCGTCGGCGTCCGCCACCAGGGCCGCGTGATCCAGAAAATCGCCCAGGGTCTCGCCACGCTCGGCGGCCTCCGCGGCCGCGTTCACCAGTTCGGCGAGGTTTTCCAAGCGGCCTTCCGACTCGGGGGTGCCTTCCTGCTCCAGCATCTTGCCATAGCCGGAGCGGTCTAGCATGAACCGTATGGCATCCGGCAGCGGCTCGCTCATCACCCGCAGCGTCAGTTCCTGAATCATGGTGCGGAAGGCTACCAGCGCGGACTGCGCGCGGGCCGGGAACAGTTGCTGGTCGATCATGCGCGACACGGCGTCCCACAAGCTCAGTTCATGTTCGCGCGCGAAGGCGTCCACTTGATCGATGGTGGTGCGGCCGATGCCGCGGGCCGGCGTGTTGATCACGCGCAGCAGACTGACCGAATCCCGACTCGACATAGCCAGCTTCAGATAGGCTACGGAGTCCTTGATTTCGGCGCGCTGGTAAAAGCTGAATCCGCCCACCACCAGGTACTTGCGGTTATGCCGCCGCAGCGCTTCCTCGATCTGGCGGGATTGCGAGTTGGTCCGGTAGAGCACCGCCACGCGGTCAGTAGGATTTTCGGTGAGCAGACGCTCGATGGTTTTGGCGATGAACATGCCTTCGTTCTCCGCGTCCCACCCGCCGTACAAGCCCAGCATCTCGCCGCGCTCCGCCTCAGTCCAGAGGTTCTTGCCCTTGCGCGCCGTATTATTCGCCACCACCGCGCCAGCGGCCGCGAGGATGTTCTTGGTAGAGCGGTAATTCTGTTCCAGCCGGATGGCGCGGGCGCGCGGGAAGTCGCGCTCGAAATCCAGAATGTTCTTGATATCGGCGCCGCGCCAGCTATAAATGGACTGATCTTCGTCGCCCACCACGCATACGTTGCCGTGCGTTTCCGAGAGCAGCCGCATCAACTCGTACTGGCTGCGGTTGGTGTCCTGATACTCGTCGATCATGATGTAGCTGAGCCGGCGGTTGTACAGCGCGCGGGTGGCTTCATCGTGGTAGAGCAGGCGCACGGTCTCCAGCAGCAGATCGTCGAAATCGAGCGCGTTGGCGGTGTGCAGGGCCTTCTCGTATTCGTCCCAGATCACGGCCAGCTTGGCCGCCGCGGGGTCTTTTGCGTCGCGATAGAAATCCTGCTGGGTCTGCTTGCTGTTCTTGGCCTGGCTGATGCGCGACAACGCCGCGCGGTATTGCAGGAACTTTTCGTCCAGGCCGAGGTGGCGGTAGCTGGCCTTGATCAGCGCCAGTTGATCGTCGTCGTCGTAGATGCTGAAGCGGCGCGTGAACCCAGGGCGGATCTGCGCCAGCGGCTCGCCATCCCGCCGCAACAGGCGTACGCAGAAAGAATGAAAAGTCGAGAGCTGGGGCGCGGAGGTTAGCTGTACATCGCTCAACAGGCGCGCCACGCGTTCGCGCATCTCGGCCGCGGCTTTGTTGGTGAAGGTCACGGCCAAAATGGCAGACGGGGGCACGTGCCGCGCCGTGACGATATAGGCGATGCGGTGAGTGATGACGCGCGTTTTGCCGCTACCGGCGCCGGCCAAAATCAGCAGGGGGCCTTCGGTGCAGGCGACGGCTTCACGTTGTTGAGGGTTGAGGCCCTTGAGAAAGTCCATGTCGAGGAGGACACTTTGGATTTTACCATGGGCGGGCTCCCGCTCCCTCACGGTCGCGGCTCGGTAACGCTTATCGGCTAAACTGGATGACTGCGCAAATTCCTCTTTCTATTGGCGCTCGCGACGATGGCGGTGGCGGCGGGGTTGCTCGCCATCCGGTTTGTGGCGGGACCGTTTCGCTCCGCGTTGGTCACGGTGAATTCGCCTGTAAATGCCGCGGCCGCCGTAGCGGTCTCGTTCGTACTGCTGGTCCTGCTCGCGGCGAAGCGCGCGGACAGGCCGCTGCCGGCATCGCGGACCGCCTGGGTGGACCTGACAGTCCTCATAGCGGCCACGGCTGTGGCGTTCTGGCCCAACCTGCGATCGCCGCTGGTGTATGACGATTATACGCACATCGTGGAGGCTTCTCACGCGACGTGGCGGATTCTAGCGGATGCGTTCGCGCGGGTCCCGGGCGGGCACGGACTGTTCTTTCGCCCGATCGGATTCATCTCCTACTGGCTCGACTACCAGTGGGCCGGCGGCCATGCCATTCGCTGGCACCTGTGGAGCCTGGCCGCGCATGCCGCCAACACGTGCCTGGTGTATCTGCTGGTGAGGCGACTGGGGATGCGGCGCGCGGCGGCATGGGCGGCGGCGCTGCTGTTTGCGCTGCACGGATCGCGCGCGGAAACTGTGGGCTGGGCGGACGCCCGCTTCGACCTGCTGGCTACATTCTTCGCCCTGTCGGCGGTGTTGGCCGTCTTGGCATATTGCCGCACGGGACGGCGCTGGTGGTATGTGCCGCTGGCGGTCTCGGCGGCGTTGGCCGTGTACACCAAAGAATCGGCATTCTGTCTGCCGCTGCTGCCGGTCGCGCTGCTGCCTTGCTTGCCGCGAGCGCAACGGCGGCGCGCGATGGCGGCGAGTGTGGCGCTGGGCTCGGTCTGCGCCATTCTCTTTGCCTACCGCTGGTGGGCGCTCGGCGGAATCGGCGGATATGCGGACCGCACCGGCGTCAGCGCCGTATGGCAATCGCGGCCGCTGCATACTTCGGAGGCGCTGTTTTTCCGGCAGTGGGCCTTCCTGTTTTTTCCGGTGAACTGGTCTGCGCCGCTGGAGTGGTGGCTGCGTGCGGCCGCGGTTGGCTTCCTGGCGATGCTGGTGGTCTTTGCGGCGCGTGGCGGGGCATGGCGGGGCGGGCGGGCGCGGCTGGTAGCGGGCCTGGCGTTTGTGCTGGTCGCGGTCATACCCGTGCAGCACCTCTTGATGTTCCAGCAGGACTTTGCGGGCGCACGCGTTTTGTACCTGCCGCTTGCCGGACTCGCGATTTTCTGGGCAGCCGCGATGGAGGGCGCCGCTCCCGGTACGCTGACTTGGGCGACGGCCGCGGGACTGGTCGCATTCAACGTGGCGGCCCTGGAGCACAACCTGGGTCCGTGGCGGACCACTCCGGCGGTCGCGGCCGCGGTTTGCGGCGGGCTGGGACGCGAGTTGGCGAAAGACCCCCGGCCCTTGTTCGTGAGCGGCCTGCCCGACAGGCTGGAGGGCGTCTACTTTCTCTCCAACGGATTTCCGGAATGCGTGGAGATGAACTCGGGGGAGGCGGCCGGGCGCGTACATTTGGTGGGTGGATCCGCGGGGGCGGGGCCGGTTATCGGGCGGCGCTTCGTGTGGAACCTGGAGCGGGGCCGGTTGGAAGAAAGGCGCTAGTGTACTCCATGGCGTGGCGCAGATGATCGTTGTTTGTCGTCTGCGCACCGTGTTCGAGCTCGACAGGCCACGAAAAACGATGGCCTGCCCCACAGCTATCTGCTGTCCAGTTAGGCCCGTTTCTGGTCGCGAGCGCCGTGGAAAATGTGCGGGATCTCGGTCCGCCGGCGCGTCCTGCGGTAGTAGATGAGATATTTGCCGGCTGGAAAGCATCTCACTCCGACTGCGATCTCATCGAAAGGCTTGCCGGCACCCGGATGTTCGCCCAGCAGCCAAAAGCGCTCCGTGATGCTGTCGATGAGCCGGTCCGCAGCCTCCAGACCTGCCCGCCGAGCCCAGTAGAGAAAGATCTCGTCGAGGTCGAACTCCGCGTGCCTGGAGACACGATACCGCATCAGTGCCTTGGGATTTCCTGGGCAAGGCGCTGCCGCCCTCTCGCCTTCACCCCATCGGCAAGCTTCTTCAGCCCTTCGCGCCCTTCATATTCCCGATATTCGCCGGCCTTATCGAATCGATGCCCGCACGGACACGCCGCCGGATATCTTCGAGTTGCTGCTCCGTCAGATCGCAGAGGATATCCTCGGCCGTGGGCCGGGCCAGCCGCAGTGCCTTGGCGTCCTCATCTTCCATCCGCCGCAAGGCTTCCCGGACCACCTCGCTCGCGTTGTTGTAGCGCCCGCTTTTCACTTTCTTGCGACCTGCGGGGAAAGCGGCCTGAGAGGCCGCTACAGGCCGGGGGCCTGCCCCACAAGTTTTCCTCTACTTCTGCGATAGGATGGGGGTTCATCCTCGGAATCTGGGAACGGCATGCGCGACGAGCGGTACGTGCTGGCGATCGACATGGGATCGAGCAGCGTGAAGGCCACGCTGGTCTCGCGGCAGGGCGAATTGGCGGGGACTGGCCTGCGGAACCTGGACATCCTGCTGCTCCCCGGCGGGGGCGCCGAGCAAGATCCCGAGCAGTGGTGGAACCAGGCGATTGCGGCGGCGCAGTCGGCGCTGGCCGGTGCCGCCATTCCTCCCGAGCGCATCGTGGCGGTGGC
>JBEKPZ010000138.1:0-35751 GCA_049520215.1 Bryobacteraceae bacterium | reverse complement strand
TGGTAGACCATATCGACGCCGCCATTGCCGGGTGCCAGGGCGGCGTCCAGCGTGGCGGGGTCCAGCAGGTCGCCCTCGATGAAATGGAAGCCGGGGCGGCCGGCCAGGTCGGCGATGTGCTCCCACTTGCCGCTGCTGAGATTGTCGATGACGGTGACCTGGCAGCCGCGATCGAGCAGGGCTGCGGCGAGGTCCGAGCCGATGCAGCCCGCTCCGCCCGTGACCAGGGTGCGGCCGCTCATAGCACCTGGAACCGGGGCATTCGGGCCCGGCCGTTGGCAACGTGCAGCACCAGCGTGCAACTGAAGGTGTGAAAGGCGGCAACCAGGAAGAGCAGGCCCAGCACCGCGAGATGCATTTGCGGGGTGGCGACGGGCGGCAGGCGCAGTCCTCCAGCCAGGTATTGGTGGACCAGCGGCAGCCCGAGTGCGCAGCCCGCCAGGCCCGCTAGGCCGCTGGCCAGCATGGCGCGATTGTAAGCGAACAGGCGCAGCCAGCGTTCCGCGCGCGCAGCCGAATAGCGGTACATCACTTGCACGATGCAGCCCAGGCAGAAGCACTGCAGGCCGACCACGGAAAGCGTGAGGCCCAGCATCATCCAGTTCAGCGAGAGGGTGATGGGACCGAGCGGCACGGGGCCCAGGCTGACGGGCACGGTCAACAGCAGACCCAGCGCCAGCAGGGCCAGGCCGGGACGCAGCAGGAAGAAATCGGCGCCGAACAGGAGCATGGCGCGCAAGTTGATCCATCCGGCGCGCCAGGGCTCCAGCCATCCATTCCGTTTCATGTGGCTGAGGCGGCCCGCGGGGTCCTGCAGGAAATGCACGGGCACCTCGGCGGTCTTCAGCCCGAGGCAGACGGCCTTGAGCACCATTTCCGAGGCGTACTCCCAGGATTGCGATTCGAGCTCCAGGCGCACCAGGGCATCGCGGGTGATGCCGCGCATGCCGCAATGGATGTCGGAGAAGTGTGTGGAGTAGAGGACGTTCAAAATCGCGGTGGTGACTGGCGTGCCAAAGTAGCGGTGCAGCGCGGGCATGGAGTCGGGTTCGATGGCGCCGCGAAAGCGCGATCCCATGATGAACTCACAGCCGGCGCGGAATTGTTGGACGAAGCCGGATATCTCGCGGAAGTCATAAGTACAATCGGCGTCCCCCATCAGGACATACTTACCGCGGATATAAGGGATTGCATCGATATAGGCGCGCCCGAGGCCCCGTTTCGGGGTGCGCAAGACGCGCGCGCCGTGGGCCAGGGCGATGTCGGGGGTCTCATCGGTGGAACTGTCGATAATCAGGATTTCGCCGCTGACGCCGGCGCGGGCCAAGCCGGCCTGGCACCATTCGACGAACGCGGCGATGGTGATGCGCTCATTGAGCGCGGGTACCACGATCGAGAGCAACGGATCGGCGACATCGCCGTCCGGGATCAGCAGCTCGATTTCGTTTTCGCCCGGATGAAGGCACCCGGCCGGGTACACTGCAGCGGCCATCGCACGGTAAGACAACATGCGCCCTCAATCCTTATCGGCAATTTGGGCGCTCTCTTTAATTAAGAGTTAGCGACTTGTCTAACAGGACGGCCACAGACTAAAGTCTGTGCCACCCGGACGTGGAGCATTTGCAAAAGCGGGCGCCAGCGAGCCACGCTTTGGGAGATAATGGCAACCGGCGACGCCAGCTACGCAGTGGGACACTCGGCTGTCCGTAGCCGTTGCCGATTTCAAATGGATATCCAAATTCTAAGAGACGCACAGCCAAAAGAGAACACGTTGCTGGAGATGGCCATCGTCGGGTATCGGAGCGAAGTCGAAAAGATCTCAGCCAAGATAGCCGATATCAAAGCGCAACTCGGCCAACGCGGCGCGAAGGCCACGGCGGCCCGAACTGATCAGAGGCCCACGGAAGCGCCGTACGATGAGCGCAGCGGGCCGCGCCATGATCGCCGCCGCACAGAGAGCGAGATGGGCGGCGCAGAAACCGCAACAGGCCGCACCATCGGCGAAGCCCACGAACAGGCGCTGGGCGGCTTACAGGAAAACAAGAAAGGCTACAGCTTAAGCGGCGTCCACGCCCCGTTCGTCGAGAGCCAGTTCCCCGTGCACACTCCGCTGGACTTCACTTTCCATGTTGGCTCAAAGTGGGACCCATCATGAAATACCATTTGCTGGCCGTAATGTTGGTTTTGCGCGTCGCTGCCCAGCCCGTCTTACCGGGCACCGCGCCTCTCACGCCGCGCGGCGACTTTGCCGCGGAGATGGTGGAGGGTATCAACGAATACCTGCTGCGCGCCACTGCGGCCTCGATTGCCCAACGCGCCGCGCTCTGGAACCGGGACTACGCGTCCGTGGAGCGGTATGAACGCTCCATAGCGGCCAACCGTGAGCGATTGCGAAAGATTATCGGAGCCGCCGATCCGCGCCTTCCGGTCACTGCCATTGAATTTGAAGGCACGACATCGACGCCGGCTCTGGTCGCGGCAGGAAAGAACTACAAAGTGTATGCGGTGCGCTGGCCCGTGATGGAGGGCGTAACCGCGGAAGGACTACTGCTCGATCCGAACCAACCGCCGAGGGCCCGCATTGTCGCGATTTCGGATGCGGACTGGTCGCCCGAGATGCTCGCCGGACTGGCAGCGGGGCTGCACCCAGCGGAGCAGTTCGCGCGGCGGCTGGTCGAGAACGGCTGTCAAGTCCTGATTCCCGTGCTCATCGACCGCCAGGATACCTGGTCCGGGATTCCGGGAATCCGCATGACCAACCAGCCGCACCGCGAATGGATCTATCGCATGTCGTTCGAGGTCGGGCGGCACATCATCGGCTACGAGGTCCAGAAAGTCCTGGCCGCGGTCGACTGGTTCACCCACGAGAACGCGACCCGTCCGGTGCCGGTCGGCGTCGCCGGCTATGGCGAAGGCGGGCTGGTGGCGCTGTACAGCGCAGCCCTCGATCCCAGGGTGCGGGCGACGGTAGTCAGCGGCTATTTCCAGTCACGCCAGAACCTTTGGGGCGAACCTGTCTATCGCGATGTGTGGGGCCTGCTGTGCGAGTTCGGCGACGCGGAACTGGCCAGCCTGGTTGCTCCCCGGGCGCTGATTGTCGAAGCGAGCCGCGGACCCGAAGTCGATGGCCCGCCGCCTCCCACCAAGGAACGGCAAGGGGCCACACCCAACGGGCGCCTCACCACGCCGGCCCTCGATGCGGTGCGCGCGGAAGTGGAGCGCAGCAAGCCGTTCTACGCAGGACTGCACGCCTCTGCCAGCCTGCGGCTGGTGGTGAGCGGCGACGGCCGCGGGTCGCCTGGTTCGGAGGCCGCCCTGGAAGCTCTGCTGGGAGCGCTGGGCGCCAGGAGCAAGATCAGTCCCGCCGGGACACAGCCCGGAGATCGACGCCGCAACTTCGATCCCTCGGCGCGGCTGCACGGTCAGTTTGACGAACTGGTCGCATTCACGCAGCTCCTGGTCCAGCGTTCCCCACTGCGTCGCGCGGAGTTCTGGTCTAAAGCAGATGCCTCCTCTCCGGAACGATGGACCGACAGCACCCGGCCGCAGCGCGATTACATCTGGCAGGAAGTGATCGGCCGGGTGGCCGCCGCGTACCTGCCTCGGAACGTGCGCACGCGTTTGATCTACGACGAGCCCAGGTACCGCGGCTATGAAGTGGTTCTGGACGTCTGGCCTGGAGTGATTGCGTATGGGATTCTGCTGGTACCGAAGGACATCAAGTCCGGCGAGCGGCGGCCCGTGGTGGTGTGTCAGCACGGGCTGGAGGGCCGCCCGCGCGATGTCGCCGATCCCAAGATCGACTCCCCGTACTATCACCGCTTCGCGGTACGCCTCGCGGAAGAGGGTTTCGTGACCTATGCGCCGCAGAACCCATATATCGGGGAGGATCGCTTCCGGGTCATTCAGCGCAAGGGGCATCCGCTGAAGCTTTCGCTGTTCTCCTTCGTGTTAGGGCAGCATGAGCGGACCCTCGACTGGCTGGCCGGCCTGGAGTTCGTCGACCCCAACCGGATTGGATTCTATGGCCTGTCGTATGGCGGCAAAACCGCAGTTCGGGTTCCTCCCCTGCTCGATCGTTATGCCCTTTCGATCTGTTCGGGGGATTTTACCGAATGGGTCTGGAAGAACACCAGCATCCAGTCGAACTACAGTTACCTGCTGACTCGCGAGTACGACATGATCGAGTTCAATTTCGCCAACGTGGTGAATTACTCCGATCTCGCGAACCTCATGGCGCCACGGCCCTTCATGGTGGAACGCGGCCACGACGACGTTGTGGCGCCGGACGAATGGGTGGCCTACGAGTATGCCAAAACGCGCTGGTTTTACGATATGAAGATGAAGATGCCGGAAGCCACCGCCATCGAATTCTTCAGCGGGCCGCATACTATCAATGGCCAGGGCACGTTCGAGTTTCTCAGGCAGCACCTGCACTGGCCCAGGTAGCACGGGCTTTAGCCTGTGAGAGCCTTTAGTAAAATGAAGTCGCGGTTTCAGGAGAGTCATGCATAGAAGAACGTTCTTGCTTGCCGGCGGAAGCTTACTCGCGGTCCAGGCGGCCCCTTCGGACCAGATCAATCTCGGGGTGATTGGCAGCGGAGGCCGAGGCACCTTCGTGATGACGGTGTTCCAGAAGGACCCGGAGCTGCGTGTCACTGCCGTATGCGACGTCTATGAGCCCAATCTGGAGAACGCCCTGTCCACTGCCTCTAAGACGCCGGGAACCCACCCCAAGATCTATCGCAACTATAAAGAACTGCTGGCGGATAAAGACATCCACGCGGTACTGATTGCCACGCCTGAACATTGGCACGCGCAGATGGTTCTGGATGCCCTGGCGGCCGGCAAGGACGTCTACGTCGAGAAACCTCTTTGCCATACGCCGGAAGAAGGCGTCCAACTTGTAGAAGCGGAAAAGCGCACCAGGCAGATCGTTCAGGTGGGCATGCAGCGTCGCAGCTACGACCTTTATCTCGATGGGGCAAAATTGGTCGCGAGCGGTGCGCTCGGCAACGTCCGCATGGTGCGCTCGTGGTGGCTGAATAACTACGTTGGCAACGGCGGCGCCCGGACCGCCAAACTGGATGGCACACTGGATTGGGAACAATGGCAGGGCCCGGTGAAGACGCGAATCCCGCCGGATCCGTTCATCTTTCGAAACTGGAGAAACATCGCCGAGTACGGGGGCGGGATTGTGACCGATCAGGGAGCGCATGTCTTCGATGGCATCCACCTGCTGATGAACGCCAGCTATCCGCTGGCAGTGACGGCCGCCGCCGGCAGGCCGCACCGCGCGGGCTACGACACGCCGGAGTCGGTTGTCGTCACCGCGGAATACCCGGAAGACTTTATTGGCGTGTTCTCGATCAATTATGCCGCCATGCGCTACCAGCTCCGCAACGATCAGATGAATCAGCTCGATGGCGACCAGGCGCGGATGGACATCGGCCGCGAAGAGTGTAAAGTATACAAACAGGGAGCGGAGGAGATCGCCGCTATCGCGAAAAAGTCGGAGAAGGGCTTCGGCTGGGCGACCGACCTCCACGTTCAAAATTTCCTGGAGTGCGTGAGGACGCGGAAGACGCCGACTGCAACGATGGCCTTGGGTTTTCAGGCAGTGATCGTCACACAACTGGGTAATCTATCGCTCAAGAACGGGCGCCGCATGAAATGGAACGCGAAGTTGAACAAGGTCGAAATGTGAATTTTTGGAAGAGCATCAAGCCAGGAGAGAACGAAAGGGAGCGATTCTGAAGAACATTGCACGCCCAGATAGATTCGCTAGAAGGACTTTGGCAAGGATACGACGGAGAATGGGTCCATGTGTCGCGGCAACGGATCGTCGAAGGCGCAGTGCTGCTTATTGTTTTGCGCTCGGGCCATCGTCGGCATTCAGGTCGCCGAGAGCGTATTGGATTCCCGCCAGCATGTGAGCGACAAAAGGCCGCGAGAAGTAAACCTTCTCATCGTGACCGTGCGCCTCATAGAACACGCGGCCATTGCCCACGCGCTGGATGTAGCTCAACGCGTAGTCGCCGTCGGTGCGCTTATTGGCTGCCGGCTCTTTGGCTTTGTCTTCCGCGCTCATCCTGCCGTAGTTGATGCTGGTGAGAACATGAACCCGCTTGCGGCTGAATGAGTCCTGCGCGAACGTGTAGGTCTCGTCGACGATCTCGAACCCACGGGCCGGCAGCATCGCAGTCAGGGGACTGTTTGGATCGTCCACCTTAACCGGGATCAGGGTCGGGTAGGACCAGTGGAACTTGAAGAAGCCGCCGATCATTTCGTTAAACTCGGGCCACGTGCCGGTCACCGTAGGACCATTGGTATGGTAGCTATCGGTTGCGGCGTGGACGCCGGCCAGACCCTTGCCGCCTCTGACAAAGTCAAGCAGCGCCCGCCTGCGAAGCTCCGTGGCAGCCTTGTCGTTCGGATCGTCCAGAAATTCGCCGGTGGTGCTGTCAAGGAAGACCGCATCATATTGCTTCAGGTTTTCAGCCGTGATGGCAGCCGCGTCGTAGGTGATAGTAGTCATCCAAGCGCCGGTCTTGTCCCCCAGGTATTCGACCATCTTTGCCGCCAGCGGGATTGAAGTGTGTACCCAACCGGCAGCCCGGCCCAGGACCAGCACATGGCGCAGGCTCCGAGGCGCTGCGTAAGGCTTATCCGGCAGCGCCGCCATCATGGCCGAAACGTCGGTGGGGTTGGCAAACTGCTTTTGTGGACAGCCGTGGGTGAAGCCGCCGCTAAATCCTTCCGCTGGGCAAGTTTCGGTTTTCGCAGGAGCCGCCCCCTGTTGTGCGAAGCCGACGGGGTGGGCC
This sequence comes from Bryobacteraceae bacterium, assembly GCA_049520215.1. Classification (GTDB taxonomy): domain Bacteria; phylum Acidobacteriota; class Terriglobia; order Bryobacterales; family Bryobacteraceae; genus Bog-159. The sequence goes on along the minus strand of JBEKPZ010000138.1, from coordinate 28,927 downwards.
AATAACACGGCGGTTAATGCCGCACCGATTCCAAAAGCCTTCAGTTTCATGATCGTATGTTCTCCGGATCGTAGCTCCGATTGAAGACGTAATTATACCCCTGTTCCGTATCCCACAACTCGCCACCGGTTTGCTCGAGCGGCATGACGGGCGAACCACGTATCCAGGGCACGGGCGGACTGCCGTGCGCGCGAACTGCGCCGAATCGGCCGCAGGGCGTCCCGCCTGGTGGGAAGGGCGGTCATCACACCTATCTTCCGTTGTCCGGGCGTTTGAGATGTGGTCTAATGCTCGTGATGTCTTGAACAGCGTCGGCGTCAGAAGCCGCCGCAAGAGGTCGCTACGAAATCCGGGTAGTATCCTTTGGGAGACGAGCGTGCAGAGTCTATGTGTAATTCTGTTATTTCCATGAGGTGACTTATGGCCCTAACTCGGCGCATATACGTGAGCATGCCAGCGGACACCTGGCTAACGCGCGAACAAAACGACATGAAGTGGGGTATCGTGGAACGGATCGAGCAGCTCGGCTATACTCCCGAGATTTTCACGGATCCAACGGGCAGGAAGAGCCTGTCGTCGGGTTTAGCCTTGAGTGCTGCTGACGCCGATGAGATCGCCCGGCACTGTCACGGCGCAGCGATCATTGGGCTGCCGCGCTGGGTCTTCAAAGCGGAAGATCGCACGGTTTATCTCCCCACGGAGTATTGTCAGTATGAAGGCGCGATTGCCAGGACGCTTGGTCTTCCCCTCCTGATCCTCGCACAAGCCAATCTTATGCGACGCGTCGTGTTCGATAGTGGTTTCGGACCGTATATTGGCACCTTCCCTGAGGGTGCCGACCGATCATGGCTCAGCACGAACGAGTTTCAAGCCTGCTTCACACAATGGCGTGCACGGCTCGAGAATCGGCGTGATGTGTTCCTTGGGTACTGCGGCAGCTCTTCCGGCCCAGCGGATAAATCTGCGAACATTTCTGGAGCACGAGATCGGAGCAACAGTCCTCGATTTGGAAACGCGATTTCATGCCGGGACGTAGCATCCTCGAAGAAATCGAAGAGGCGCGAGGGCGATGCGCGGCGGGAATCTTCCTCTTCACCAAAGATGACACGCTTCGTAAAGAGAGCGGCCGTCAACAGGCCGCCCCCAGAGACAACGTTGTCTTCGAAGCCGGGTACTTTGCGAGCGCAAAAGGCAAGAAGCGCGTCCTAATCGTTCTGCAGAAGGGAACCAAGATGCCGGCGGACTTGGGAGGCGATATCTACGCTTCGCTCGAAGACCCGGCCGATCTGTCGTCGGTTAAGGAGACCGTCCGCCGCTTTCTGTCAAACCAGTGACGGGTCGAACTATTTGGCCGTCGCGCCCAATGACGGAATCTCGTTATGCCATTTTCAAAGCGCCTGTCAGCTAGGTGGCGCGAAATATCTGTGCCGCCACTGGAGTCTACGCCATAGCTACCGATCTCGAACCACAACGCCGTTAGGAACCGAACGTGTCTTGGACCGTCTATTGGGTTATGCATTCCGTCTGGCAGAGCTTTAGGTACCGTCTGCAAGGTCTGCGCGATGAGCCGCCTTTGACTGCGCTTGGCGTGTCCGCGATCCTGGTTCTGGCGCTCGTCACGCTGTCGGCCTCCGCGGGCGTGGCGCGCGACGCGGGCCAGCTTTCCTGGCCGCAATTCCGGGGACCAAATTCCACGGGCATCGGCGACGGCAAACCGCCGGTCGAGTTTGGCCCCGGCAAGAACGTGCTTTGGAAACTTGCCGTCGGATCGGGCCTCTCTTCGCCCGTCATTGCGAAGGGGCGCTTGTTCCTCACCGAATTCGATCGCAATACGAAGCAACTTTCGACCGTGTGCATCGATCTGCGCACCGGAAGACTTCTGTGGCGGCGCAGCGTTGCGCCGGCCCAGATTGAAAAGGTACACGAGATCGGCAGTCCCGCGGCGCCGACACCCGCCACAGACGGGGAGCGCGTCTACGCCTACTTCGGTTCGTATGGCTTAGTCAGCTACGATTTCGATGGAAAAGTGCAATGGGAACGGCGGCTCCCTCTCCCGGAGAATATCTACGGTGCGGTCGCTTCACCAATCATCGCCGGCCACTTGCTCGTGCTCAATCATCAAGGAAAAGATGCGTACCTGCTGGGGGTCGACGGCCGAGATGGCCGGACCGTCTGGAAGACTGACCGTTCGCGGTATCAGTACGGATGGTCGACGCCCGTGTACTGGCATCACGATGGAGTCGATGATGTTGCAGTACTGGGCGGTGACTTTCAACCGAACCAACGGCTAATGGTCTACAGCCTCGCCGATGGAACGGAGCGCTGGTGGGTGGCGGGACTTCCGCCGTGCGGGAAGAGCACGCCGGTCATCGGCGGCGGATTATTGTTCTTCGCCGCGCCGGATATTATCATGGACCCCGCCGCTGAGAAAGCCAATCCGGAACGAGCCGCGCGGATGTACGCCAACAACGCGTCCCGCGTAGTGGCGGTGAAACCGGGCGGCCAGCACGAGGTGAACCAAACTCACGTCGTATGGTCCGAGCACAAGGGGGTGCCCGGCGTTGCCTCGCCTCTTTACTACAACGGACGCCTCTATACATTCCAGAACGGCGGCATCGTTTTCGCCCGAAACGCGCAGACAGGCGCGCTGGTGTACAGCGGCCGCACGGGAGCGCCGGGATATTACTACTCGTCGCCCGTGGCGGCCGACAACAAGATCTACATCGCATCGGAAGAAGGCGTTGTGGCGGTCCTCGATGCCGGCGAGCAATTGAACGTGCTGGCCAGAAACAAACTTGATGGCGACATACTGGCCACACCCGCGATTGTCGACGGGAAACTTTACGTACGAACCGAGAGCGAGTTGTATGCCTTCGCAGCGCCGGCCGTCCGTTGACGCTTCGGAAGTATGATGAGAAATACAATGCGGCGATCGGCGATATCGTTCTTAGTGGCAGCCCTTACTTTTTCCGTGCGGGCGCCTGCCGCGGATTGGCCCCGCTTCCGTGGACCAAACGGCACCGGAGTCGCGGAAACCTCGGCGCTGCCGGATAGCATCGGACCAGGCAAGCATGTGCTGTGGAAGACCGCGCTGCCGCCCGGCCACTCTTCTCCGGCGATCGGCGGCGATCGTATTTTTCTTACGGCCTTCGAAGGAGACCATCTCTTCACCATCGCGCTGGATCGCGGCAGCGGCAAAATCCTGTGGCGTCGCGAAGCTCCGCGGGACCGTCATGAGAAACTCGACACGCAGAACAGCCCGTCATCGCCGACTCCAGCGACCGACGGCCGCAACGTTTACGTCTTTTTTCCCGATTATGGGCTGCTCTCCTACACCTTCGACGGCAAGGAACGTTGGCACGCCCGGCTCGGGCCGTTCGACAACATGTATGGAATGGGTGTTTCGCCCATTTTGGCCGGCGACAAGGTTGTCTTGATCTGCGACCAGTCGCACAACTCATTCGCCGCCGCGTTTTCTCAAGCCGATGGCAAGCAAGCCTGGAAGACGCCCCGGCCCGAAGCTCTCAGCGGGCATTCCACGCCGATCGTGTACCGGCCGCAAGGTGAGGGTGTTCAGGGCGCCGGTATTCAAATCATTGCGCCCGGTTCATTTCGGCTGGACGCCTACGATCTCGCGTCGGGCAAAAGTGTCTGGTGGGTGAACGGCCTGGCTTCAGAGATGAAATCGGTGCCGGTGCTCGATGGCGACACGATCTATATCAACGGCTTCAATACACCGTTCAACGATCCGGGTAAGCATGTCGAGGTTCCCTCGTTTAAGGATGTGCTGGCGAAATACGATATCAACCATGATGGCGCGTTGCAGCAAGCGGAGCTCCCCGAGGGTCCCATGCGCGCCTATTTTCCGTTCGAAGACATCAACGGCGACGGAAAACTGGATGAAGCCGAATGGAAATCCTTCCAAGCTGTGATGGCCGCGGAGAACGGATTGCTGGCGCTGCACGCCGGCGGCGCCGGCGATATGACCGCCACGGCACTGCGATGGAAGTATCAACAGCGGGTACCGCAACTCCCCTCCACGCTCGTCTACCGTGGAGTGATCTACATGATCAACGATGGCGGCATCCTCACGACGCTCGATCCGGCCAACGGGCAGCCGTTCAAACAGGGCCGTCTACGCGGTGCGGTGGACAAATATTACGCTTCGCCGGTGGCGGCCGACGGCAAAATTTTCTTCGTCGGCAACTCCGGCGTGGTCACCATCCTGAAGGCCGGTCCGGATCAGGAGATTCTCTCGGTCGCCGAACTGGACGACGAATGCTTTGCCACTCCGGCGATTGCCGACGGGCGCATCTATATCCGCACTCGCGGGATGCTTTATTGTTTCGGCTTGTGATGGAACATTAAGCGCCGCTTGTTACCAGCGCGACCTGGAGCCGTGCATGGCTCGCGGCCGTGAACTCGCGGCGCAGAAAGTCACTGGGCAGAAACGCAACGACATGCGCTGGAAGGAGGTTGCGGAAGGGAAACCCTCGCTGTCGCGCGATCCTCGCACGCTGTACGTACTTACCGGTACCGGCTTCGATGCGAGCAGCGGAAAAGTGAGTGACCCTACCTGTTGCACTGCGGGCACCCACATCATGATCAATCCGCCCAAGAAGTAGATCGCGGGCCCGCCAGGGGTATGCGCCGAGTGGACGGACTACGGCGGCGGACTGCCGGCGAATTGTGGATTACGGTCGCGGCGCTAAATCGCTTTCTCCACATCGGCGTACAATAGTCGGTCGTGGAATGGAAGCTGCCTTCGGGCAAAGTCCGCAAGCTTGTCGAGGCGCTCGCCGTCGCGTTGGCGCTATACGGATGCCTGCGCTGGGCCGGCTTCTACGAGTTCGCGAGCCGCGACGCCGAGGGTCTGGCGACCTTCACCCAGCTACTCGGCGACATCTATGCCGTCCTGCTGGCCTTCACCATTTTCGTCATCTGGGGACAGTTTACCGAGGTGGAGAATGGCGTGATCTGGGAGTGCAACTCCCTTGACGAACTGCTGCGCTTCAGCCGGTATCTGAATGCCGACGATGCCGCCAACATCCGCCGCGCCGTGAAAGCCTACCGGGGGCAAGTCCTCGATCATGAGTGGCAAGCCTTGGGCGATGGCCGTAGAGACAAGCGCACCGAAGAGTTGTTCGTGCAGTTGATCGGCGTGGTTGTCGAAATAGCGCCCCGCAACGAAACCGAACGGGCTATTCACGTCCGGCTGCTGGACATGGTCCAAAAGACCGGCGGCCGCCGCGATGAACGCGTCGCCAAGAGCCTGACCCGTATGCCGCCCACCCTGGCAGCCCTGGTGAACACCGTCGCGGGCGTGCTGGTCCTGTCGATCTTCGTTTACCCGTTTCGTTATTGGGTCACCGGCGCTCTCTGCTTTACGCTGGCGGCCTGTGTCATCTGGCTGGCGAATCTGGTGATGATGGACACCGACAATCCGCTGAAGGGGATCTGGAACGTCAGCCCGCAGCCCTTCGCCGATCTCAAATTGTAGGCCGCAGTCCGCGGTACGCGGCCAAGCCATTGTGCCTGCGGAGCCTCCGGGCGACAGCACAGTGATAGGATTGGTTCTCAGAGAGAACAAAGTACGCGCGGTAATGAAATGAGACTCGTGGTCCTCGCGGCGTTGGCCGCTTTCAACGCAAATGCCGCCGATACGCTCGCAATCTTTGGCCGCGCCTGGGCGGTCCCGGCTGCCGCGGATTGGAAGGTTGAGGAGGGCACATTGCGCCTGGTCGCCAGCCGCGGGCCGTTGCCCGGACCGCGCCGTCCGATTCAGTTCGCACTGACCGACGTCCCGAGTTATGACCGCCTGACCGTTGAAGCGGACGTAATGCCGCTAGGCCGCTCACTGCTGATCGTCCTGGCATATCGCGATCCGGCCCACTTCGACTATGCGCACCTCTCCACGGATACGGCGGGGGCGCAACCGGTGCACAACGGCATCTTTCACGTGTATGGCGGCGAGCGCGTGCGCATCAGCGCAGAGCCCGGCCCGGCGGCATTCGCGGCGAGCGGCCATTGGTATCACGTCACGCTGGCGCACGATGCCGCCACCGGAGCCATCGAGGTTACAGTCGACGGACAGGCCGTGCCGGCCTTGCGCGCAGTGGACCTCAGCCTGGGACCCGGAAAGGTCGGTCTGGGCTCGTTTGATGAAACGGGCGCATTCAAGAACATAAGAATCAACGCTGCCAAGTGAGAGACGCAGCATCGGAAGCGGAGCGCTGGAGCGCGCCCCCCTTGGCTTTCGACTGTTCTTTTCCGGCCAAGCAACCTGCTACACTTGCGGATCGATGGATGCCGTCCAAATTTCAAATGTTACAAAAACCTTCGGCGCTGTAACCGCGGTCGACGACCTGTCGCTGGTCGTTCCCGAAGGTTCGGTATACGGTTTTATCGGACCGAACGGCTCCGGCAAAACCACTACCATGCGCATGATCGCCAGTATCTTCTATCCCGACCGCGGCGACGTCCGCGTCTTCGGGCAGCAGATGCTGGGGGCGCGCTCGGAGCTGATCGGCTACCTGCCCGAGGAACGCGGGCTGTACCGCAAGATGGCGGTGCAGCCGCTGCTGGAGTTCTACGGAGAACTGCGCAGCGGCCGTAAGGTCACCGCCGAAGTGGAGAGCTGGCTCAAGAAGCTCGACCTGGCCAAGTGGGCGTCGCAGAAAGTGCAGGCGCTCAGCAAAGGCATGAGCCAAAAGGTGCAGTTCATCGCCGCGGTGGTACCGGCGCCCAGGCTGCTGATCCTCGATGAGCCCTTCAGCGGGCTCGATCCGGTGAGCGCCGACACGCTGCAGTCCGCCATTCTCGATCTGCGCCGCGCCGGCGTCACCGTGATCCTCAGCACCCACGATATGCATGTGGCGGAGAACATGTGCGACTACATTTGCATGATCTTCCGCGGCAAGAAAGTGCTGGACGGTACGCTGGCATCCATCCAGGATCAATACGGAAACGACACCATTCGGGTGGCGGCCGACGGCGGTGCGCAGTTTCTCGACGGGTTGCCCGACGTGGAAAGGGTGCGCGATTTCGGGCAAGTCCAGGAGTTGCGCATGGCGCGCGGCTGCGACCCGCAGCAAGTGCTGCGCACCCTCATCGAGCGCACGCGCGTGACCAGCTTCTCCATCATGAAACCATCGCTGCACGACATCTTCATACGCATTGCCGGCCCGGAGGCAGGGGAGGCGCAAATTGCATAACAGGCCGCATCGGATTCTGCTGATTGCCAGGCGCGACTACCTGGCCACCATCCGCACCAAGGCGTTCATCATCGGACTGGTGGTGGCGCCGCTTCTGTTTGGCGGCGGCTTTCTGGGCGTCGCGCTGATGCAAAGCAAGCCGGATATCAAGGAGCGGCGCATCGCCATTATCGACGGCAGCGGCGTGGCGGCTGCCGCCGTGATTCAGGCCGCCCAGGAGAAGAACGCGAAGGATCTGTTCGATAAGACCACTCACCGCCAGGTGCAACCGCATTACGTCTTCGAGATCTTGCCGCCCGCCGCCGATCCCAAGGCGGAGCGCCTGGCGTTGTCCGAGCGCGTGCGCCACGAGCAACTCTATGCGTTCATCGAAATCGCTCCCACCGTCCTGAGTGCCCCGGCTGCCACCAACGATACGGGAAACGCCAAGGATTCCAAGCCCGGCCCGGTGGCGACCTACACCAACGCGGGCGGCTTCGACGAGGCCAGCGGCTGGCTGTCCGGGTCCATTAACGACGGCATCCGGCGGGTGCGCCTGGCCAATCTCGGCGTGGACCCGAGCCGCCTCTCGGACGTGCTTGCCAGCGTCAAAGTGGACAGGTTCGGCCTGGTTTCGCGCGACCCGAAAACGGGCGAGATTCGCGAGGCCAGCAAGAAGAACGAAGTCGCCGAGTTTGGCGTGCCGTTCGGCATCATGCTTCTGTTGGGCATGATCGTCATGGTCGGATCCAGCCCGATGCTTTCGGCCGTGACGGAGGACAAGGCGCAGCGCCTGGTGGAAATGCTGCTGGGGATGGCGACGCCTTTCGAGTTGATGATGGGGAAGGTGCTGGGCGCGCTGGGCACGTCGCTGACCAGCTCCGCGTTCTACCTCATCGGCGGCACGCTGGCGCTGTATGGCATGGGCCTGTCCGGCATGGTGCCGTTCGCGGTGTTCCCCTGGTTTTACGTCTACCTGATCGCCGACGTGATCTTCCTGTGCTCGTTCGCCGCTGCGTTGGGAGCCGGCTGCAGTAGCCCGCAGGACGCGCAGCAACTCGCCATTGTGCTGCTCGCCCCGGTGATGATCCCGTACTTCATGATCACCTTCATCATGCAGCAACCCAATGGCGCCATTTCCACGGCTTTGTCCCTGTTTCCGCCCTTCACGCCGATGCTGATGCTGCTGCGGCAGGCCATGCCGGGCGGCGGCGTACCGGCTTGGCAGCCCTGGGTGGGACTGGTGGGCGTGCTGGCCTTTACGCTGGTCATGGTGGTGGCCGCGGCGCGCATCTTCCGCGTCGCCATCCTGCTGCAAGGCAAGACGCCGAAGGTGGCCGAGTTGGTGCGGTGGGCCGTGCGGGGCTGAACCCAGGTGGGGCAGACCTTGTGGGGCGGGCGTCCACGCCTGCGGCGGGTCTCCAGACCCGCCCCTTTTTTCAACTACGTTACGGTGTGTTTTCGACCCTGCGTCCGCCGCGGACGCTGGTCGACGTAGACGTCGGCCACAGGACTCTCCAGAAACCCACCCGCCAACCTGTTGATTCTGCGAAGTGCGGGGCTGAAGCCCCGCGCGGGATAAATCCCGCCCCCCAAAACCTTGGGTTTCTACCTCTGGTGACGGCCCCGCCGTCCCTGCTGGAGTCCTACCCCACTACCGTGCGCGCGGCAACAGGCGCACCGAAATCTTCGCGGGCACCACGCGTTCCATCACGATCCCCGGCGGCAGGTTGAGGTTCCCCGCGTCAACCGTCAGATTCAGGGGGCCCGCACGCGACCCGCGCAGATTGAAGCTGGCCACCAGCCGCGTCAGGCTCACCGAATCCATCAACCATGCACTGCCGCGCACTTGCACCTCGAGCCGGTCGGTGGAGGGCGCCCCGATATCCATGCCGGATGGCACGCTCACAAACTGCACCGGCACGCTGACCGTGCGGACCGTGGTTCCGGTGGACAGAAACGAGGTGCTCCAGATGGCCGCCGCCAGGCCCAGCGCGGCCAGCTTGACGGGGACGTTGGAGAGCAGCGATTGACGCAGCCTGCTTCCCAAGCCGTCGGCGGGGTGCGCGCAGAGCTTCTCCAGCGTCTGCGCCAGCTTCTGCTCGTCGTCGAAGCGGACGATGCGGCGGGCCTCCATTAAAGTCACTTCGGCGCGCTCCTCGGAAACCACCACTACCAGCGCGTCGCAGCGTTCGGAAAGCCCCATGGCCGCGCGATGGCGCGTGCCGTAGTAGCTGGGCACCCGCTCGCGGTCGGTCAACGGCAATACCGCGGCGGCCCGCACCATGCGGTCGCCGCGCACGATCACCGCGCCGTCGTGCACGGGCGACGTTTTCTGGAAAATCGCTTCCAGGATTTCGGGTGAAACGCCGGCTTCGAGCGTAATGCCGCCGCTGACCAGTTCCGCCACGGCGTTGCGCCTAACCACCACAATCAGCGCGCCAATCGAGCCGCTTGCCAAGCGAAAGGCCGCCTGGGAGATCGACTGGTAAGTCTCGGCCAGCCTGGAGGCCTCCTGCGACCGCCAGTTCAGCAGGCTGTCCAGGCGCATGAAGAAGCGCCGCAACTCCGCCTGGAAAACCAGCAGCAGCACCACGATCGCCAGGATGGCCGCGCCATCTAGCACCCAACTGGTGAGCACCAGATCGAAATGCCGCGCCACCAGGGCTCCGGCGTGCAGCCCGAGCACCACCAGGGCCACGCGCAGGGCCCGCGCCTGCTGCGCCCATCGCAGCAGGATATACAGCGCCGCCGTCAACACGACGAAATCCACCGCGCCCTGCCATCGCACCAGAATCAGAGCAATCATCCAGCTTCCAATATCCCGCGAAAGCGCGTCGAACTACAATGGAGGTCGCCATGCAGCCTTTTCGTTATCACGTCTTCGCGTGCGACCAGCAGAAGCCCGAAGGCGCGCCGTGCTGTTCAGCACGTGGCTCGCTCAAGGTGGTGGATGCCCTGCGCGGCGAGGTCGCGGCCCAGGGGTTGGCGGACCAGGTACAGATTACGGCGTGCGGCTCGCTCGGCCTGTGCGAGCGCGGGCCCAACATAGTGGTTTATCCGGAGGGCGTCTGGTACTCGGGCGTATGCGCGGGCGATGTGCCCGAACTGGTGCGCAGCCACTTTCACGACGGGAACCCGGTGGAACGGCTGGTGAATCGGGATGCCCAGGCGGTGCGCGCGGAGATTGAATCCAACAAAAGCAAGATGCAGGCGGGCATGAAAGCGAAGGATGCCGCTGGCGCGTTGCCCGACGACCTCGCCCAGGTCATCCGCGGTTTTCAAGACAGCCGCGCCGTCCTGACCGGCATCGAACTGGACGCTTTCACCGCGGTCGGGAATGGCGCTTCGGCCGGGCAGGCCGCCGCGAAGATGGGCACTGATCCGCGCGCCACCGGAATGCTGTTGAATGCGCTGGCCGCCCTGGGCCTGCTGTCGAAGCACGACGGCACATTTCACAACACCCCCGTGAGCGCGCGCTATTTCGTGGCGGGATCGCCGGACGATGCGCGCGCCGCCACCATGCACACCGCGCACCTGTGGCATCGCTGGTCTACGCTGACCGATTGCGTGCGGGAAGGCACGGCGGTGAAGCGCCGGGAGCCGCGTGAGGTGGACGATCGCTGGACCCGGCCGTTCATCGCGGCCATGCACCGCAATGCGCGGGAGCGCGCGCCGCACGTTGTTCGAGCTGTCGGAACCGCCGGCGTACGCCGCATGCTGGACGTGGGCGGCGGATCAGGCGCCTACTCCATCGCCTTCGCGCAGGCCAGCGCCGAGCTGCACGCCGAGGTGCTGGACCGGCCTGAGGTGCTGGAGATTGCGCAGGGTCACATCGATCGCGCGGGCCTGGGCGGCCGCGTGACCACGCGTGTGGGCGACCTGCGTACGGACGACTTCGGGGAAGGCTACGACCTGGTGCTGGTCTCGGCCATCTGCCACATGCTGGGCCCCGATGAGAACCGCGATCTGCTGCGGCGTTGCCGCCAGGCTCTCGCTCCTGGCGGGCGGGTGGTGGTTCAGGATTTCATCCTGGAGGAGGACAAGACCGCGCCCAAGATGGCTGCCCTGTTTTCGCTCAACATGCTGGTGGGCACGGAGGCTGGCGCCAGCTATAACGAAAGCGAATATGCGGAGTGGCTCCGCGAGGCGGGCTTCTGCGAAGCGATCCGCATCCGGCTGCCGGGACCGAGCGGGCTTATGGTGGGCCAGGTTGGATAGCGATAAAGCCAACAATGTGGGGCGGGCGTCCACGCCTGCAGCGGGGTCTCCAGACCCGCCGGCGAGCGAAGCTTGCTTGGTCGCAAGCCACTATGCCGTGCTCCCGCGCGTCCTCGGCCTCGACGGGACCTGGCGCGAAATCCCCCGCGAGGCGCTCGGCGACTTCCCGGACCCCCGCCCTCCAGCGATCCAACGGCGCACCCAGCCACCTGACCGTGGGACAGGCTTCAGCCTGTCATGTCCCCATTCAATGCTGCGCCTCCTTGAATTCCCCGCTGCCGTTCCAGGAGGTTTTCATGCGAACGGTATCATCGACTAAGTTCCGCGCAGTCCGCGGGTTACTCCCGCTGCTGTGGATGGCCCTATTGGCCCTCCCTCTCATGGCGCAGGAGGGCGGCGAAGCCAGCCTGCACCTGCCGGATCTGAGTAGCGCCCGTTTTCTCGGGGGTATCATCGACGGCCATGCCCTGTTGATGTTCGGCCTCATATTCTGTGCGCTGGGTATGATTTTCGGCCTCATCATCTATATGCGGCTGAAGAACATGGCCGTGCACAAGTCCATGCTGGAGGTCTCCGAGCTCATCTACGAGACTTGCAAGACCTATCTGGCCACGCAGGGAAAGTTCCTGATCCTGCTGGAGTGCTTCATCGGCGTCATCATCGTGTTCTACTTCGGCTTCCTGCAAAACTTCGCTGCCTACAAGGTGGCCGTGATTCTGTTGTTCAGCGTCGTCGGCATCGGCGGCAGTTACTCGGTGGCGGCCTTCGGCATGCGCGTCAACACCTTCGCCAACTCCCGCTCGGCGTTCGCCAGCCTGCGCGGCAAGGCCTTCCCCTGCTATGACATTCCCTTGCAGGCCGGCATGAGCATCGGCATGCTGCTGATCTCGGTCGAATTGATGATGATGTTGATCATCCTGCTGTTCATTCCCGGCGATCTGGCCGGCCCGTGCTTCATCGGTTTCGCGATCGGCGAGTCGCTGGGCGCCGCGGCCCTGCGCGTGGCGGGCGGCATTTTTACGAAGATCGCGGATATCGGGGCGGACCTGATGAAGATCGTCTTCAAGATCAAGGAAGACGACGTGCGCAACCCGGGCGTGATTGCGGATTGCACCGGCGATAACGCGGGCGACTCGGTGGGACCATCGGCCGACGGCTTCGAGACTTACGGCGTCACCGGCGTGGCCCTGATCACTTTTATCCTGCTGGCGGTCAAGCAGCCCGAGATGCAAGTGCGGTTGCTGGTCTGGATCTTCGTCATGCGCGTGATGATGATCGTCTCCTCGGCGGTCAGTTACTTCATCAACGGTTTGGTCGCCAAGGCCAAATACGGCGATGCCGAAAAGTTCAACTTCGAGGCGCCGCTGACCTCGCTGGTGTGGCTGACTTCGCTCGTCTCCGTCGGACTGACTTACCTGGTCAGCTACTTCATCGTTCCGGACTTGAACGGCGACACCAGCTTGTGGTGGAAACTCTCCACCGTGATCACCTGCGGCACCCTGGCCGGCGCCATTATCCCCGAGGGCGTAAAGGTATTTACCTCCACCCAATCCAGGCACGTGCGCGAGATCGTCAACTCCGCCCGCGAAGGCGGCGCATCGTTGTGCATTTTGTCCGGTCTGGTGGCCGGCGACTTCAGCGCCTACTGGCTGGGCTTCTCCATCCTCGGCCTGATGAGCATCGCCTATGGAGTCAGCACCCTGGGGCTCGCCAGCCTGATGGTGGCGCCGGCCGTGTTTGCCTTCGGCTTGGTGGCTTTTGGCTTCCTCGGTATGGGTCCGGTCACCATCGCGGTGGATAGCTACGGTCCCGTCACCGATAACGCCCAGTCCGTCTTCGAGCTTTCCACCATCGAGACGCTGCCGGGCATCGAAGCCGAGATCCAGCGCGATTTCGGATTCAAACCGAACTTCGAGAAGGGCAAGGAGAACCTGGAAGAGAACGACGGCGCGGGCAACACCTTCAAGGCTACCTCCAAGCCGGTGCTGATCGGCACTGCGGTCGTCGGCGCAACCACTATGATCTTCTCCATCATCGTAGCCCTCACTAACGGTCTCAAGACTAACATCGACCACCTATCGATTCTATACCCGCCCTTCCTGTTGGGCCTGATTGCCGGCGGCGCGGTCATTTATTGGTTCACCGGCGCATCCATGCAGGCGGTCACCACCGGTGCCTATCGCGCGGTGAAGTTCATCAAGGAGCACATCAAGCTGGAGAGCTCCGAAAAGGCCTCCATTGCCGATTCCAAGAAGGTGGTGGAAATCTGCACGCGGTACGCGCAGAAAGGCATGCTCAACATCTTTATCGCGGTGTTTTTCGCCACTTTGGCCTTCGCCTTCTTCGAGCCGTTCTACTTCATCGGCTACCTGATTTCGATCGCCATATTCGGCCTGTTCCAGGCCATCTTCATGGCCGACGCCGGCGGCGCCATGGACAACGCCAAGAAAATCGTCGAGACCGAACTAAACATGAAGGGCACCGAACTGCATGCCGCCACGGTGGTGGGCGACACGGTGGGCGATCCGCTCAAAGACACCAGCTCGGTGGCGCTCAATCCCATCATCAAGTTCACCACGTTGTTCGGGCTGCTGGCCGTCGAACTGGCGGTGTCGCTAAACAACAAGCAGGGCAACACGCTCTCAACCGTGCTAGGTATTGTTTTCTTCCTAGTCTCGGCGACGTTCGTGTATCGCAGCTTCTACGGCATGCGGATAGAGTCGAAATAAAGAAGCAGAAGACAGAAGTCAGAAGACGGAAGTCAGAATGCGTGGTTTTCTTCTGACTTCTGACTTCTGTCTTCTGTCTTCTCTTTCAGGAAAGCAGCATCTCCAGATCCTCCCGCTTTAAGTCGCGGATCAGGCCGTTATCCTCGCTAATGATCGCGGCAGCCAGGTCCCGCTTGCTGCTTTGCAGTTGCAGGATCTTCTCTTCGACAGTGTCCTTCGCGATCAGCCGGTAGGCGAACACCTGGTGGGTCTGGCCGATGCGGTGCGCGCGATCGACGGCTTGCGCTTCCACCGCCGGATTCCACCACGGGTCCAGCAGGAAAACATATTCGGCGGCGGTCAGGTTCAGGCCCAAGCCTCCGGCTTTCAGGCTGATCAGAAACAGGCTGCAATCCGGGTCGTTCTGGAACCGCTCCACGCGCTGTTGGCGGTCGCGCGTCTTGCCATCTAGGTACTCGTAAACCATGGCCGATTCATCCAGGCGCTCCTTCACTAGCGACAGCAGGCTGGTGAATTGCGAGAACACCAGCGCCTTGTGGCCCTCCGCCACGACCTCTTCCAGGTGGTCGATCAGCACATCGAGTTTCGCGCTGGATTCGTGGCGGCGCTTGGGATCGATCAGGGCCGGATGGCAGGCCGCCTGGCGCAATCGCAGCAGCGCCTCCAGCACCTGGATCTTGGATTTCGCCAGGCCCTGCGCGGCCACCGTCTGCAGCAGCGAATTGCGGTAGTGCAGGCGCAGTTCGTTGTAGAGCTTGCGCTGCGCGGTCTCCAGCTCGCAGAAGAGGGTCTGCTCGGATTTGGGCGGAAGCTCGCGCGCCACCTGCTCCTTGGTGCGCCGCAGAATGAACGGGCGCAGCGCGTGGGCCAGCAGGATGCGCGTTTCCGCGCTGGGGTTGCGCGCCGCGCCTCCGGCCAGCTTGAACACGCTGGCCGCGCCCATCATGCCGGGGTTGAGGAATTCGAAGATGCTCCACAACTCGCCCAGATGGTTTTCCACGGGCGTGCCGCTAAGCGCCAGCCGGTTGCGTCCGCGCAACAGACGCGCGGCTTTGGCCGATTCGGTGCCGGGGTTCTTGATGGCCTGCGCTTCGTCGAGCACCACGTAATCGAACTCGATGTCCTTGAACTCCGCGGCGTCGCGGCGCAGCGTGCCGTAGGTGGTCAGCACCACATCGTAATCGGAGAAGCTATGCACATCGCGCGCCAGGCCGGTATGATCGAGCACCCGCAACTGCGGAGTGAAGCGGGCCGCCTCCTGCTTCCAGTTGAACACCAGCGATTTGGGGACCACCACCAACGATGGACCGGGCAGGTCGCTCGACGCGCGGCGGGCTTCCAGCAGCGCCAGCACCTGCGCGGTCTTGCCCACGCCCATGTCATCGGCCAGACAGCCGCCGAAACTGAAACGGCGCAGAAAGTCCATCCAACCGACGCCGTCCCGCTGGTAATCGCGTAAGGTGCCCACGAAGCCCTCGGGCTGCTCGCCCGCGCGGATACCCGCGAAGCTGCGCAATTCGTCGCGCACGCGGGCGAAGGTGGCGTCGCAGGTGACTTCGGGCTGCATGGCGAGCAGCGCATCCAGGAACCCCGCCTGGTTGCGCCGGAAGCGGAGGTGATCGGCCTCGGCCGTGCCCAGGCCGGCAATCGTACCGAAGCGGGTCAGCCACTCTTCGGGCAGCAGCCCGTAGGTGCCGTCGTCCAGCTGCACCATGTTCTCGCCGCGGCGCAGCGCGGCCAGCAGCGCGGGGAGCTTGGCGGTGGCTCCGCCGTAGTCGACCTCGCCATGCAACTCGAACCAGTCGATTCCAGAAGAAACCGCTACCTGCATGGCGCCGGGGCGGCGGAAAATCTTGCCTTCGGCTTCCACGTGCCAGCCGGCCGCCAGACAAGCGTGCGCCACCGCCGGCAGCTTCTTGGACGCCAACCTCAGCGAGGCTGCCTCGCCCCGGTAATCCGCCGGGAGTTCCTCCAGGCCGAGTTGGTACACAAACGCCTTGGCGGCCGCCTCGGCCTGCCGGTCGCGCACCACGTACCGCCGTTTGGCGGGGTCGTACATGCCCCGGCTTTTGAGCGCATCGGGCACGCGCCGTCCATCGTAATCGAACGATATCTCGGCGTGCAGATGCTCCTTCTCCCACTCGTAGCGCTTTTCGGAGCGGAACGTCAGGCAAGGCTTGGGCACGGGCTGCACTTCCTCGTAGCGCAACTCGTCGGGAACCTCTATGCGCGCGGCGAGCGGATGTTCGAGCAGCGCCGTGAGCATCTGGCCGATGTCGCCTTCGGGCGCGTCGATATGGCGCAATCTGCGGAGAGAGGCAATCCATTCGAACGGCGTGCCTTCCTCGAGCAGCGCGACGCGCTCGCGCGTGAACACCAGACCCTCGGAGATCAGCAGCGGCGCCAGCAGGTCCATCTCTTCGCCGCCGCGGCGCAGCCACCCGGCCAGCGCCCACTTATGGCCTTCCTGGCGGAGCAGGCGGAGGACGAATCGCCAAGGCTCGCCATCGTCCCATTGGAGTGGCAGCCATTCCTGATCGGCTGCGTTCAGTTGCAGCAGACAGCGGCCCGTGCGGGCAATATCCGGCATCACCGTGGCGGCGAACGGATGCCGCAGACGGAAGCCCGCCCCGATGGATTCGTACGAGCTGTAGGACATCCAGTCCGAGTTCATGGCGCTGCCGGAGAGCAGCCCGAGAATGTGGCGATCCGCGGGGTTCGGCAGGATGGACAAAACCGCCCGGCTGATCTGCGGAACCCCAGGCTTCTTCCATCCGCCTTTGAGCTTGGGCTCGCGCGTCTTCAGTTCCAGGACCACGGAGCCGCGCGCGACACTGGCGGCCGCGTCGATGATATAAAGCAACTCGCGCTGCGCGGGCCAAGCCGTGCTTGCCAACGAGCCGGCCGGTACGATTTCATTCAGGCGCTGCAGCCAGGACGGCGGCGCTGCCGGGATCTGCGGCTTGAAAACGGGGGACGGGCGGGGAGGCAGCCCGAAGCCGGGGAGTCCTTCGAACGGGTCGTCCTCATCGTCTTCGTCGTGTGTCTCGTCGAAAGAGATGTCCCTGGGATTGAGCCGGGTGATGGCCGTGAAATAGTTCTGCGCGTCGGCCGCCAGAATGGTGGCCCAGAGGTGCTTGCATGCGCCGACGTCTTCATAATAGGGACAGTCGCAAAACAAGGCCAGCGCGCGGCCATCCCAGGTG
Organism: Bryobacteraceae bacterium; assembly: GCA_049520215.1. Taxonomy (GTDB): domain Bacteria; phylum Acidobacteriota; class Terriglobia; order Bryobacterales; family Bryobacteraceae; genus Bog-159. The sequence goes on along the minus strand of JBEKPZ010000138.1, from coordinate 11,578 downwards.
ATCTCCACGTCGTAGACGCGCGAGCCGCGCACGCCGGCTTCGACTCCCGTGGCGTTGCCGCGCTTGATGCGCACCGCGCCCAGCCGGTAGTAGCTGGCGCCGCGCGCGCGGACATCAGAATCGAAGTGGGGCGAGAGTACGGACGCAAGCTTCATCGCGCATTGGGGAGGTTTGCCTTATTGTAACGCAAGTTTGGCCGTGGCCGCGTCTGCCCCGTACATTACCGTGGTAATGTAGAGTGATGGCACTGGCCCGTTCGAAGGTTACCGCCCAGGGGCAAATCTCGGTTCCAGCCGTCATTCGCAAAAGGCTCGGCATTACCCCTGGGTCGATTGTCGAATGGGACGAAGACGGCGAGAGAATTGTGGTGCGGCACGCGGCCCAGTTTTCGTCGGAGGAGATCCATTGCGCGTTGTTCCCCAACGGAGCGCCGGAGCCACGGACTGCCGGCGAGATGAAGCAAGGGATCCGCCGGCGCATGCGCGAGCGCTATGCGCGCGATTGATACCAACGTTCTGGTTCGGCTCATTACCCGCGACGATGCGGGGCAGGCCAGACAGTCCGATCACTTCGTCGAGAAGGGGGCATGGGTATCGACTCTGGCGCTGGCCGAAGCGGTCTGGGTGCTCGGAACCGTGTACGGACTGGACGCCGCCGCTCTCGCGACCGCGGTCGAAATGCTGCTCAGCCACAGGAACCTGACACTGCAGGACGCGGATGTCGTGCGGGCCGCCCTGGACCTTTTTCGCTCACGCCCGGCCCTGGGTTTCTCCGATTGCCTGATGCTGCAGCTTGCCCGCAAGGCAGGACATCTGCCACTGGGCACTTTCGACCGCGCTCTTGGAAGAATCGACGGAACACAGAAGCTGTGAGGCGCCGGTCAGCGAGAGTCCGCGGACTCCACCGTGACGCTAAGGCTGACTTCCTTCTTGTCACGTACGACCACCACTTGGAAGTTGTGCTTGCTGCGCGCGGCGCGTACCAGGCTGGTGATTTCGTGCGCGCTGGTTACCGCTTCGCTATCCACTTTCACGATGACGTCTCCGGCGCGGATGCCTGCTTTTTCGGCGGCGGAATCCTTGGCGACGGAGCGCACCAGTACGCCTTCTTTCACGCCGAAGAAGCCGGCCAGTTGCGATCCCAGAGACTCGCACTCAATGCCCAGCACGCCGCTACGCGCGGAACCGATGGCGCGGGGGAACTCGGGCACCAGCGGCATTTCAGGCATTGGGGGCATGGCAGGCATATCAGGCATGGGTGGCATGGGCGGGATCTCGACGTTGAGATCGACATCTTCATCGCCATCGCCTGTTCGGAAGAAGAAGTGTTCCTTGCGGTGGCCGATGGTGGCCGTCAACGTTTGTGTGCCGCCATTGCGCCAGACCAGCAGGTTTACCTGGCGATCGACGGGCGTCTCGCGCACCAGGCGGATGAACTGCTCGGTGCCTTCGATGCGCTGGCCGTTATACTCCAGCACCACGTCGGATTCTTTCAGGCCGGCCTTGGCGGCGGGACTGTCATGATCCACGCTCTTCACTTCGACGCCATGCACCTCTTTGAGGTTGAGCGCCTTGGCGCGCTCGGAGTCGATTTCGGCCACGCCGATGCCGAGAAAACTGCTCCCCGATTTGCCGGTGACGAACAACCGGTTGGTGGCGGTGCGCGCACGCGGCGCCGGATCCTGCGCGAACGAGCAGGAAGCCGCCGTCAAGCCCAACACGGTGAAGCATAGCGATGTACGAATAGTGCGATGCATAGATCCTCTCTAGTGTTGCCGTCTAATAAATATGGTGCCGCCGGTGCCGGAGATGCGCAAGACAGGACCGCCGCCGTTGACCGGCCCTTCGGCGACCACCTGCCCGCCTTCGACGCGCACCGAGATTCCAGGAAAATCGGATACGATTCTACGGATATTGCCGGCCAATTCGTTCTGCGCCCGGATGGTCACACCTAAATTAGACGGGATGATTACCGTAATGTCACCGCCGCCGGTGGACAGGAAAGAATCGGACATGGGCTTGCCCGCCAGCAGGCTGGCGATGATGCTGCCGATGGCCGTGGAGACGCGCACGCTGCCGGAAATGTTGTCGAGATTCACGCCGCCGCCGGCGTTTTCGCAGCGCACGCCTTCGGCCGAGCCGACCTTCACCGGTCCGCCAGAGTTGCGAGCGGTGACGATGCCATGGGCCTGGCCCACGTCGATGGGGCCGCCGCCGGTGGAGGCAATCACGGCGGAGCCGGCGGTGTGAATCCGAATGCTGCCGGCCATGGTTGTGGCTCGCACCAGCCCGTGGACTTCCTGGGCGGAGATATCGCCGCCGCCGGTTTCAAAAGTGGCATCGCCACGCACCAGGCTGGCGGTGATCTTCCCTCCGGCCGTGGTGCACTTCGCATTGCCCTCCACGGCGCCGAGCGTGATATCGCCGCCGGCTGTCCGAACTACGATGTTGCCTTTGATGCGGTCCGCGGAAACGGCTCCGCCGCCGGTTTCCGCTTCGACCGCACCATCCAGGTCGTAGAAGGCGACCGCGCCTTCGGTAGTGGCAATGGTGGTTTCGGGAGCCGTGCGCGGCAGCTTCACCTGCAGATCCGCCATGCCATCGCCGCGCTGGACAATGAGGTACATGGAGTTGCCGCCTTGCCTGGCGAGGCGCACGCCGAAGCGCTTGGCCAATAGCCGCGCCTCGGCTTCATTGGGGGCCTTGACGCGTATTTTCAGGGAATAAGACAGCTCCGGACCGGGCGTGCCATTGATTGTAACCGGGCCGCGCGAGGCGATACGCAGGCGGGCCGCGGGCGCCATCGCTTCGGAACCCGCGCGCACTTCGACCCAATACTTGCCTTCGCGCGTGAGGACCGGTTCGCCGGCCAGCGCGATGCTCAGAAAACCGGAAACCAGGAGGACGGGCCGGAGCGTTGGGCAGATGGTCATTGCTTTAAACGGGGCTCTAAACATGCTTAAAACGTTCCGACCGAGGCATTCATATCCTGCAAAGCTTTTACGCAACGGCGGCGCACGTAGGTATTGTCTTCCTTCTGGACGACGCCTTGCAGAATGCCGACCATGTCGTCGCCGGCATGCGCGGTGAGCGCGTCCACAGCGGCGATGCGCACGCCCGGGTAGTCATCGTGCAAGAGCACCTGAGCCAGAACCTTGCGCACTTCCGGATCACCGGTGTACGCCTTCAGGCCATCCAGCGCCTTCAAGCGCACGCCGGGATTGGGGTCTTCGGCCACGCGATTGAGAAGCAGTTCGCGGACCGGGGAAGAATCCGAATGGCCCTTCAACAGGTCGACCGATTCCCAACGCACGCCGGGATTGTTCTCGTCGTGGGCGGCGGCCAGCACCAGGCGCTGAATATTGGTGTCGTTCAACTGTCCGGAGATGACGCGGCGGCGGGTTTCATCGAGGACGATTTGCACTTCGCCGGGGCGGGAATCGTCGTGGGCGGGCTGCACGGAGCGCACGGAGGAGATGACGTTTTCGGGGGTCAGCGAGGCGAGACTGAACGGGCCGGCTGCGCCTGGGGCGGTGAGGCGCGCGGTGATAAAACCCAGGGCCAACAGGGCGCTGGCTCCCAGGGGCATGCGCCAGGGGCCTAGGGAAGGAAGCCATGCGGAAAGTCCCCAATGCGGGACTAAAGTCCCGCGCGGGCTAAAGCCCGCCCTCCTTGGGACGGACGCCTGGCGGTAGACGGCTCGCATCAGGTCATGCCGGCACTCGGCGAGCAGGGCGGCGGATGGCTGGGTTGCGCGCCGGTCGAGCGCGGCGGACAAGGCCCGCTGCGACTCCGCCTGGCGGGCGCAGGCCGCACAGGTATCCAAATGCTGTTCGAGGCTGTCTTCCTCGTCGGGCGGCAATTCGCCGTAGAAATACAGCGGAATGAGTTTGGTTACGGATTCGCAGTTCATTGAAAATCTCCCAGCTCCGCGCGCATCTTTTGGGTGGCGCGAAACAGACAATTCTTGGCGGCTTCCTCGCTGGTGCCCAGGATTTCGCCGATGTTGCGGAGGCGCAGACCCTGATAATGCCGGAGCTCGAAAACCATGCGCTCGCGGGGCGTGAGCCCGCCAAGGGCGCCCTCGATACGCTGCCCGATCTGGACGTTCCAGAGATTGCGCTCGGGATCGGCGTGCGGGGCTTCCTCCTGAAAATCGTTCATGCGGTCGAGGGGACCCTCGGGCGTATCCACCACGGCCGGCTCTTCCTTGCGCACCTTGCGCTTGCGCAGATAATCCAGGCAAATGTTCGTCACGATGCGGTAGAGCCATGTATGGAAGCTGCAATCGAACCGAAACGAATCGATGCTGCGGAAGACGCGCAAGAAAGCCTCCTGGAAGACGTCACGTGCGTCTTCCTGGGAACGCAGCAGATTGACCGCGAGCCGGAGCACACTTTGATCGTAGGCGCGGACGAGCTGCTCGAAAGCGTCCTGATCGCCGCGCTGGACGGCCCGGATCAGGCTGGCTTCATCTAGTTTGGGGCTCAACCTGGCACCCACGGCGCCAGGGGCGTCCTGCGCCATAAGTTCCGGATCTGCTGTAGCTTCCAATCATCCCTTCGAATAGTTTGACGCGGGAGTAGCAATTTTGTCACGATGTTGCTGTTCAGATTCGGACAGTGTCCGGTTGTGGGCGGGGGCTGGGGGCTAGGGGCTAGGGGCTGGGGGCTGGAGCGGTACCCCCATTTTTTGGGTTTGCTTCGTAGTTTTCGTGGGTTGTTGTGCATTTTTATGCAGGATTGGGCGGAATTGTGCATCGGTTGCGGGGATTTGGCGGTGGGCGGGTTGGGACAAACGAAGCCCATTATATTGATAATAAAGGATTTGTTTGCTCGGCGAGCCGGTTTGGGCGTTTCGGGGGTTTGGTGGCTGGTGCATGTTCGGCCGACGGTCCCCGGATTTTCGGAAGGAGGCATTTAATTTTGATTGTGATTCGGTCAGGCGTGCGTGTGACGTTGCGGGCTGTGCCCCTGGATTGTTAGTGGCTGGGCGGGGGAATATTCTCTTCGAGCTGGCGACGATGCCGCGGTCATCGGCGCGCTCCGCGGGCTGAGTGCGGGGTCAACAGCATGAGGAATTTGTCGGGGGCGCCGGAGAACCCAGTCGAGGCCTTCTTCGATGTTGCGTTCCCAGTCTGTGCCGGGGGTGAGCCGGGCTTGGTCGAGCCAGACTTGGTGGTTGCGGCGTTCGAGGTCGGATTTCCGGCGTTGGGCGAGGACGGTGTGCGCGTCGTGTCCGTAGCTCAGGAAGAGGCGCATGGGGTTCATTCTTCGAGGACGAGAAAATGCACGCGGCCGCTTGCGTCGCCGCCGACGATTCGCTGCTGATCGACGAAAGCGCAGCAATGCACGGGGCCATCGCAGTGGAACGTGGCGACCAACCGACCGGTGTCGAGTTCCCACACCTTCAGCGTCTTGTCGTAAGACGCGGACGCAGCCCGTTTGCCATCCGGCGCCAACGCCAGGCCGGAGACATCGGCAGAGTGGCTTGCCAGCGTGCGCAACGGGCGGCCGTTGTCCAAGTCCCACACCTTCAGCGTTTTGTCCCCGGATGCGGAGATCGCTCTCTTTCCGTCCCGGGTGACCACCACGCTGTAGACGTAGTAAGAGTGGCCTTCCAGTGTGCGTAGCGCGTGCCGGGCCACGAGGTCCCACACTTTCAGTGTGTAGTCCCAAGACGCGGAAAGCGCCCGCTGCCCGTCCGGCGTCACCGCAACGCCAAAGACCGAACCAGAGTGGCCTTCAAGCGTGCGCAGCACGCGGGCCGTGTCGAGATCCCAGACCTTCAGGGTCGTATCCCAAGACGCAGAGACCCCGCGTTTCCCGTCCGGCGTCACCGCCGCACCATGGACAGAAGCGAAGTGGCCTTCCAGCGTGCGCAACTGGCGGCCGTTGTCCACGTCCCACACCTTCAGCGTTTTGTCCCCAGAGGCCGAAACCGCCCGTCTTCCGTCAGGTGTCACCGCCACGCCAAAAACTGCACTAGAGTGGCCATCGAGCACGCGCAGCGCACGTCCGGTCGCCGGGTCCCACACCTTCAGCGTCTTGTCCCCAGACGCGGAAACCACCCGCTTCCCGTCCGGCGTTGCCGCCACGCCATAGACGGAACCAGAATGCCCGTCCAACGTGCTCAGCGTGGGGTGGGTACGGAGGTCCCACAACTTCAGGGTGTTGTCCCATGACGAGGAGACGGCCCGTTTTCCGTCCACTGTTACCGCCACGCTGGAGACGACCGCGGAATGGCCTGCCAGCGTGCTCAGCACGCGACCCGTGCCTAGTTCCCATACCTTCAGCATCCTGTCCTCGGCCGTGGAAACCGCCCACTTCCCGTCCGGTGTCACCGCGACCCCAGTGACGGGAGCAGAGTGGCCTTCGAGTGTGAGCAACACACGGCCGGTCTCCAGGTCCCAGACCTTCAATGTCCGGTCCTGGGACGCAGAAACCGCCCGTCTCCCATCCGGCATCATCGCGACGCCATTCACACCGGAGGAATGGCCTTTCAGGGTCAGGAGTGCGCGTGCGGTCAGCAAGTCCCAGACCTTCAAGGTCCCGTCCTCAGAGGCCGAGACCGCCCGCTCACCGCCCGGCGTCACCGCCACGCCACGAGCGCGACCACAGCCTCGCAACTCCCGCAACGTGCGGCCCGATTCCAGGTCCCACACTCGTAGCCCGTAGTCCAAAGACGCGGAGACAGCCTGCTTCCCGTCGCCCTTCACTGCCACGCTCTCGACGGAGTCGCGATGCCCTTCCAACATGACCAGCGTGCGGCCGGACGAGAGGTCCCATACCCTCAGCGTCTGATCCCGGGAAGCAGAGACCGCCCGGTTTCCATCGAGCGTCACCGCCACGCTACGGACAGTGTCAGAGTGTCCTTCCATTGTTCGGAGCAGGCGGCCAGTCGCCAGGTCCCACACTTTAAGCGTGTGGTCCGCGGACGCCGAAACGGCCCGCTTCCCGTCCGGCGTCAGCGCGAGGCAGTAGACCGGCCAGTCGCCAGGTCCCACACTTTAAGCGTGTGGTCCGCGGACGCCGAAACGGCCCGCTTCCCGTCCGGCGTCAGCGCGAGGCAGTAGACCGAGGCAGAGTGGCCCTCCAGCGTGCGCAGCAGCGGTGTGCCGGGAGGGTGCAGCGCGGGGTGCAGCGGCCGCAACCATGGCTTCGGTGCGCCTGCGGCGATTTCGACGATGAACTGCTGAATCACCGGGACAGCCCGGTGCGGCAGCAACCGGCCGACCACCTGCGAGGCGACCTGACGCGGATCCTTCTCGATCACGTGCGCGGATAGCCGGACTGCGCCGCGGATCAGTTCCAGCGCCTGCGGGTTTGGGTGTTGTGCGCGCACGTAATCCAATTGCAGGTCGTGCAGGCGGATTCCATCGCTCGACGCGTCGCGGGTCACCAGCGAAAGAGTTACAAACCGGTCGGCGGTTTCGAGCGCCTCGGTTTCGTCCACGTTCCACAATGTCTGCTGAACGGCGGGCGCGACGGCCATGTCTTCCAACATCACGGCCAGTGCGAGGTAGCGCTGCGCGGCGGCGGGGTCTTCGTCGCGGAGGGCCTCGACGCTTATTTGGATTGCGCGAAAGAGCGTGGTGTGCGGCTCCGGGAAGCGGGATTTGATTTGGGTCAGGTCAGCGTGGCGGAGGTGGCCGAGCACGATGTCCCAGTGGGCGGCGGGTTTGCCCCTGAGTTGCGCTCCGATCATGGCTAGGGCTAGGGGGAGGTTGCCGCATTCGGTTATTACGGCTTCGGCTTGGGGGGGAAGCGGTTGCGGGGCTGAAGCCCCGCGCGGGCTCAAGCCCGCCCTCCATTTGGTCAGAATCTCTCGGGCTTCGGCTTCGGTGGGGAGGGCGGCTGTGAAGTCGCGCGCTCCGAATGTGGCGGCGATTCCGATGTCGCGCGTGGTGACGAGCAGGCGCGAGCGCGGCGATTCGGTGCGGAATGGCTCGATGTCGGCGGCGTGCCAGACATCGTCGAGGACGATCAGCGCGGCCTTGTCGCGGAAGGCGTTACGGTACTGGCTGATGCAGGCTTGTTCACCTTTGTATGCCCCCACCCAGAAGTTGGCTCAGTCCGGGGACGGATTCGATGCGCTGGTCGAAGCTGAGGCGGGATTCCTTGCCGAGGGTGAACCAGAAGATGCCGTCCGGGTATGCGTGACGCACTACTTCGTCTTGGCAGAGGGCCTGCGCGAGGACGGTTTTACCGATGCCTCCCATGCCTTGGAGGGCGGTGAGGGCGATGTTGCGGTTGGGCGCGTCCTCAAAGAGGGCGTTGCGGAGGCGGGCGAGGATTTCGGGGCGGGGGACGTAGTTGTTGGGGAGAGCGTGCGAGTTGTTGTAGCGGGGTTGGGTGGCTGGGGGCACGATCACGCCGCGGCGCTTCGAGATGCTGTCCTGGAGCTGGTCGAGGGATTGGGCGTAGCCGGCTGGGTCGGTGAAGTCGATATATTGGCGGGTGTAGAGACGGAGCGGCACGGGACAATCGCGTTGCACCCGCACCGGGATTACGCACTTGCCCTTGTCGAGCGACCAGCTTTGCTCGGCGCGGCAGGTGTCCGAGTGGAAGGATCCGTCTGAGAGGAGAGCGACGACGACTTCGGCCCGGTCGAGGGCGTCCTCGATTTCCTTGGTCCAGATGTCGCCGCCCTTTAGGCGCAGGCGGTCGAGCCATGCGTCGAAGCCTTGGGTTTGCAGGTCGGCGTGCAAGCGGGCGGCCAGGTTGGCTCCGTCGCGGTGGGCGTAGGAGATGAAGATGCGCGGCGACATGGCTGATTGACTATTATGGATGAGATTGGGGGGGAGCGGTTGAGGGTAGCGGCAGGCGGGTCCAGGGGACCCGCGCAGACCGGGGGTCTGCCCCACAAATTCTGCCTACTCTGCAGCACAAATTCTCGCAGCACAAATTCTTGTAGGACAAAATTGTTGCGGATAAATTCTTGCAACGTGGGTTTCTGTATTGGTTAAAGGGTAATGCTGTTATTCGATGGGGGCTCGGATGGGGCGGCCGGGGGTTACCTCTTGTAGTTTGCCAGCGCTCACCACCGGGGTGCCGTTGACCAGCACGTAGCGGATGCCGATCGAATAGCGGGCGGGATCTTCGTAGGTGGAGGCGTCCGCGACGGTGGCGGGATCGAAGAGGGTGAGGTCGGCGTCGGCGCCTTCGCGGATGCGTCCTTTATTGCGCATGGCGGGGACGCGATCCTGGAGGCGTTGGGCGGGCATGAGGCTCATCTTGCGGATGGCGTCGATCAGGGAGAGCGCGCCGGTTTCGCGCACGTAGCGGCCCAGGACGCGCGCGAAGGTGCCGGAACTGCGCGGGTGGCCCTTGCCGTTGCGCAGCCCGCCATCGCTGGCGATCACGACGAAGGGGCTGGCGATGGCGGCATCCAGTGCGCTGGGCGGAATCATGTGCAGGATTACGCCGCCGCCGGTGCGGCGATAGCTTGCGAAGGATTCGGCGGTGAGGCGCTCGCCGGTTTCGGCCCATTGGAGGTCGTGGTAGCCGATGCCGAGGATGGTTTGCCAGCCGGGATCGAACAGGGCGGACTCGATGGCGGACATGGCGGCGGTGTAAGGGTAAAGCTCGGTCGAGATATCGAGCTGGCGGGAGCGGGCTTCGGCGATCATGCGCAGCAGGCGCGGCGTGGAGCGCAGTCCGTTGCTGGTGATGTGGGCGACGTGGACGGGAGCGCCGGTGAGGGCGGAGGCGGCGATCACTTCTTCGAGCGCGGCCACGCTTTCGTCGCCGGCGTTGCGCAGGTGGACGAAGCAGGCGGCACCGGCGTGGGCGGCGGCGCGGAACATCTCCAGAATTTCCCAGCGGGACGCGGCGGGCGTGTAATGCGGGCCGATGCCAACGCCTATGGCGCCGCGGGCGAGGCCGTGCGCGATCTGGCGGCGGCACTCGGCGATCTCGGCATCGGTGGCGGCGCGATGGGCGGCGTCGCCGGTGGGCAGGAAGCTGCCGGGATCGCGCATGACGCGCATGCGCACGGGGATGTGACCGATGGATGCGCCGTAGTTGATGAGGGTTTGAGAATGGCGCTTGTCATACCAGGGATCCACATCGGCTACGCCCACTTCCATTTCGAGCGCGGTGGTGACGCCGTCCATGGCTTTCGAGCGGTAGTTCTCGGCATCCTGGCCGTGCTGGTGGAGATCGATGAAGCCGGGCGCGACCACCAGGCCGGTGGCGTCGATGGCGGCGCGGCCTTCGAGCGTGGTGGCGGAAATGGCTTGGATCTTGCCGGCGGAGATGCCCAGATTGCGAATGGCGTCGAGGCCGCTTTCCGGATCGATTACGCGGCCGTTGCGAATGACGAGATCGTATTGTTGAGCGCTGAGCGGCGTCAGCAGGAGGAGGAGAAGAAGAGCGGGGCTCAAGCCCCGCGCCGGCTGAAGCCCGCCCTCCATTCTAGTGCGCCAGCATGGGACGAATGGCGACGGCCACGACGACCATGATGGCGGAAGCCGACGGGATCAACAGCAGAGCCTTTTTCAGGCGCTTGGGGTCGCCGCCGCCGATGGCGCCGATGATGCGCGAGCTTACGGCCAAGCCGCACCAGCCCAGGGTGATCACGACACCCATGGCGGTGCCCGTCATACGCGGGAAGGCGTCACCCACCATGGCGAGCGTGGTGGGGAAGACCGGGGCCATGGAGATACCGGCCAGAAACACGAGGATTCCGGCGACGGTGGGGTTGCTGGTTTTAAGCATCAGAAACGTCGTGACGGTCATCATGATAGCGGCCGCCATGGTGACGAGGGGCGCGGGCACGCTGATGAGGATGGGCGACACCGCCACGCGGCCAATCAGCAGGCCGAGCGCAAAACCGAGCGATAGAATATTCAGCGCGCGCGATTCGGGGATGCCCTGCGCGATCAAGTGCTGCGCCAGCCAGTTCCAGACACCCACTTCGCAGGCCACGTACAAGAACAGAAAGAGCGCCAGCAGGAAGAGCACCGGCTTGCCCAGAACGGGGCCGACATCGGAAAAGTCGAAGCTGCGCGCGCCGCTGGGCGGCGGCATGGGCGTGAGAATGTGGACCACCAGCGTAACGGCCGCGAGGGCGGCGACGGTGTAGCACAGCTTTATGGAATTGTGGCGCAAGAGGTTGGCGGAGATGAACGGAGTGGCGAACCCGCCGAGGCCGAAGAAGAGATTCACCAGGTTGAGAGTGGTGGCGCGGCGGTCCTGACTGATATCGCTGACCAAGGCGGTGGCCGCGGTGACGATGATGCCGCCGCCGAGTCCCAGCAGGAAAATGTACAGCCTGATCGTGCCAAAGCCGCTGGATTTGGGCAGGGCAAACAGCGCCAGGGTGATCAGCGCCAGGCCCAGCACAAGGCCGATCTTCTTGCCTTCGTTATCGATCAGCGGACCGACGCCGATGGACGCGATGATCAGGCCCAGCGCCTGCGTAAACGCGATTTGGCCAAGCTGGCTGGGCGTGAGGTGAAAGCGCGCGGAGAGATCGGGCAGGATAGTGCCCAGCATGGCGGCAATCATGCCGTAAACGAAGATGGCGAGGATGGCGGCGAGGATCAACATGGACCGGATGGTATCAGGATTCAG
>JBEKPZ010000137.1:0-18857 GCA_049520215.1 Bryobacteraceae bacterium | reverse complement strand
AGTTGAACCGGCTGCGGGCAGGCGGCTGTGACGCCCTGGTATGCGACGGCGATGGAGTACGAAGCCGGCGCCAGCGCGGCGAAGGCGAAGCTCCCATCCTGGGCGGTTGTTGCGGTTTCGTGGTGGCCTCCGGATTCCAGGCGAACAGTTGCGCCCGCTATGGGCTGGCGACGGTCGTCGCGCAGGATGCCGCTCCAGGGTTTCGCGTCGGGCTGCGCGGCGGGAATTATCGCGCCCGACAGGATGGCGATGGCGGCGGTTGCGGCCAGTTGTCTGGGAGTCACACATCAGCATAGCGCGATGACGAGTGGGCAGTGCCACGCTAGAATGGGGATTCCCGATGCCGCAGAAAATCCGCCCTGCCCGATCCATCTCCGGATCCATCACCCTGCCCGGCGACAAGTCGATCTCCCACCGCTATGCCATGATCGCCTCCATCGCCCAAGGCGACAGCCGGATTCGGAACTATTCCACCGGCGCCGACTGCCATTCCACCCTCGACGCCATGCGCGCGCTCGGCGTGCCAGTGGAAGAAAGCGGAACCGAAGTGACGATTCGCGGGCGCGGCCTGGACGGGCTGCGCGCGCCGGCCGCGGACCTGGATGCGGGCAACTCCGGTTCCACCATCCGAATGTTATCCGGCATCCTGGCGGCGCAGACTTTCCCGACGCGCATCGGCGGCGACGAATCCCTATCGCGCCGGCCCATGGCTCGCATCATCGAACCACTCTCACGGATGGGCGCCAACATCTCCGCCCGCGAAGGCCGCTTTCCGCCGCTCGAAATCCGCGGCACGCGGCTGCGGCCCATCGATTACACGCTGCCCGTGCCCAGCGCCCAGGTGAAAACCTGCGTGCTGTTCGCCGGATTGTACGCGGAAGGCGAGACCATCGTGCACGAGCCGGTGCGCTCGCGCGATCACACGGAGATCGCCCTGCGGGAGTTCGGCGCGGATCTGCGCGTCGCAGCGAAAACCATCGCACTCACCGGCCGCCCCACGCTCACCGGGCGCGACCTGGTGGTTCCCGCGGACCTTTCCTCGGCGGCGTTCTTCATCGTGGCGGCGCTGCTGGTGCCCGGCTCCCGGCTGGCCATCCGCGGGGTGGGCCTGAATCCCACGCGCTCGACTTTGCTCGATTTCCTGGCAGGCATGGGCGCGGCGATCCGCATCACGGAGGTGGAGAGCCGCAATGGCGAGTTAGCCGGCGAACTACTGGTCTCGAGCTCGCGCGTGCGCGGCGGAGTCATCGAGAAGGAAACCACCGCGGCGCTGATCGACGAGATCCCGGTGCTTGCGATCCTGGGCGCGGCCAGCGACGAAGGTCTCACGATACGGGATGCCGCCGAGTTGCGCATCAAGGAGACCGACCGCATCTCGACCATCGCCGAAAACCTGCACCGCATGGGTGTGGAAGCGGAGGAACTGCCGGACGGACTCGCGATTCCCGGCCGCCAGCGTTTCCACGCCGCCGAACTGGACTCTTTCGGCGATCACCGCATCGCCATGGCGTTCGCGATTGCGGCGTTGTGCGCGGATGGCGAGTCGCTGATCCACGGCGCGGAAGCTGCGTCGGTTTCGTTCCCGGCGTTTTTCGAGACGCTCCGCTCGCTGTACTGAGCCGCGCGCGTAAGCAAGCGGTTAATTAACGCGCCTCCCGCAGATCCACGATCAACGCGTCCAACGCAATCGACTTCTGGATGTTGCGCCGGATCAGCCCCGCCAGATCGTCCACCTTCTTCACCGCCCCGCGGATCCATCCGAAGGATACTTTGCGCGCCACGGCTTCCAACTCCGCCCGCAGATCCTCGTTGCGCACGGCGTTGCGCATCGTGGGGCCCGATTCCCGCAACACCAGCACATCGCGGAGCAAGTCGTAGAGGACCTTCAGGTGCAACTCCAGCTTCTCGCTCTTGCTGCGCCCGATAGCTTCCGAATAGGGCACCCACGCGCCGAACGGCATCACACCCGCCGCCACGCGCAGCAGCGTGAACATGGCCGCGCGGCGCTTATCGTACGCCTCCAGATCCAGCGAGACCGCCAGGCCCGGGCTGCCGCCGCTCAACGCCGCGCGCCGCTCCACATGATCCATCCCGCGCGCGCGCACGAATTCGCGTGTCTCTTCGGCCGAGAGCGGCGCAAACTGAAACGGCACCGCCCGCGAGCGGATGGTCGGCAGCAGATCGTAAGCGTTCTCCGCCGTCATGATCAGAATCAGATACGGCGACGGCTCCTCCAGGGTCTTGAGCAGCGCGTTGGCGGCGTGCTCGCCGGCGCGGTCCACGTGGTCGATCAGAAACACGCGCCGGCTGCCATGATTCGGCGCGAGCTTCGCCCACTCGCGCAGCAGGCGCGTCTGATCGATGGAGATTTGCCGCAGTGGCCCATCCGGCGGAAAAGTAACGAAGTCCGCATAGGAGGCGAATAGCAACGGATCCTGGTTGCGCTTGTCCGCCGGCCACCGCTCGCGCGCCGCCACGATTTCGGTATTCTCCGGCAAGCTCAGATCGTCGCGTTCGATCTGCTCGGCATGGCCCAGCAGGTGCGCGGCCAACCGGCGCGCCAGCGTGGCCTTGCCGACGCCCTCCGGCCCGGCGAACAGCAGCGTTTGCGCCAGGCGGTCGCGCACGATCATCTGCTCCAGCGCCGCGGTGACGTGCGGGTTGCCCCAAAAGCGCTCAAACATAGGGCTCGACGGCGCTCCAGATTTCCGCGGCTATGGCATCGATCGCGGCGCGGCCATCCACGATGCGGAACCGCTGCGGCTCGCGCGCCGCCAGCGCATGATAAGCCTCATAGACCTGGCGATGGAATGCGAGCGATTGCTCGTCCATGCGCGTCTCGCTGTGCCGCTGGGAGGCGTTGCGCGCGTGCGCCCGCGCCAGGCTGGTCTCGGCGTCGATATCGATGAGCAGCGTCACGTCCGGAACCAGGCCGCGGCAGGCAATACGGTCGAGCGTCATCACGGCTTCCGCGCCCAGCCCGCGCCCGCAACCCTGATAGACCAGCGTGGAATCGGTGAACCGGTCCGAAAGCACAATCTTGCCCTCGGCCAGGGCCGGCGTGATCCACTCGTCCAGGTTCTGCGCGCGGCAGGCGAAATACAGCAGCATCTCGGCGGTCGGGCCCAGCTCCTGATTGGCCGCATCCAGCAAGATGCGCCGGATCTCGATGCCGATGCGCGTGCCGCCCGGTTCGGCGGTCTCCAGCACGTCGCGGCCGCACGCCCGCAGGCGCTCGGCAAGCAGGCGCATCTGGGTGGTCTTCCCCGAACCGTCCATGCCTTCGAATGTGAGGAACAGGCTCCGTTTCTGCATCGGAACCCTCATTGTAGCGAAGCCGGGTCACGCCACCGGGTTGCGCAGAACGCCAATGCCCTCGATCTCCACTTCGACCACATCGCCGGGCCGCATGGCGCGCGTGCTGCCGGGCGTCCCGGTATATATGACGTCACCAGGAACTAACGTGACCCAGCGGCTGACCCAGTTCACGATCGCCGGACCATCGAAAGTCAAATCCGCCGTGGATTGCTTTTGCACCACCTCGTGGTTCAGCCGCGTTTCGAGCATTAGGTTGCCGTAGTCCAGGCCCGTCGCGATCGCCGGACCCAGCGGCGCGAACGTGTCCGCTCCTTTCGCGCGCCACCACTGCAAATCCTTGTGCGGCCCATTCTGCCAGTCGCGGTCGCTGACGTCGTTACCGCAGGTGACGCCGAAGATGGTCCCGCGCTGGCCGATCACGATTGCCAGTTCGCCCTCAAAGTGCACGTTGGCGGCGTCCTGCGGAATAACGATCGGGTCATCGGGGTTCTGCAGCGCGCTCACCGGCTTGTAGAACATCTCCGGACGGTCCGGCGCCTGCCGGTCTCCCAGGTGGCTCTTGTAATTGCGGCCTACCGCCAGAATCTTGGAGGGCTCGCACGGGTACAGCAGCTTCACTGCGCCGAGCGGATGCGTGGCGCCGGTGGCCTCATGCGCGCCAAACAGATCCCCGCGAATCTCGCGGACGGTCGCGCCGTCGAGAATGCCGTAGGCGACGGCGGAGTCCTTGCGATACCGAACGTATTGGGTCATAGCTTACGTCCCCTGGCCGTCGTTGGAAGCTCCCGAATCCACGTTCGGCCCGGCCTTCGGTCCGTCGATTTTCCCGGTCCGGGCATCGGTCACGTTAGACCTGAACATGGTGACAAACACCTCATTGAGTTTCTGAAAGGCCGTATCTGAAAACATTCCGGCGAGAGCCGCGATGGCGCAAACGCCGAACATGTTCACCGTTTTCAGATCGGTCGAGGTGCCGCTAAAAAACCCGCCGCGCACCACCACATAAAAGACAAATGCGATCCCGGCTCCCTCGATAGGCTGAATCAGGTAAAACGTGAACCAGCTTTCGGAGAGCTTCTCGTTGCCCAGGTAATCGGCGAACGATTTCAGCGCAAAGACGCTCGATCCCAGGGCTCCCGTGAGCAAAACCATCACCAGAAAACGAAGTTCGTCTGTGAACTGCCAATGCCAGCCGAAGAACCACCACACCGGCTCAGGAGAAGGGGCCACGCGCAGAAGCCCGGCCGAAGTTGCAGCGCTCTTGGTCACCACCACGGTGAGGCTTCCAGGAGCCGCCAGATCCGCGGCGGCGATGCCGACTACGAGTTGGCTGGCATCAATGAACGTAAACTGGCGGTCGGAGCCGTTGAAGGCCAGTTTGTCGTCGCTCTCGAAGCCGCACCCCAGCACGCGAATGTTCAGCAGAGTTGCTCCCACCGCCAGAAGATCCGGGTCGAAATCTTTCACCGCCAGCGCGCTGCCTGGAGCGCAGGTGGGTAGCTGCTTTGGCGGTTGGGCGGCCTGCGGCGGGGCCGACGCCCAGACGCCATACACCGCGTAGAGAAGCAGCGCGGTACAGAGATAGAGGTACAGCAATGCCAAGGCCGCCTTCCAGAACTGCATGCGGCCCGCGGTCGACAACCTGGGGGCCGTCTTCCAGACGATCCAGATCGCCAGAATCGCGGCGCCCGCCCCTAACAGCCACACAATCCACACATGCGCCTCCCGCTTAAGGTTGAACACTCCCCGCGCAATCACCGCCAGCGCGGCAAAGACACCCAGGTACTGTTCCAAGCCGACCGAAGATGCAATCGGAACTATATCACAACCGGGATGGAGGACTTCCGCCGTCATTTCAAGCCCAGTTTCTTGCCCGCCGCCAGCAGATCGACAGCCTCCCGCAGGCGTCTCGCCTTGGTTCCCGGTTGCTTCGCGGAATCGATCCACGCGATGTACATGCGCCGATATGACGGCGCAAGACTCTCGAAATAGCTCCGGGCTGCGGGCCGGCTGGCGAGCGCCTGTTGGATGTACTGCGGGACCTTGGACAAAGATGGCCTTGGCGCATCACCGCTGCGGTCGGTTGGCGCACGCTTCAACCCAGCCGGTGTCAAGCGTCCGCCTGCCTGAAGCTGCGCAAACCGCTTGCGGTTGACGGTAGACCATCTGCCGTCGGGTTTCCGAGGCGTGAACTTCCGGGCATACCGGTCGTCATCGAGGCGCTTGACCAAGCTATCGATCCAGCCGAAACACAGGGCCTCATTGACGGCATCGTCGTAGGCGATGGATGGACGCCCTGTGTGGCGCTTATAGAACACCAGCCACACCTCCGATTCCGAGTCGTGGTGCCTGGCGAGCCACTCCCGCCATTGTTCGCAGTTCCGCGCGTCGAAGGTCTTCAGGGTTTTAGCAGGCATTGTTTGCCCAGGTCGCCGGGGACGGGGCTCCCAGGAGCGGCCGGTTCTGGTTGAGGGTCGCGTGCGACAGTCCATGCCGCAAGAGGATATGGGCGAGTACGAGGAGGCCGGCAACACCCCGCTTCCAGCTCATGAGAGAAGTTTAAGTCATTGCACCGCGACCAGTGGTCCGAGGGTTCTCTCGCGTGAAAAGGCGAGCCAGAACCGCGCCCGCAGATCCCGCCCAGCTCTCCCCTGACGCCGTAATGTTCCTAAATCCACTTGGCGGGCTTGCCGTTCTAACTCGGAGAACTGGCTAGCAAGCCCGTTTTGGGATGAACGCAGCCGGGGATGCGCTCGAGTGGCGACCTTGTTTTGACGCCTCGGAATGCGAATCCAACATCGTGTGGAAAGTCGCGCAGCCACATCCGGCGCGGCCCGCCGCTCTGGGGATTTGGGATGGCGATCTCCTAATAGTTGTTGACAGAGTGAATACGGCGTTTCATAATCTCTTATAGAGCCAGAAGGCGATGGAAGCCTTCCACGAACGGCAAAAAAATTGCTCGGAGGATGCAACGACGAGGCATAGAAATGCACAATGTTTATTGCTTTGCCGGCCAGTCCGCACCCTGCCCGGGTTACTTTGCCAACGATGCCCTGCCCTGCGTATGCAGTAGCAAGGAAAGCCTGCTGTTCGCGCTGAGCCAGGTTGCCATGCCGCTCATGCCAATCAAAGATGTGCCTCCGGTGGTGCACATGTTGCCGTTGAGCGCCTGACGGCGGATCGCGCCCCGGACGCTTGCAGTCTGGGGCAAAACGCCCATCCACACCCACTCCTCGCTTGAACCGTCAGGTAGGCGAGCGCCGCATTCCCTCCAAATCGATATCCGGATCGTCCCCGCGGGCGTCCGTCCGCCACTCACCGATCCGCGCGGAGTATCATGTGGTCGTGTACTGCCAGACGATCGTTCCACTTCTCTTTCTCGGCGCGGCTGCCCTGCGCGCGCAACCCGCCGACCTGATCCTCAGCCACGGCAAGATCGTCACGGCAGACCCGCAATTCCGGATTGCCGATTCCATCGCGATCCGCGGCGACCGCATCCTGGCTGTGGGCGACCGCTCCGCAGTCGCACACGTGGCCGGTCCCGGTACCCGCCTGGTCGATCTGCAAGGCAAGACCGTGCTGCCGGGCCTGATCGACTCCCACGTGCATGCGGCCCAGGCGGCCATGTACGAGTTCGACCATCCGGTTCCCGATATGGAAAACATTGCCGGCGTGTTGGGCTACATCCAGGCGCGCGCCGCGGTAGCAAAGGCGGGCGACTGGATCGTCCTCACGCAGGTATTCATCACCCGCCTGCGCGAGCAGCGTTTTCCCACACGCGCGGAATTGGATGCCGCCGCGCCGCACAATCCGGTCTACTTCGGCACGGGTCCCGATGCCGCCGTGAATTCCCTCGCGCTGCAACTTAGCGGCATCGACCGCGACTTCCGCATCGTGGACGGGATGCCGGGCCGCATCGAACGCGACGCCGCCGGCGAACCGACCGGCATCCTTCGCAATGGCAGCCGCCTGGTGAAGATCCACTCCGGCGATAGAATCCCCACCGGCGACGACCGCCGCGCGCGTCTCAAGATGCTGCTGGCCGACTACAACTCGGTGGGACTGACCAGCATCTCGGAGGGCGATCTGGGCGATGCCGATTTGGAAACCTACCGGCGGCTCAAAGACGATGGGCAGCTTACCTGCCGCGTTTTCGTGGCGTACGATGTGGACGCCCAACTGCCGCTGGATCAAATCACTGCACGCATCCTGGCGGCGGCCGCCAACCCATTGCACCACTACAACAATATGCTCTGGCTGCGCGGCATCAAGACCTTCTTGGATGGCGGCATGCTGACCGGCAGCGCCTTCATGCTGCAGCCGTGGGGAATAAGCAAGGTCTATTCGATCGACGATCGCACCTACCGTGGCATGCGCTACATCGAGCCGGAAAAGCTCGTCCGGATCGCACGCGTCGCGCTGCAGAACGATTTGCAGTTCACCGCGCACTCTGTAGGCGATGGCGCGGTCCAAACGCTGGTGGACGCGTATGCGGAGATCGACCGCGAATTCCATGTCCGCGACGCGCGCCCTTGCATCACGCATGCCAACTTCATGAGCGAGGAAATCATCCGCAAGATGCGGGAACTGGGCATCGTCGCCAACATGCAGCCGGACTGGTTGTGGCTGGATGGCGCCACGCTCCGCAAGCAGTTCGGCGATGCGCGCCTCGCGTATTTTCAGCCGTACAAGACGCTGTTCGCGGGCGGCGTGGTGGTGGGCGGAGGCTCCGACCACATGCAGAAGATCGGCAGCCTGCGCTCCATCAATCCTTACAACCCGTTCCTGGGGATGTGGATCGCGCTCACGCGCCAGCCGCGCTGGGCGGACCAGCCGCTACACCCGGAGCAGCGCATCTCGCGCGAGCAAGCCATTCGCCTGTACACCATCAACAACGCCTGGCTAACGTTCGAAGAGAAGGAAAAAGGCTCGCTCGAACCAGGCAAGCTGGCCGATCTGATCGTGCTCGACCGGGACATCCTCACCTGCCCGGTGGACGAAGTACGCAAGATCCAGGTGGAGCGGACTTACCTGGGCGGCAAGCTGATCTACCAGGGCAAAGCCAAAACGGAACCACAGATGGGCACGGATAAACACAGATAAGAACCGCGGACTGGTTCCTTCTTAAGAAGCCGCCACCAGGCTGGTCTGCAATTCCGGCATCTCGATCTCGATGCGCGTGCCTTGTCCGGGCTGGCTGTCGATGCTCATCTTGTGGTCATTGCCGAACAGCACGCTCAGCCGCTCGCTGACGTTGCTCACTCCGATCCCCTGCTCCCGTAAGGTCGCCAGCTTGGATTCGGGGATGCCGACGCCATCGTCCTCCACCCACAACAACAGCCGCGATTCCGCCCGCCGGCTGCGCAGCCGGATGGTGCCGCCTTCGACTTTGCTGCTCAACCCGTGCTTCACGCAATTCTCTATCAACGGCTGCAGCAGCATGCTCGGCACCAGCATGTCCAACGTGTCGGCGGCTACGTCTTTTTCAAACCGCAGCTTGTCGCCGAAGCGCACTACTTCGATGGCCAGGTAGTCGTCAATGAAGCCGATCTCCTCGCGTAGCGCGCTGAAATTGTCGTGCTTGCGCAGCAGCCGCCGCAGGATGTTCGAAAGCTTCAGCACCATGACGCGGGCTTGGTTGGGATCGGTGCGGATCAGCGAAGAGACCGAGTTCAGCGTGTTGAACAGGAAGTGCGGATTGATCTGGCTGGTGAGCGCTTCCAGGCGGGCTTGAATCAAGAGCCGCTTCTGCTCCTCGAGCTTGCCTTCGTTGCGTGTGTTGTTCCAGATCTTGATGGGCAGCGTGACGGAGAACAGCGTGGTGGCATAGATCGCCGCGTACATCAGGAGATTGGGTTGCTCCGGGTGCAGATAGAAGATCCGGCCGTTGGGGCCGAAGGCCTGGCCGAGCGCCTGGCGCAGGAACTCGGCGAACAGGATCACCACGAAAAAGAGCAGGTTGAAAGCGTTGCGGCGGTCGAAGCGGCGCTGCTTGATGAAGCGCCACAGGTTCAGGTCGAAAAACGGGCTGAACCGCCAGATATCCTCCGGATCGACGGCGCAATCGCGCAGCAGACCGCCCAAGACGCCCAGGCCGGCGAGCAGCGGCATGGTCAGGTACTCGCGGTTGATCATGGCCGGAATCGAAATCAGAATTCCCGACGCGAGCCCCGTCACGTAACCGCCCAGCAGGCCCGCCAGCAGGCTGCCCTCCAGGCCGAGGTCGACGGCCTGGTAGCTGCCGGACTGGTAGGCGGCGCTCACTACGCGCGTGGCGACGCTCGCGCCGAACACGACGGAAAACCACAGCGACAGCTTCATGCGCTGGGCCATGGTGCGGTTTTCGCGCATTAGCATGCGCTTGACGGCGCTCCAGCGAACCAGGATGCTGGCCAGCGCGGCCATCACGCCCAGCTTCACCAGCAGCGTGACCAGGGAGGAATCCGCCATGTGATCTCGCAGATCATTATAATAAAAGCATCGGGACAGCCGGCAGAAATCTCATGCACACTCCTTCCGCGCTCCGGCTGCACAAGGCTGCCGAAGCGGACTTCCCAACCCGCTTTGGACACTTTCGAATCTACGGATTCGAAGGCCGGCTCGACGACCGCCTGGAGGAGGCTGTAGTCCTGGAAATGGGCGATCTGGCGCACGGGCCGGTAGCTCCGCTGGTGCGCATCCACTCGCAATGCCTGACGGGCGACGTGTTCCACAGCCTTCGCTGCGATTGCCGCGCTCAGCTTGAGCTGGCGCTGCACATGATCGCCGAAGAAGGCCGCGGGCTGCTGATCTACGAGCATCAGGAAGGACGCGGCATCGGCCTGCTGAATAAATTGCGCGCCTACGAACTGCAGGATGAAGGCGCCGACACCGTGGAGGCCAACGAGCGCCTGGGCTTCGAGTCCGATCTGCGCAATTACGAACTGCCGGGCGAGATTCTGCGGTATTTCGGATTGCAGAGTGTCCGGCTGCTATCGAACAATCCGGAGAAAGTGGCCGCCGTGGAAGCCGCGGGCGTGAGGGTGGAGGAGCGCGTGCCGTGCATCGTGCCGGCCATGGATTCGACGGAGGCGTATTTGCGGACTAAGAAAGAGAAGATGGGGCACTTGCTGGAAGGGTTTTAGCCGCCCGATGCTGCCGGGCCAAGGTTACTTGACGGCTTCGGATGGCGTTCGTTTATTCTTTCAGGTGTTGGGGAATGGTCCGAAGCCAGTCGTGATCCCCAACGGGATCTATCTGCTCGATGACTTCAAACGCCTTGCCGGCGGACGCACGATCATCGCTTATGACCTGCGCAATCGCGGCCTTTCGGATCCCGTCGGCGACACCCAAAAACTGGCCTGTGGCGTCCATCACGACGTGGACGACTTGGATGCTGTCCGGCGTCATTTCGGAATCGATCCGGTCGACGCGATCGGCCACTCGTACGTAGCGTTGACGATAATCCTGTACGCGATGAAGCACCCGGCTCACGTCAGCCGCATCGTCCAAATGGGTCCCACTCAGCCCAAAGCCGGCACGCAACATCCGGCGCACCTGACTGGCGCCGATGCGGCTCTCGCCGAAGTGGGCGCCAAACTTGCGCAATTGCGGAAGCAGCCGCGGACCCCAGACCCTGTGGAGTTCTGCAAGAGGTTCTGGGAGATCCTGCGAGTAATTGAAGTACTGGACGGAGAGCATCTTTCCGTCGATCCAGCGCCTCCACCTCGCGCCGGAGGACCTTGCAGAAGTGAAGACGCCGGTCCTGACGATTCACGGCACGCGCGACCGCAGCGCGCCCTATGGCGGCGGCAGAGACTGGGCGCTGATGTTGCCCAACGCGCGGCTGGTAACTATCGAGAATGCGGCTCACGCGCCCTGGATTGAGGCCCGCGAGACGGTGTTCGGTTCCATCGAGACCTTTCTCGATGGCGCGTGGCCCAGGACGGCCCGGAAGGTGCGGTAGGCCATCGGTTTTGGTGGCCTGCCCGGTTGCATTTCGGCAAACGCAGACGACAAACAACGATCGTCTGCGCCACATGTGCTGGTCATCATTGCTAGCGAAGTCACTCCATCTCAAACGCCACGTACATCAACTGCCCGTCGCGTTCCACCTGCAGCACCACCGCATCGCCGCTCTTCATCTGACCCAGCGCGCTAGTGAGCGACGCGACCGTCGAGGTCGGCTCGTGGTTTATGGCGTAAATCACATCCCCCGGACGCAGGTCCACTTCCAGGCCTTCCGAACCCGATGCCCGGGCCGCCACCACGATGCCGTATGGTTTGCGCAGATCCGGCAGCATTGGCGCCAGCTTCCGGTCGATCTCGACTCCTAAAATGCCCAGCTTCGGGATAAGGTTCTTCTCCGGATTTACCAAGTCCGCGAAGCGCTGCGGATCGTCGTCCTGCGCCGTAACCGGCACATCCATCGTCAGACGGTTGGCGCCGCGCAGGACCTCCAGGCTCACTTTGTCGCCCACCAGAAAGCGCCACAAATTCACCTCAAGCTGGCGCGCATTCTCCATGGGTTTGCCATCCAGGCTGAGCACAATATCACCCGGTTTCAGGCCGGATTTGTCGGCCGGCCCGTCCGGTGTCGCATCCGCCACCAGCACGCCCCAGTCCTGAGGCAATCCCAGACCCGCGGCCAGCAGCGGCGTGATGGTCTCCACGCTGGCGCCGATCTGGCCGCGATGCACATGACCTTCCTTGCGAATCTGGTTATACACGTTGAGCAGCGTGTCGCTGGGAACCGCGAAGCCGATCCCTTCGCTGCCGCCCGATTGCGACAGGATCAGGGTGTTGAGCCCCACCACTCGCCCCGACATATCCACCAGCGGGCCGCCGCTATTGCCCGGATTGATGGACGCATCGGTTTGGATGTAAATCATAGGGCTGTCCTGCTTGATCTGGCGTGCGACCGCACTGATCACGCCCAGACTGGCTGAATTCTGCAAGCCCAGCGGGCTCCCGAACGCCATCACCAGTTGGCCCTGCCGTAACTCGCGCGAATTACCCAAGGTCAAGTGCGGCAAGTCCGCCGCTTCGATTTTCAGCACTGCGACATCTGTCTCGCGATCGAGGCCCACGATACTGGCGTCCAGAACCGTTCCGGGCGGCTTCATGATCGAGTTGCTTTTTCGCGCGGCGCGCTCCGAGACGGGCAACTGCACCCGAATGCGGCGCGCGCCCTGGATCACGTGCGCGTTGGTTACGATGTAGCCGTCCGGCGTGAGGATGACGCCCGAACCGGTGGCGCGCTGGCGGGTGAGCAGGCTGGCGTTGCCCGCGTCGGAGTCTTCGCTGAGGCCGTACCCGGTAGTCACGATCTTGACCACCGAGCGGTTCACCCGCTGGGCCAGCGCTTCCAGCGACGCGCTGAGATTCTCGACCGCCTCCAGCTTGCGCTCCTGTGCGAACCCCGCTTCGACCGACGCCGCCGACACCGCCAGCAGCAGGAACCGTACTAACGCCGCTCGGTAACCCATGTGCTCGGATTACTTCCCTGTGCGCCCTGTCTCGAAGAGGAACCAGATACGCCGTTCCGTCTGGTCGATCCAATTCTCCAGCATGCTGGTGGTAGCTACGTCGTTCTCTTCGCCGCACAGATCGTGAACTTCCCGCATGCTGGAAACGAGCGCCCGGTTGTCTTCGCGCAATTCGGCGAGCATATCGAGCGGATCGACATAATCCGCGTCGTTATCGCTGAGGCGTTGCAGGCGGGCAATGTGACCGATCGATCGAATGGTGGTGCCGCCGATCTTGCGCGCGCGCTCGGCGATGTCGTCGGTCATCGCAAAAATCTGGCCGGCGTGCTCATCGAGCAAGAGGTGGTAGTCGCGAAAGTGCGGTCCACTGGCGTGCCAATGAAAGTTCTTGGTCTTAATATAAAGGGCAAATACATCGGCCAGCAAGGCGTTGAGAGCGCCGGTGATGTTTTTAACGGATTCGGCGCCGAGTTCACTGGGTGTCGCCAAGGCGACCCGACGGCGCTTTCCAATTTCGTCTTCAGTAGTAGTTGACATCTTAGATCTCCTCTCTTAATCTTAGGTCTTCCCGACCACGATCATACTGCGACATCCCCGCCTCGCGCCCAGGATTCCGCCGGGCATTGGACGGGAACGTACAAACACAGAGCTGCTACCTCCGCTCGACAACCCATGGGTTGCCTCGCAAATAATCCACGGTTCGCACGACCGCTTCGCGAATGCTCAACCTCGGCCGCCATCCCAGGGCGCGAATGCGGGAGCAATCCAGAAAAATGAACGGGCTGTCTCCCACCCATCCGCGCTCGCCGCCCGCGTAATTGAGTCGCGGCGCGCATCCCAGCCGCTCCGCAATCCAGCCGATGGAATCGTTCACGGTGCAATATTCGTCAGTGCCCAGGTTGTACAGATTCAGCCTGCCCGCGCCGCGTTCGATGGCCCGCAGCATGGCGTCCACGCAGTCTTGCACATATAAGTAAGACTTGCGCTGCCGCCCGTCTCCTAATATATCCAGATGCCCGGAATGCTCCTGAAGTTGCTTGTAGAAATCCAGAATGTGGCCGTGCGTGTAGCGCTCACCCAGGATCGACACAAACCGGAAAATGTGCGCTTGCATGCCAAAGCCCTCGCAATATGCTTCGATCATGGCCTCGGCGGCCAGTTTGGATGCGGCGTAGAGCGAGGTCTGCACCGGGAACGGCGCGTCCTCGGGCGTGGGGAAGAGGGCGGGCTCGCCATAGACCGAGCCGGTCGAAGGGAACGCGATGCGCCGCACGCCGCGCGCCCGCATGGCCTCCAGCACGTTGGCCGTGCCGATGGTGTTTTGCTCCAGGTCCCGGCGCGGGTGCTGGGTGCCGAAGCGCACGTCGGCATTGGCGGCCATATGAAATACAAATTCGGCGTCATGCATGGCGCGGTCCAGCGCATCGGCATCCAGCAGGTCGCCATGTTCCAGGCGGAAGCGCGGCGAGCGCAACGCCGCCTCCAGGAACTCAACTTGCCCGGTGGAGAAATTGTCGAAACCAGTGACTGTATGTTCATCGGCGAGCAGACGGTCCACCAGGTTACTGCCGATGAAGCCGGCCGCGCCGGTTACCAGGATTTTCACGGTGTCTCCTTCCTGCCGCTGGCGTTGGCGGCTACCGTTTGAATCTGCTTGTGGATGACTTTGCGCATTCCTGGGGGCAGGAGTTCCTTTTGGGGAAGACTGTCCCATGCGTCGGCTGTCCGCTCCGCGGTTTCGCGGACAGTTTGCCACACGGGACCTACCGGCAGGTTTGCCTTGTCGGCGAAACGACGCACTTGATCCGCCGTGATTCCGCTGAGACTGCGGCTTCCGCCCAACGTGAGGGCAAGTTGATCGCTCGCGATATATGGCAGGGTCGCGACGAAATCATATGCCGGAGAAAGCACCGGCGTGCGGCCATCGGGATACAACAACGACCAATTCTTCAGGTGCATATCGCCGTTGCCTATCGAGACGGAAAATGCCAGGCGGCGCACAAATTCCTGCGCGCCTTCCTCGCCGGTCTCGGCCCGCAGCACCGCAGCGATGTTCGCGTAGCTGCGCCGGCCATATTTGTCGTCCGCGAAGAGGCCGAAGACCTGGGCGAAGTCCTCCATGTGGATGTGCTCTCCGTCAGGCGTGCGGTCAAAACGCCGTACCACCAGCGCCTGCCCCGATAGTCGTGCGGCCTCGGCGGGCAATCCATGCACCGCGCTTACTGGAACCAGCCGGGTTTGCGGGACTACGATGCCGGCGGCGCGCGCCAGTTCCAGCATGACGTACTCGTTTTCGACGACGGCCGGGAACTGCATGGACGGCAGCTTCACGATCCAAAAGCCGCCGACGCCGTGAGCCGGTATAGTCAGGCCGCCGGAGGCCTCCATGACCGCGGAGAATTTCAACTGCACGCCGGCGAGGGAAAACCGCAGCACGTCCGGCGTGGCGTCGCGATCGCTATCCGCGGCTTGGGGATCGATGGCCGGCTCATCCGTCGAGAAGGGCGCGACCGTGACCGCGCCGGGAAGATCCGCGCCGAGCGCCGCCAACAGAAAGAACTCCCGCGCCGGCTTCACCCCGGCCTGTTCCGCCAGATATGTCCGCAGATGCCCTTCGGGCAGGAGGTTGGAGAAGAACGGAGGCAGGCGCCGGCTTACCGGACGTAGCGACGAGACCAAGCCCCCACCCTGCCCCTTGAATGAGAGGCTCAGCGTCGGCCGGTTGGAATCGTCCACGTAATCTTGTTCGAAAGAAAAAAGATGGTGGTCGCCCCCGAGCCGATTCAGCACCCCGATGCGGCGGCCTCGCAGATGGACTGCCAAAGCGTTATGCGCGGAATCAATCCTCATCGGCGTCCGCTTCGTCGTCGTCCGCGGCATAGAGCGGGCGCTCGGGCTCTTCCGCGGCCGCGCGGCCGGTGCGGCGGCGATCGTCCCGAATCAGTGCTTGAACGGCGGGAACCAGCGACCGGGGAACCATCAGGAGGTCGCGGTCGAGCACTCGAACCAGATCCAGCAGCGTGTCGAAGCGCGGCGCGATTTTGCCGGTTTCGATACCGGAGACATGCATTTGAGGCAAGCCCGCACGCCTCCCCAGTTCCGCCTGGCTCCAGCCGCGCTTGTGCCGCGCCGCGACCAACTCGCGGCGTATCGCGGCGGGCAAACGGTTTAGGCGAACGCTCTTGATATGCGATGGCATATCGTCAGCACCAAACGATATATTATCGCATATTGGATGGTAACAGCCAGGTGGCGCACCAGTTGTTACTTTGAAGGCGATGGCAGCGGCGTCAAATCAAGATTGTGCATCACGAGGATCTGCCAACGGCCCGTATGTCTTGTCATCACAAAATTCAACAGGCCCTCACGATCAGGTCTCGGACTACCCTGCGCATCCAACACACCCGTCATCGCCCAACGCACATCTACCGCTGCAACATTGGCGCTGACGAAGCGAATCTTGACGTCGGTATACGCCTGATGGCTGCTTCTGAAAATCGTCGCGAACACCGGTGCATGGAATTCTTCGATCTTGGATCGGCCCGTCGCACCCACTCCACGCACGTTTGTAAAATCCGCGTCCGCCGCGAATACCGCCGCAAACGCGTGAGCATCATGCCGGTTCCACGCATCCATGAAGCGGTCCATCAGCCCCCGAATTGCCTTCCGATCAAGTTCTGTTCCAACCTGACAGGGCGCTGTGAAAGGGAACAATAAAAGCAAAAGGCAGACGGCGGCTATCTTGAGCATGTTTCCACCCCGGTACGCCTACATTCTGACACGAGTGGACGTGTACGTTCTAACGCTTATGGCCCCCCGGCCCTGGCACCGGCGTGCGGAGCGCGCCCGCGCGGATGCGGAAGATGTCGGCCACATTCCGCAGATTTCCGCTCACCAGCGCCAGCCGGCTGTCGCCATCGTCGCGCCAGCGGATGGGCACCTGCTGAATGGTATAGCCCAGCCGGCGCGCCAGCACCAGGATCTCCACATCGAACATATATCCATCGATTTGTTGCCGCCTGAAAATTTCGTGCGCCGCCGGGCGGGCGAAAAACTTGAAGCCGCATTGCGTGTCGGTGATGCCCTCGAGGCCTACCACCGCGTGCATGAACAACCCGAAGCCCTTGCCGCCCAACTGCCGGTAGAGCGGCTGCCGCCGTTCGATTTGCGAGTCCAGCATGGAGCGCGAGCCGATCACCACGTCGCAGCGCTGGCTCAACGATGGGTCCAGCCAGGGCCGGAACTTGTCGAATTCCTCGATGGGTACTTTGTTATCGGCGTCCGCGTAGCCGGCGATATTACCACGCGCCAGAGCCATGGCTTCGCGCACGCCGCGGCCCTTCCCACTGCGCTCCCTATTGCCGATCACGCGCACCGGCTCGCCCTGCCGGGCGGTCTCGAGGGCCAACTCGCGGGTGCCGTCGTCGCCATCGGCGGCTACGATGATTTCATAACGCAAACCGCGCGACCGGAAATAGCCGCCTGTCTCGCGGATGGTGGCGGCGATGGTGGCTGCCTCATTGTAGGCGGGCAGGATTAGAGAGACGTCGCACAAACCGGTTATTCTAACAGGTGGACCGCGCATGCCTCTCAACATCGCCATCGTCGGTTGCGGCTTGATCGGACGCAAGCGCGCCGCGTCGCTCGCGGGCGGCCGGTTGGCGATCTGCTGTGATGTCGATGGCGGGCGCGCGCAGGCGCTTGCGGCAGCGCATCCCGGCGCCGAGACCGCCACCGACTGGCGCGCCGTCGCGGCCTCGCCGGACGTCGACGTGGCAATCGTCGCCACTACGCACGATATGCTCGCCCCCATTGCCGCCGCAGCCGCGGGCGCGGGCAAGCACGTGTTGATTGAGAAGCCGGGCGCGCGCCGCGCCGCCGAGTTGGACGCCGTGGCCGAAGCCGCTGGCCGCACGGGCGCGCTGGTGCGCATCGGTTTTAGCCATCGGTATCACCGCGCCTTTCAGAAGGCGCGCGCGATCTTCGATTCCGGCGCGGCCGGTCCGCTGCTGTTCATCCGCGGCCGCTACGGCCACGGCGGCCGTCCCGGTTACGAGCGCGAGTGGCGCGCCGACGCGGCTCTCTCAGGCGGCGGTGAACTGCTGGACCAGGGCGTTCACCTGATCGACCTGGCGCGCTGGTTCCTGGGCGATTTCACGCGCGTCACCGGCCGTACTCCCAGTTACTTTTGGAAAATGCCGGTCGAAGACAACGCTTTTCTGCTGCTCGAAACCGCCGCCGGACAGATCGCGTTCCTGCACGCAAGCTGGACCGAATGGAAGAACCTGTTCTCCTTCGAAATCTGCGGGCGCGACGGCAAGCTGGAAATCACGGGCTTGGGCGGCAGCTACGGAACCGAGCGCCTGACGTTCTACGCGATGACGCCGGCCATGGGGCCGCCGGTGACCACCGCCTGGGAGTTTCCCATGGCCGATAATTCCTGGGAAACCGAATTCGCCGAGTTCCTGGAAGATATCCGCCTGAAGCGCCAGCCGCGGCCGGGCATCGAAGACGCGCAAGCCGCATTGCGCGTCATCGAGCGCGTGTATGAGGAGAACGCCCCGTGATCATCACCCGCGCGCCATTGCGCATCTCGCTCGGAGGCGGAGGCACCGACCTGCCCTCGTACTACCGCGAGCATAGCGGCTTCGTCATCTCGGCGGCCATCGATAAATACGTCTACATCACGCTGCACGAGACCTTCAGCCAGGAGCTGCTGGTCAAGTACTCGCAGATGGAACTGGTCGAGACCGTGGACCAGATCAAGCACCCCATCGTGCGCGAAGCCCTGCGCCTGGTGGATGTGGGCCCGCGGCCCTATCTCGAGATCGTGAGCATGTCGGACATTCCGGCCGGCACGGGCCTGGGATCGTCCGGCAGTTTCACGGTGGCCCTACTGCGCGCGCTGCATGCCTGGAAGAAGAACCCGATTCCGCGCCAGGAACTCGCCGAGCAAGCCTGCCGCATCGAAATCGACCTGCTGCACGAGCCGGTGGGCAAGCAGGATCAGTACATCGCCTCGTTCGGCGGCATCACCTGCTTTCAGTTCCTGCCCGACGATCGCGTGGAGGT
>JBEKPZ010000136.1:0-19096 GCA_049520215.1 Bryobacteraceae bacterium | reverse complement strand
GGCATATGGTGAGTCCACCATGGCAGGCCTTTCACTCCGGCGACATCGTTCACAAAGACCATCACCAGAATCGTAAGGCCGCGAAAGATGTCGACTGACTGGATGCGCATAACTGGTTCGAAGCCGTAACCATAGCAGGATTTGCCCTTGTGGGGCAGGCTCTCAGCCTGCGGCGGCCTCTCAGGCCGCCTCTTCCCAGTGCGCCGCATTGCAGCCCAACCCTCCACCGCGCTGTAATAAACCTCAATGCCCCTCACCACCAAAAACCTCCGCAGCCAGGAATGGTTCGCCGATCCCGGCTACTACGGCTTCGCCCGCCGCGCCTGGCTGCGCTCGGAAGGCTTCACCGCCGACGTATTCCAGAACAAGCCCGTCATCGGCATCTGCAACTCCTGGAGCGAGCTGAACAACTGCAACCTCCACCTGCGCACCGTCGCCGAAGCCGTCAAGCGCGGCGTATGGGTGGCCGGCGGCTTTCCCCTGGAATTCCCCACCATCTCCCTGGGCGAGATGTTCATGCGCCCCACCACCATGCTCTATCGCAACCTGATGGCCATGGACGTGGAAGAATCCATCCGCGCCAACCCGCTCGATGGCGTGGTGCTGCTGTGCGGCTGCGACAAGACCACCCCAGCCCAGCTCATGGGTGCGGCCAGCGCGGACATCCCGGCCATCATGGTGCCCGGCGGACCCATGCTCGCCGGCCAGTGGCGCGACCAACGCCTCGGCTCCGGCACCGACGGCCGCAAGCTCTTCGACCTCTTCCGCACCGGCCGCCTCACCGAAGAAGAATGGTGCGAAATCGAAGGATGCATCGCCCGCAGCGCCGGCCACTGCACCGTGATGGGCACCGCTTCCACCATGACCAGCCTGGCCGAGGCGCTCGGCATGACTCTGCCCGGCTGCGCCAGCGTGCCCGCGCCCGATTCGCGCCGCCTCGCCATGGCCGAGATGAGCGGCCGCCGCATCGTCGAAATCGTGCGCGAGGACCTGCGCCCGTCCCGCATCATGACCCGCGCCGCGCTCGAAAACGCCATCACCGTCGACATGGCCATCGGCGGGTCCACCAACGCCGTCATCCACCTGATCGCCATCGCCGGACGCCTGGGCATCGATCTGCGCCTCGACGAATTCGACCGCATCTCGCGCCGCACGCCCTACATCGCCAATATCAAGCCTTCGGGCGACTATCTGATGGAGGACTTCTTTCAAGCCGGCGGTCTGCCCGCCGTCATGAAGGAGATTCTGCACCTGCTCCACCACGATGCCCTGACGGTCACTGGCAAGACGGTCGGCGAAAACGTGGAGCGTGCCGAATGTTTCCGCCGCGAGGTGATCCGCACCGCCGCCGAGCCGCTCCATCCCGAGGGCGGGACCGTGGTCCTATACGGCAACCTGGCGCCCGATGGCGCGGTGATCAAACAGACCGCCGCCTCGCCGCAGCTTCTGCAGCATCGCGGCCGGGCTTACGTCTTCGAGAATTACCAGCAGATGCGCGCCCAGATCGATTCCGCCGATCTGCCGGTGGACGCATCCACCGTGCTGGTGATGCGCAACTGCGGACCCAAGGGCGCGCCCGGCATGCCCGAATGGGGGCACATCCCCATGCCGCGCGTGCTGCTCGAACGCGGCGTCGCCGACATGGTCCGCATCAGCGACGCGCGCATGAGCGGCACCAGCTTCGGTACGGTGGTGCTGCACGTGGCGCCCGAATCGGCCATCGGCGGCCCGCTGGCGGCGGTGCGCACTGGCGATGAGATCGCGCTGGATGGGGCCGGCCGCCGCATCGACCTGCTGGTCCCCGCCGAAGAGATCGCCCGCCGCCTGGCCGATTTCCGTCCCGCCCCGCCGCATTATGAGCGCGGCTATGGGCGCCTCTTCCTGGACCATGTCACCCAGGCGAACCAAGGCTGCGACTTCGATTTTCTGCAGGCGGGTGGTTGTGGGGCAGGCTCCCAACTGGGGGATGGGCGTTAAGACAAGGCACTCTGATCCCGGGTGCTGGTATCTTCAGGTAGATGGAGCCGAGCCCCGCCGCGCTGCACGTGGCCAGCGCGGGCCCAAGAGGGCTCGGAGCGGCCGGCTTACCATTACAAATAAGCCCGGACTGAAACTCCTGATCGGCGGTTAGGGGCACCCCGGTGATAGCGTTTACGAGAGCCACCTCGCCGCTTGGAATGTTCGCCCCTCCCCCATCCGCGGTCGGAGTCGCGGCGAAGCAGGTCGCGGTGGGCGCCGAACACGGCGCGGCGCCGGCCACCAGCCCGCTGTCGTATCGCCAGTTGAACGCGAACCACGGCCCACGCTTCCACGGCTGGTATTGCAAGTGCGTGGTCTGGTTAAAGAGCTCGTCGTGGTCGATGCGAAAGACCTCATTTTCCAAAAGTTAGCGGTTGCTGGGCGAGGCCGCTCTCGACAAGACGCCGGCCAGGAGTATCCCAGCACTCGATCGTCTTAAGCCTTTAATCAGCACCTCCGGCTTGCCACGGCGCACAAGCGCCGCAACAACTTCCACATATTACAATCCCATTACGATTTGTGGCCGTTGACAGCTATACCAACGGGGGTATAGTATCATGGAAAGAAGGACCGTGCAGATGGCACACGTCATTCGCGACAAGAAAAAGCTGCTAAACAGGGTTCGCCGCATCAAGGGCCAGGTTGAAGCTGTCGAAAGATCGCTGCAGGAGGGCGCCGAATGCTCGCATATTCTGCATACGGTCGCCGCTTGCCGGGGCGCGATAGACGGACTAATGTCCGAGGTCATTGAGGGCCACATCCGATTTCACGTGGTCGATCCGGACCATCATCCGACTTCAGAACGTGCTAAAGCGGCCCAAGAGTTGATCGATGTCATCAAGATGTACCTGAAATAAGCACTTATGATGGGGGGACAGGCCATGTCAGAATCTCAAACGCATGACCGCGAGCACGACGAGCTGGGGGGCGACCACATTGAGTGGGTTGAATTGGGAAGAATCGGCTTTGTCGGACTGGCGATCGCCGTAACGTGGCTTCGGCTGTGTCAGCCCTTGGCGCATTTCGATATCGCCGGCTTTGCGGCAGTCCTGATCGGCGGCTACCCAATATTCCACGAAGCTTTCGCCGATCTCCTATCCCGCCGCATGACCATGGAACTCTCCATGACCATAGCCCTGGTCTCCGCACTCGCGATCGGAGAAGTGTTCACAGCACTGGTGATTGTGTTCTTCGTCCTGATCGCCGAAGTCCTTGAAGAATTGACCGTCGGCCGCGGACGCCGCGCAATTAAGGATCTCCTGAATCTCCTGCCGCAGCAGGTGGAACTTCGGCGCCCAGACGGCGTACAATCCGCGAGCTTGAGCGAATTGCGCATCGGGGATGTGGTACTGGTCCGGCCGGGCGGCCGGGTGCCAGTTGACGGTGTGGTGGTGGGCGGGCACTCGTTCATCGATCAGGCAACCATTACCGGCGAGTCCATGCCGGTCGAAAAGATTCCGGGCGCCAATGTTTATGCAGGCACAGTTAATCAGTCCGGAGTGCTTGAAATTCAGACGGAAACGGTGGGCGGTGACACGGCCTTTGGGAAGATTATCGAGGCGGTCGAGCAGGCCGAGCGCTCACGCGCTCCAGTGCAGAAGACAGCCGATCGCCTGGCGGGCTACCTGGTCTACTTTGCCTTGATTTGTGCGGCGTTCACGTTTGTCCTCACGCACAACGCGCGCTCCACTATTTCGGTGGTGATCGTGGCCGGCGCTTGCGGCATTGCCGCCGGCACACCCTTGGCAATCCTGGGTGCTATTGGACGCGCCGCGCGGCACGGCACGATCGTGAAGGGCGGCTTGTACATGGAAACGCTAAGTAAAGTGGATACGGTGGTGCTCGATAAGACCGGCACGCTCACACTCGGAAACCCCGAGGTCGTATCCATCGACCCTTCGGCCGGAATCGGGCGCGAACGATTGTTGCATGTTGTCGCGAGCGCGGAGCGCTACTCCGAACACCCTTTGGCGCGCGCCATTTTGGCAGCAGCTCACGGAGCAGCCCTCGGACTGGCAGATCCGGAACGGTTTTCATACACACCCGGCAAAGGGATTTCTTGCCTTGTGAATGGAAAGGAGACCGTCGTCGGAACCAGGGCATTTCTGCGGGAGCACGGCGTGGAGGCCTCCACGCCTCTTGTGGATCACGACTCCTCCAGCGAAATACTGGTAGCTCA
Organism: Bryobacteraceae bacterium; assembly: GCA_049520215.1. Classification (GTDB taxonomy): domain Bacteria; phylum Acidobacteriota; class Terriglobia; order Bryobacterales; family Bryobacteraceae; genus Bog-159. The sequence continues at coordinate 14,898 of JBEKPZ010000136.1, read as the reverse complement.
GGGCGGCGTACATTTGGGGAGCCTGAGAATCGCCGATGTGCTGAGGCCTGAGGCGGTCGAAGCCGTGCGGGCGCTGCGGGAGATGTCCATCAGAACGGTTCTTCTCACGGGGGACACGGCCTCAATTGGCCGAGCAATCGGACATCAGCTTCGCGTCGACGAGGTGGAGGCGGAACTGCTGCCTCAGCAGAAGCTGGATCGCGTTAGAAGTCTCCGTAGCGCTGGCAAGACGGTCGCGATGGTTGGCGACGGGATCAACGACGCTCCCGCGCTGATGGAGGCCAACGTCGGAATCGCGATGGGTTCCGGCACCGAGATCGCACGCGAAAGCGCCAACGTGCTGCTTCTCGGCAACGACCTCCTAAAGGTGGTCGAGGTGATCAAGATCGCGCGCCGCTGCCGCCGCATCATTATGACTAATTTCGCGGGAACCCTGAGTGTGGATGCCGCGGGAGTCGCGCTGGCGGCGTGCGGATATCTGAACCCTGTCCTCGCAGCATTGATACACGTGACCTCGGAGATGGTGTTTATTCTCAATTCCGCCCGATTGCTTTCGCGCTCGTCCAAAGCGCGGCAGCCAGCCCCTCTCGCCGAGGGGATGAGGACGCCCGCAACCGAACAGACGGCGGCCTGAGCCCGCGCCCAGCTTACCGTCAGTCGATCAAGAGTGGAAACGGCTTCTTTCCCACGAATTCGACCACTCCCCGATCGCGGACTGGTCGCTCGTGGTAGTCAACAGGTTGGAGGTCGGGAACGAGTGACGCGAGTTCATTCTTCCCCAGTGGTTTGAAGTTACCCCCTGGTCGCGCTATCTCCGAACCCCAATGTACAGCCATCTTACAGATGAACAGGCCGCCGGGTTTCAAGGCGGAAACGACCTTAGGAAAGAGAGCCCGGTCCAAGTGATAAAACAGGACGATCAGATCGAAGCGTGCGGTGTCAAAGTCGTACTCTGCCGCATCGATTGCAAAGAGTTTGATTTTGACATTGAGCTGAGCAGCGGTTTGACTGAGTTCACCAATAGCGACCTCGGAAACGTCTACTGCGCTTACCTGCCACGCTCTCTCCGCCAGCCACAACGCATGTCTTCCTAGCCCCGCTGCAAGGTCCAGCGCCGTGCCTGCGTTCGGGAATGCCCGATCCACCATACGCTCGTAAGCCGAAATAAAAAATGGGTCTGGCTTGGTTAACGAAGGCAGTCCCTCCTGATACTTGCGATCCCAAATCGCTCTGTTGTCTGTGTCGTCCATCGCTCTCGCAATTCGGCGGCCAAATCGTAGTTCATCTCGAACGAGGAGCCCGGGTTCGGGTCTCATTCAGGGCCCTGTTTTCGGTGTGGCGACGTTTGGCGCCTCTGCCGGCGATGCGGCAGGCTCGACGCCATACCTGCTTGAGCGAGCACGCATCCAGCCGGCTTGCCAAAGGAAAATCCGGAAGTACTTCAACGAAAACTAGAAGTGGAATCCTACCGTAGCCGTCATGGCGCGCGGCGTGACGTAGTGTGTTCCGCTGAAGGTCGAAAGGAAATTGTAGAGCGCGTACTTGTCCGTCAAGTTCACCACAGTGAATCGCAAGCTCCACTTGTACCTGTCGCCGTTAAAGAGATTGTCGACACCCACGGCCGCGTCGAAGAGGCTGCGGGGTTGAATGCGCGGCGGATTGTGGTCGTCGTTCTCCGTGCCGGGAGCCGGGATCTTCACCAGGCTCGATCCGTACATGGATCCTGGGCACAAACCAGTCGGGCTAATCGGCGTGGTGGGAGTCGCGTGCACACTCCCGCAATAAAGTCCGGCTTGGAACTGCTGGTCGGGCGTAAGTCCGGATACATCCACCTCGCTGTCAGTGCCATTCGGCCCATTGTTGCAATTGCCTCCGATGCAAGGCACCGGGCCGGCCACCAAGCCGCTATCGTAGCGCCAGTTGAACCCGAACCAGGGCCCTTTCTTCCAGGGCTGGTATTGCAGGTGAGTGGTTTGATTGAAATTCTCATCGTGATCGATACGGAATACCGCGGTCGATCCCACCGAGGATGGCGTGGTGCCGATTCCGCTCACCTGCGGTCCGAAGAAGCGCGCCGCCACCGACGAAAAGACGGTGAAGGCCGTGAATCCGTGGAAGTTCGGCACGCTGACGCGCACCGCATAACCGGGAATCTTCGAACGGGCCCATTCAATCGGATAGGTAACCGGAGTGTTGCCAAACACGCTGAAGTCGTAGGCCCGGGTTGTGTATTTCCAGATATACTCGCCATCCACAACCACCCACCTTCCAAACGCTTGCCCAAGCCCGGCGTGAAATTCGTTGCGCGTGCTGGGGCTCAGAGGGGACGTCAGGCAGGGATAGCCTTGAATGGCGGTCGAGATGGCGTTGACCACCGGATCGTTGCATCCATTGCTGGCCAGGACCAGGTTCTCGTTGAAAGGCGTTTCCATCGTGCGGGCGTAGGAGAACCGCAACACGGTGTTCGTCTGTTTGAAGTTGTAAGCGGCCCCCACGCGAGGCTCTGCCTGCCTGGCGGTGCTGATTCCGTAGTACAGATCGCCGCGGAGTCCGAGATTAAGAGTCAGGTGTTTCAGCGTAATCGAGTCCTGAATGTAGAGCGCCGTTTCTTTGATGTCGGCATGGCCTAGATAGTTGTAAAGCCCAACGCCGGGCCCCGGCCGTGTCAGGTCATACGCGGCCAGCAAGGGAACAAATCCGCTATTCTGCTGCAGACTTCCGGCGCATTGGGAGGGATTCGTAACCGTAGGGTCCGTATCCGGGCTTCCGTCGGCATTCAGACACGGCGGGTTTAAACCGGGGTCTACGATGCCGAAGGTGTCGTTCTCGGTGAGGAATGTGTGCTGAAACACCACGCCAGCCTTCAGGTTGTGAATGCCCTTCATGTAAGACAAGCTGGCGCGAACCCCGGCATTGGTCAGCCGGCGGCTTTGACCGATGCTGGTCGACTGGAGGTCGGGAGCGAAGTCGGCGTAGGGGTCACGGCTCGGATAATAGTTGAACTGATCCTGCCGCACGTAGCCGCCGAACGTCAGCACGGTGGTAGGGCTGAGCAAGCGGGTCCACGTCGGGGCGATGTTGAACGTCCTGATTTTCGAGCGCTGATCCGCCGACCCTACCGGCTGCCCGTCCGGCCCCAGTCCTCCATTGTCGACCACCAACCCGGACCAAGCCGACGCGGTTTGAGTGTCGTAGGAATTCGGCGTTTGGAACCACGACCGCGTAAACCCGAGGTTTAAATTGAGGCTGTCCGGTTGGGACGGCTTGAAGTCGATGCGGTCGAAGAAGTTCTCTTCGTTGCCATGATCGTGCAGTGTCTGGTGTTCCGGGCCATCCAGGAATCGGCCCGTATTCAGACCGTTCGCCGAAATGAAGTTGCCCCAGTTCTTCCCGCCATACGCGAGATCGAATCCCGCGTTGGCGCTGCCGAAGGTGCCATAGGATGTGGTCACGCTTCCATGCGGCTCGGTGTTATCGAGTCCCGACCTGGTAGTGGCCACAATCACCAGACTGGTTTTGCCGCCATATTCGGCCGGGGGAGCCCCCTGTATCACTTCCAGCGACTCGACTGCATCGACGGGAAGCTGATTGGAGAAGACCTTGCTCTGCTGGTCGGTAATCGGCTGGCCGTCGACCGAGAATGAGTTCGAGGCGTGATCCCCGAATCCATGAAACAGGCCGTTGGAATCGGCGCTGATCCCTGGCGCGGCCAGGGTGACGAGGGAACTCAGTGAGGAGGACTGGCTCTCGAGCGGCAGCTTGTCGAACAGGCCGCGATCGACGTCCGTGTGGCTAATCGGTGTACTCTCGACCAAATCCGCGCCGGCCTCAACGGTGACCGACTGCGTCTCCTTGCCGAGGGTCAGGCTGATCTTCAGCTCCATCGGCACGGCCGAACGCACGTTGATGTCCTCGGCGGCGATCTGAAACCCGCTAGCCGTAGCCGCCGCGGACAGATGGTAATTATTGTACGGAAGGTTATCGAACTCGAACTTGCCTTGGCTATCGCTCACGGTGCTGCGGCTGTAATGGGAGACCGGGTTCTCGATGGTGACGGCAGCGCCGGCGACAACCGCTCCCGAGGGATCGAGGACCGATCCGTGAACCGTTCCGCTACTGGATTGAGCAAAGCTGGAGAGCGCGCAGCCGAGGGATAGCGCAAAGCAGACCAAGGCAACCGAAGCGAACCTCTTCATATTACTCGATCATCGTAGGGCTGAGTGGCGCGATCCTAGCACAATCCGACCGGCGGCCTGGTGCTAACGGTGAATGATCTGGCTCCGGCGATAAGCGGACAGCGCGTTGGACGACCGGCTCGCCGGCTGCGGCTGGCGGCCTTACCAGTTCACAAGCCGGCGAATGCCGTGGGCCTGCCTCTTGCTGGCAATGAACTCCTGTTGGTTGCTCAGGGTGATGAGCCAGCGCTGGCTGCTCAACGCGCTCATCTTGCGGACATGATCGACATTCACTAGGGCGTTCCGATGGATACGCTGAAAGCTGGTGTTTCTCAGGCGCTCTTCCAGTACCTTAAGCGTCTGGGTGGCTTGGTATCGCTTGCGCGCAGTGGTGATCCAGACGATGTCGCCTTCCGCATTGAACGCGAAAACCTCGTTGGCGTCGAGCAGAAAATATTCAGCACCGGCTTTACCGACGATCTTCTTCAACCGCTGGCCGGGGAGCGGCGGCTCCGCGATCTCCTGCAGGCGCGCCAGCCTCTCGGCGGCTTCCTGGCCGGTAAGACGCTTGGCCTTCTCCATGGCTTCGGCCAGCCGGTCCCGCCCGACGGGCTTCAGGAGATAGTCGATCGCGCCGGCCTCGAAGGCGTCCAGCGCGTACTGATCGTAAGCGGTGACGATGACGACTACCGGCAGGTTGGTCCCGTGGTGGAGCTTGCGGATCACTTCGAAGCCGCCCATCTCGGGCATCTGGAGATCCAGCAGGACCACATCCGGGCGCCGGCTGGCGATCTGGTCCAGCGCCGCTGCGCCGCTGTCCGCCTCGCCGACCACCTCGATGCCGGCCATGGATTCCAACTCCTCGCGCAGTACTTTGCGCGCGACCGGTTCGTCATCGACGATCAGCGTCTTCAGTCCCATGCCTAAGCGCCAAGGCTCAGACCCTTGTAGCACACAGGAGCCGGATCGCAGGATGCTTTTCGGATGGACGGGCGGGCCGGGGCGGCCGGCGGCCTGAGAATCGGGGTGGACGGGTATGGCCGGGCTCATGAAAGCGCGACCGCTTCGTTGGACATCAGCCCGGGTGACGCGGGCCTGGCCGGCAGAACGAAGGCGACGGTGGTGACACCGTGCTCCGCGCGAATATCGAAGCGCGCCGTGGGTCCGTAACACAACTCCAGCCGGCGGCGGACGTTGGACAAACCGATCCCCGATGGAGGGTCGCTTTGCGACAACAGACCGGGAGACCCGTCCCACACGCCCGAGTTTGAGACTTCCACGGAGACGGTCTCACCGTCCCCTTTGATTTTGAGATGCACGAACCCCGCGCCCATGCGCGAAGCCACGCCGTGTTTCACCGCATTCTCCACTAGAGGCTGAATCGAAAGCAGGGGAATAGTCGCGCGCAGAGCGGTTGGATCGGCGTCCACCCTTGTTTGGAGCTTGGGGCCGAGGCGCAATTCCTCGATTTCCAGATAGGCGCGGACGATACGCAACTCCTCTTCGACTTCCACCAGGGTGCGTTCGGAACGTAGCAGGTAGCGATACACATCTGCCAGATTCAGCACCATCCGGCGGGCTTCCGTGTTGCTGCGGTCGATGGTCCCGTACAGCGTGTTCAGAGAATTGAACAGGAAATGGGGGTTGATCTGCGCCTGCAGAGCCTTCAGTTCCGCCTGCGAGACCAGGTTCTGCATTTGGACGCCGCGGAGTTGCTCGACATGCTCGGCGACAGCGGCTCCCAGGTGCGCCAGTACGGTGAGGTCTTCGCTGAGATAGCGCCGTCCGCCGTCGCGCGGGCCGAGCAGGAGATAGGCGGCGTCGCCCCGCGAGAAGCGCAGGGGCAATACCGCTTGCACCCATCTGGGGATGGCGTAGCGCGCCGAACCGAGCACTGCTACGGGAGCGGCGAGCGGCGGGCCGACTGTGGGACTCTGCGCCGTCAAGTCGCAGCGCGCGGCATGCAGGAAGCGGGTAATGGCTTCCGCGGCCAGGCGCAGGTATTCGGCTTCGTCGCTTACGGCATGCGAGAGGTCGTGCAACTCGCGGAGAGCCTCATCCGGGTTGGAGCGCAGGAAAATGGCGCTGGTCAGCAGGCGCTGGATGCGATTGTGGACCCAGACGAACAGCGTCAACAGCAGGCCTGCCGATACGAAGATCACTCCGGCATCAAAAGGGTGTTGGAGATGCTCGGTGAGAGCCCGTGATTGCAGGATGCGGATGGATGCGAGTAGCGCGGCGGCCGCCAGCGTGGCGTTCACGATGAAGCGCAGAAACGCGTCCATGAGCAAGAAGCGGTAGTCCTGCAGCAATACGAGCAAGGCTAGGGGAAGGCCCGCGTGATGCAGGGCGGCTTCCTTGGACCAGGCTAGCTGGGTGTGTGCGGCGCCAAAATGTGCGAAGGAAATTGCAAAGAGAAACAGACCCATGGCGCCGGCCAGTCGCGACCCGGCAGCGCGATTTTCCTGACGCCATTCCAGGATTACAGAGAGGATGGTGAGGGCTGCAAAACCCAGGGTCACCACCAGCAGCGCGGCGTAGTGCAGGGCGGGCAGATGGCTCAACCAGTCGCCCAGGTGAAGCGCTACGGCCACGCTGCTCACGATGTAACCGGCGATCCACACCGCGCGTCGGCGCGACTGGAGAGAGATGTGCAGCAGGACTGCCGGCAGCAGGCTCAAGACGGAGAAACTAAGGGCGACGATGGCGCCCGCGATCAGGCCGCCGCCAGGGCCGGCTGCTAGTGCCACAAGGGAGCCGAGATTCCAGAGCATCGCCAGCGCCGCGGCACCTACCGGCAGGCTGCTGCGTTCGTCGCCCGCGTGGCGACGGTTCACCAGAAAAAAGTACAGCAGCATCCCGAAGATCACGGCGCCGGCGCAGTGGCCGATCGTGTTTACGAGAACCGGCTCGTGGATGCTTAGCCAATCGGGCATGGTCGCTGCCTACAGTCAATTGTCGGCCAATGTCATGCGGCCCCGACGGCTATTGTATCGTGGTGTCCGTTGCCGCTGCCTTCGCATTCCGCTGATCCGGCAACATAGATCGACCATCCAGACAAGTGGCCCGCCCGCCGGAAACTCCTTTGGCGTAACACCCTTTGGACGTAAAGTTACGACGTGCGTGGTCCAGGTCGGGGAAAGCGGAAGCTTTCCATTTCGCGAAGCGAGGAAGTCCGCACACTGCTCCTAATAGGTGCTGGCATCGCCATTCCTCTCGCCGCAGCAGTATTGGCCATCTCCGAGACGGGCCGCCCCGATCTTTCCGATCTCGTCCCGATCGGGAATTCGGCAGAGAATTGCGTCGTTCTCAGTTGGTCAACCCTGCTGCGCGATCATACTCATTCTTTGGCCGCTGGGTCCCCGCTCTTTATCGGCGCGCCAGTTCAGGCCCTAGGCTATATGGTCGAAAGCGATCGTCCAAAGGGCGAAGGGGAGTGGGTCCGCGATTTCGTCCTGCTACCCGAAGCCGGAAACCTGTTGCATCCGGCGCATCGATTCGGGGACCAAATGATCACTGTTCACCTCGCTCCCGACGCGCGAGTCCGGTTCTCGCGGAGGGCTCTGGTCTGGGTATGGGGAACATTTCGAGCCTCTGCCGGCGGTCCGGCCGGCTCGAAGCCTCTTTACTCACTTGAGCGGGCGCGCGTTCATGCGGCCGACATGGAGGAAATCCGGCAGTACTTCAAATGACCACGACCCGGTGGCGACTCATGCCGCGCAAAATGAAAGACGCCATCGTGCGAGTACCCAGTTCTGCCCAATCGCTGTTGATAACAGCCCTTCCCACCAGGAATCTCGCCTGTCGTCGAGGAGAGGCGGCCGGATTAGTACCCGGAAGTCGGCCAGCATCCTTTAATGAGATCCCGCTCCGGCCAACCCAATCCGGATCGGTCCTGGGAAACGCCGTTCCGCGAAAATGGGCAATACATTTCGTTCCCGGTACTTTGGAGCCGAGTAGTCGGCATCACCGCCGTGCGGCGAACCGACGTCAGCTTTCAGCTCCCCGAAGTCGCCTTACCCGCCTAGCAAAGCCCAATAAAGAACCAGCACCGGCCCCCCAGGTTTGGTTCACTGATCAGCTTGCGGCACGAACACAAGTTCGCTGGCGCAACGCTGTACGCCACAAATTGAAGAAACCTCTATCGATCACGTGACCACCCATCCCCCGAATACACTGAAAACAAAGGCCAAAGTGCCAGCGGCACGCCACCAGTTCACCGCCGCCGTGCTATCGTGAAGTCGGGACAAATGAGACGCGTGCACCGTCTACGGCCACCCGCCCATTGCCGCAGCTCTTTGAAAACCCCAATCCACAGCGCCGGAACCAAAGCACCCGCTTGAAATCGGCCTCGCTTGCTCAACTTCCGCTACCACCGCCTTCCCGCCGACCCACAACAAGACCCCACACCCCATCAACGCGGAGATTGGTTTCGCCATTTTTCCAAGTGCATGTAAAAAAGCAACTTATTGGCTTCGTTCGTAAGTAAATGAACCACGGCTGCTTCGCCTCTCGACCCTGCGCGCCACCACCGTCGCCCGATTAAGCCGGTCCCGACAACCCAGCCGCTCGGATGCATACCACGGGCCGGACCCGCCAAGAGCAGGCCGGTCGAAAATCCACAATCCAATCAACGGTAAATATTAGGCTTCCGCGAAATTGGTTTTGGTCGGCACAAAAGCACCCCACGGACCCCGGATGCACAATTCCGCCCAATCCTGCGCACTCTTGCATAACGGATTCGCCCCCGCGCCCGCTTACCCCTTCGCCCGCTCAGCCACGCACAAGCTCTCACCCACCCTACAAAAGCAAATAACCCACAAGCGTCTGGAAACAAAGACTAAACCAAATTCGCTGCCCAGTCTTCATCCGCCGCCCTGCTAACGGGATAGTGGGCCGCCCGGCGCGCACAGTCCCAGCGTCGCTTCCCAAACCAGCAAGAATACAAAACGAAGCCAAAAAGGGGGGTATCCACCCAGCGCAAATGGGGGTATTCATCGACCCGCCCACCGCAATCAAAAAACCCTTGACACCGTCCACAAGTTGGCATATAGTGTTTTATATACACCGTGTCACACACAGCATCAAGCCCGGACCCCTTCGACAACCTCCGCCTGGAGCTCCGGCGCGGCTGCCTCGTCCTGGCAGTCCTCGCCCAACTCCGCGCCGAGCACTACGGCTACGCGCTGCGTAAGGCCCTCGCCGACCGCGGCATGGCTATCGACGAAAACACCCTCTATCCGCTCCTCCGCCGCTTGGAAACCCAGGGCCTCCTGGTCAGCGAATGGCGCGAGGAAGAGAAGCGTAACAAACGCTTCTACCGCCTCTCCAGCCACGGCCAGGGCGTTCTCGATCAACTGCTGGAAGAGTGGCAAAGCATCAATGCGTCGCTCACCCGCATTGCTGAAGGCGACGCGCTGTGGGAGCTGAAAGCCGAAAGCTGAAATATGGAACTTCTGAATCGTTACTTACACGCAGTTAAATTCTGGTTGCCCAAGTCGCAGCAGGAAGACATCATCGCGGAACTCGGCGAAGACCTCCGCTCCCAAATCGAAGACCGGGAAGCCGCGCTCGGCCGCCCGCTCGACGAGGATGGCTTGGCCGCAGTCCTCAAGCAGCGCGGCAACCCGATGTTGGTGGCAGGCAGCTATCTGCCGCAACGCTCCTTGATCGGTCCCGCGCTGTTCCCCATTTACCAGTTCATTCTGAAACTGGTGATCGTATGGATACTCCCGCCGATCTTCATCCTGGTGGTCGGCCCGGCTACCGTTCTGTCGGGCCGCGACCCGTCTCTGGCGCTGGCCGAAACAGCGTGGACGCTGCTCATGGCAGCCGTCTTCGCCTTCGGCGTCATCACCCTGGTGTTCGCGGCCATGGAACGCTATCCGCACGAGTCCATGCTCAAGTGGGACCCCTGCCGGCTCCCGCGCGTTCCGCCAGCGGAGCCCATCACCCAGCCTCAGCCAGTGCCTGGTTACAGGGCCATCGCCGAGTTGCTGGCCGCGATCGGCGCCAGTTTGCTGTGGATCGAGGTGATGTGGCTCCGCACCAGCTTCGATTTCAACGGCGTCGCCATCACTCTGGCGCCCGTCTGGCGCAGCTTCTTCTGGCCCATCCTGTTGGTCACGCTGAGCGGCGTGCCCATCGGACTGATGGGATGGCTGCGGCCCTGGTGGATGCGAGCGCGCTCGTGCGTGCGTCTGGCGGTGGACGGCGTCACGCTGGTTTTGACCGGCGCGCTGGTCAACATGGGACCCTGGGTGCGCGTGGCAGCGCCCAACCTTCCAGCCGCCGGAGTGGCGGACGCCAATCACTGGGCCAACGTGGGCACCTCAATCGGGCTCGGCGTCGTCGCCATCATTACCCTGGTGGACGCCGTGCAGGAAGCGCGGCGCCTGGTGCGGCAGAAGCCGGCCGGCAACCACGCCCCAGTCGCGGTTCGCCGGTAGCCCGCCCTTCCTGGCTGTCGAGCGCGACTCCGCCGTCTCGCGACCGGCGGCTTCGTCAGGTGGAAAGGTACCGTTATCTGCCGGACTGGTACCGTTACCCCACGGGCACAGCCCGTTAGCCGGCCTGGGGCGGCATCTGCGGGCGCACCTTCGTGTATAATGAGAAAAATACCTGGAGGCAGGTTTAGATGTTCAGTCGAGTTCTGTTAAGCGTCGCAGTGTGTCTAGCCGTGGGCGGCGAGTCTCTCATGGCTCACGACCCGCACGATCCGATCGTCACTGTAGCAGTTTCCCCTAACTTCGCACAAGACTCTACCGCGTTCGCCGCAACCGATTATCTTTCGCTCAAACTCGGCGTGTATGCGCTCCTCAAGTCGACCAACGGGGGAGTTACCTGGTCTGCGGTAGCAGGCTTGCCGAACGTGCGCAGGATGATGGCGGTAGTCTTCTCGCCTGCGTACAGTAAGGATCAGACTGTTTTCGTGGCTGGCTTGGGTGGTCTTTACAAGACCGTCAATCAGGGCGCCACCTGGACCCTGGCTTCGAGTCTGGTATTGGAGAACGTGGCCTTGTCCCCGAATTTCGCCACCGACAACACGCTCTTTATCGTCACCTCTAACATCAAGGTTTACAAGTCCACTAATCGTGGGCAGACCTTTACCCAGCTCACCTTGCCGAGTTCAGTCACCTCGGCGCTGAATGTAATTGCCGTGTCTCCGAATTACGCAGTGGACGAGACTGTCCTGTTCGGCACCGCAACCAACGGGATTTTCAAATCGGTTAATGGCGGCTCCAGTTGGGTCTCGGTCACCGCCACGCAGCCGTTTCCCGCAGTGACCGCACTGGTTTTCTCGACGGGTTTCAGCTCAGACCAAACGGCCTTTGCGGGTACCGCTTCCGGGGTGATGATTTCCACGAACGGAGGATCTTCCTGGTCGGTCTCCAGTGCGGGTCTGTCGGATGGGAATGTAAATTCCATTACGTTATCCCCCAATTACTTGCAGGATGGCACGATGTGGGCCGCGACGGCAGTGGGCGGGGTTTTCCAGTCCACTAACCAGGGGACCTCATGGACGGTTACGCCCCTGATTAATCGGGAGCTGTCGGACCTGACGACATCGCATTATCATAATGTCGCTGCGGCCAACGGCGCCGCCGGCATCACGCTGCTTCTGTCGACCTATGAAGGGATGTGGACTTCGCCCAGCAACTCGATATCCTGGCAATACATCGACATCATTCCCACCCGGCTTGTCAGGCACATTTCGATCTCGCCCAACTACGCCAGCGATCAGACCTTATTCGCCAACACTTACGGCGGCGGTAACTTGTGGACCACCAACGGCGCGGCATCTTGGTTTTTCCAGAATACCGGAATGACTCTCCCGTATACCGATGCCGCGGCTATCTCCCCCGATTTCGCGACCGATAAAACCGCATTCACCGGGACTGCCGGGAACCTGGAGAGAACCACCAACGGCGGATCCACCTACCAGCAGATGGCCATGCTGGGAGCGGCGGCACACGTCCGAGGCCTGGCTGTCTCTCCGGCGTTTGCACAGGATGGAACGGTCCTCATCGGGGTGAACAACGCACAGGACTCGGTAAATCCCCCGTATGTGTACTATCAGGGCAAACAGTATCCTAATCAGGGCGTGTTCCTCTCTACGAATCAGGGCGACAACTGGATTCCCACCAGCTTGTCGCCCCCCATCAATTCGGTGGCTATCTCGCCGGGATTCGCCTCCGACCGCACGGCGTTCGCGGCAAGCGCCAGCGAGGGGATCTACAAGTCCACGGACGGCGGCATGACCTGGACGTCTGTCTCTCTGCCGAGCCCGGTGGTACAAATCGGCGTGGTGGTGGTTTCTCCGGCATTCCCCACAGACCAAACCGTGTTTGTCGCTCCCATCACAGGGGGTCTCTTGAAATCTACAAATGGCGGCTCAACCTGGACCGTGCTTCCCCGGACCAGCAGCCTGTTGATCCTCGATATTCAATTGTCCCCGAACTACCTCTCCGACCAGACCTTCTTTGCCGCCACCATCCAGTCGGGCGTGATGAAATCCACTAATGGCGGAACTTCGTTGCTCCCGATGAGCGCATTTCCGGATCAGTTTGTCACGGCAGTGGCGGTTTCTCCGAACTACACCAACGATCAGACGGTGTACGCGGCGGCCTATCATAGTATCTACAAGTCCGCGACCGGCGGCACCGTGTGGACCGATACCATTCCACCGGCGCGCATCGAGGAGTCTCGTACCGTCGACTCCAATACCACCGGCCAGCCTCCGCCGACCATCACCTACCAGGGGACTTGGTCTTCCACCAAGTCGGCGAGCGCCAGCACCGACGCCTACATGACCACGGCCACGTCTCAGAACACAGCGGTCCTCAACTTTACGGGCACTGGCGTTCGTTGGGTGAGCATGATTGGACCGCTTCAGGGCAACGCCACGATTCTTCTCGACGGCGTGTCGCAAGGCACTGTCAGTCTTACCGCCGCCGCGAATAAATTCCAGCAGACGATTTGGCAGAAACGGGGACTGCCCTGCGCGCCGCACACCTTCACCATTTCCGCCACGCCTAATACGGGGCAGTCGGTCACGCTGGATGCCCTCGACATCTGGATCGATGGCTGTCCGGATGCCGGAAAAGACATGGCTCTTCCTTGATGCGCGGGACAGCGGGCGGAATCCCGCGGCGCGGAGCAGCCCAATCCCCCCTCCGTCTGTTACAATCGTTTATCCCGCGATGGCAAAGACGGAACAGGAATACAGACAGGACATCGTCGATATCGGCCGGTTGGTCTATCAGAAGGGCTGGGTGGCTGCCAATGACGGCAACATCACACTGCGTCTGGATGCGCAGCGCATTCTGGCGACCCCCACGGGCGTGAGCAAGGGCATGATGCACGTCGACGATCTCATCGTCATCGATATGCACGGAAAGAAACTGAGCGGCCGGAAAGAGTGTACCTCCGAGGTCGCCATGCACATGAAGATTTACGAGATGCGCGCGGATATTCATGCGGTGTTGCATGCGCATCCGCCGGTGGCTACGGGATTCGCGGCGGCGGGCCGCCCGCTGAACCTGGCGTTGCTGCCGGAGGTGATCATCGGACTGGGCTGCGTGCCGCTTGCGGAGTACGGGCTGCCCGGTACGCCGGCGCTGACCGACCCGCTGATCCCCTACATCCCCAAGTACGATGCCATTTTGATGGGGAATCACGGCGCGGTGAGCTACGGCGAAGATGTCTACAAGGCCTTTTTCCGCATGGAAACCATGGAACACTTCGCGCGCATTTCGCTGGTGGCGGAACTGCTGGGCGGTCCCACCGTGCTGCCCAAGGCGGAAGTGGAGAAGTTGTTCGATTCCAGAACGCGATATGGCGTGAAGGCCCGCGCGGCCATGGAGCCGGGCTGTCCGGTGTATGCTGAACAAGTGCCGCAAGGCGAAAGATTCTACGTAACGCGCGAAGAACTGATCGGCATGGTGGATGAGGCGCTGCGGGCGCGCGGTGTAAGTTGAATCCGAAATTCAGAGCCGCTCGCCGTGAGGGAGCGGTTTGGGAGAGTCTAGATGGGTGAAGCGTTAGGATTGATCGAGACACGCGGACTGGTCGCCATGATCGAGGCTTGCGACGCCATGGTCAAGGCCGCCAAAGTATCGCTGGTGGGCTGGGAAAAGATCGGGTCCGGGTACGTCACCGCGATGGTCCGCGGCGATGTGGCGGCGGTCAAGGCGGCTACCGACGCGGGAGCGGCGGCGGCGCGCCGGGTGGGCGAACTGATCGCCGTGCATGTGATCGCACGCCCGCACCAGAGCCTGGAAGACATTCTACCGATCGGCAAGACGCAAAATGCCGCGGCTGGAAAGTAGCCGGTTGATAGGGTCGCGATGATTTTGGCCCGCGTAGTGGGCACCGTGGTGGCGACACGGAAGGACCCCCGGCTGGAAGGCAAGAAGCTCATCGTGGTGAAGCCGGTATCGCCCGAAGGCAAGGACGAAGCCGGCTATCTGGTGGCCGTGGACACCGTCAGCGCCGGATTCAAGGAGCGCGTCCTGGTGGTGTCCGGCAGCTCGGCGCGCATGGCGGAAGGCTGCAAGGACCTGCCTGTGGACACTGCCATCGTCGGCATCGTCGACGACGTGCAACTGGATTGACATGCTGCTGGGCCGCGTAGTCGGATGCGTCTGGTCAACCATCAAGGACAGCCATCTGGAGGGCCAGCGCCTGCTGCTCGTCCAGCCCATGACGCCCGAACTCAAGC